>DASTIS010000141.1:0-20237 GCA_035717365.1 Rhodanobacteraceae bacterium
GCATGCCTGATGCGCGAACCGCAGCTGGTCGCCGATTGCGTGCGCGCGATGCGTGAAGCGGTCGCGGTGCCGGTGACGGTGAAATGCCGGATCGGCGTTGACGACCAGGACGACGACGCGGACCTTTTCGCGTTCGCGGCAGACATGCTCGATGCCGGCGTGCGGGTGTTGATCGTGCACGCCCGCAAGGCGTGGCTGCAGGGGCTGTCTCCGAAACAGAACCGCGAGGTTCCGCCGCTCAATTATGCACGCGTGTATCGCCTGAAACGCGAATTTCCCGGACTGATGGTGGTGCTCAACGGCGGCATCGACGGGCTGCCGGCGGTCCACGAGCATCTGCGGTACGTCGATGGCGTGATGCTGGGCCGGTTTGCTTACCACGATCCGTACGCGTTGGCGCGCATCGATGCGGCGCTGTTCGACTGCGAGCCGCCTGCGCGCGCGGGCGTACTCCGGCAAATGGCGCCGTACGCCGAGGCCGAAGGTGCGCGCGGTGTGCGGCTCGCCTCGATCACGCGCCACCTGCTCGGCCTGTACCGCGGCGAACCCGGGGGCAAGGCCTTCCGCAGGTTGCTGTCGGAGGAAGCGCAGGCGGTCGGCGCAGGCTGGAGTGCCGTCGAGGCGGCGCTGCGGCACGTCCACGTGCCCACTGTCTCCAGGGTGGCGTGAGGGGGTCGCCGGGCGTCGCCCGGCGGGCGCAGCAGGAGCCCGGATCGCGTGTTCAGCACGAATTCAATGGATCACCGCATCATCGTCATTCGAACGTCCACACTCATTCGCATGGGTAGCCATGAAATTCCGGGTCATTGCAACAGTGCTGGCAGGCACGCTGTGTTTGTGCGCGGCGAGCGCGTTCGCGCGCAAGGGACCCACGCCGCAGCAACCTCCGCGTCCGGCCAGCCTTGAGCAGGCCGTCAAGCAGGTGCAGCGCCAGACGCATGGTCATATCCTTGCGGCGGACACGATCCAGCATGGTCAGGCCAAGGTCTATCGTGTCAAGGTGCTGACCCCGAAGGGCCAGGTCCGCGTGATGCAGTTGCATTCGAAACAGCGATCACGAACCGGCGCGGACAAACCGGATTCCGATCGAGGAGGGCGATGATGCGTATCCTGCTGGTGGAAGACGAAGCGCCATTGCGCGAGACGCTTGCGGCACGCCTCAAGCGCGACGGATTCGCGGTGGATGCCGCAGCCGACGGGGAGGAGGGCCTGTACCTCGGCCGCGAGGTGCCGTTCGACCTCGCGATCGTGGACCTCGGCCTGCCCAAGCTTTCCGGGATGGAACTGGTCGAAATCCTGCGCAAGGAGGGCCACGGCTACCCGATCCTGATCCTGACCGCGCGCTCGTCGTGGCAGGACAAGGTCGAAGGACTGAAGTTCGGCGCCGACGATTATCTCGTCAAGCCGTTCCATGTCGAAGAACTGCTGGCGCGCATCAACGCGCTGGTGAGGCGTGCGTCGGGCTGGGCCAAGCCGGTGTTGTCGTGCGGGCCGATCCGGCTGGACACCACCGCGCAGACGGTGACGGTCGAGAACAGGGCCACCGACCTCACCAGCTATGAATACAAGGTGCTGGAATACCTGATGCTGCACGCGGGCGAACTGGTCTCGAAGGCCGACCTGACCGAACACATCTACCAGCAGGATTTCGATCGCGACTCCAACGTGCTGGAAGTGTTCATCGGCCGCCTGCGCCGCAAGCTCGATCCCGAGAGCAGCCTGAAGCCGATCGAAACCGTGCGCGGGCGTGGCTACCGCTTCGCGATTCCACGCGACGAGACGGTGGTCGAAGAATAAACCCGTACGCCCCGTTTTCAGTTGCACGCACGCGCCACGCGCGGCGATCATGATGGCGATCGTGGTCGGACGTGACCGCGCCAAGGCCCGGGCTGGATGGCTTCCGAGGACACCACTTCGCGCAGACCGTTGTCGCTGGTCTCGCGCTCGACGATTGCCACGCTGCTGGTGCTGATCGGATTTCTCGGCATCACCGGGTTCGCGCTGGATCGCGCCTACGCGCAGGCGACGTTGGCCGGGATGCGTGCGCGCCTGCAAAGCTACGCTTACGCCTACCTCGCCGGGATCGACTTCAGCGCCCGCTCCGACCGGCTGCTCCCGCCGGATACTCCGCCGCCCAATTCCGATTTCCTGCGCCCGGGCTCGGGGCTGTACGCCGTGATCGTGGGTCAGGACGGTTTTCGCTGGGAAGCGGCCTCCGCGCTGGGACGCGACCTGCCGTTCCACGACTTGCAGGCGGCCGGCGTGACCCGTTTTGCCGGTCCCGTCGCAACGTCCGCGGGTGGCGTGTACGTCCTGAGCCAGGGTGTTGAATGGGTGTCGGACAACAAAAGCTACCCGCTCACCATCTACATCGCCGAAAACGAAGGGCTGTATCAGACCGGCCTTGCCGCGTACCGGCGCACCCTGTTCGGATGGCTGGGCGCGCTCGGCCTGGCGTTGCTGGTGTTGCAGCAGATCCTGCTGCGTTGGAGTTTTTCGCCGCTCCGGCGCGTGGCGCGCGACCTCACCCGGATCGAGCGGGGCAAGGCCGAGCGCCTGATCGGGCCGTATCCGCGCGAGGTGTCGGTGTTGACCCGCGGCCTGAACCGCTTCATCGAGAGCGAGCGCGAGCACCTCACGCGTTACCGCAATACGCTGGATGATCTCGCGCACAGCCTCAAGACGCCGCTGGCGGTTGCGCGCTCACGGCTGGAATCCGATGACGGCGAGGCCGATGTCCGCGACGACCTGCTGATGCAGGTGCAGCGCATGGACCGGATCGTCGCCTACCAGCTCGCGCGCGCCAAGATGTCCGGACATTCGACGTTTGCGGCGCCGATCCCGGTGCAGGGTCACGCCGAGTCGGTGGTGCGCAGCCTCGAGCGCGTGTACGCCGACAAGAACGTGCTGTGCGAGTTCGACATCGACGAGGACGCGAATTTCTTCGGCGAGGAGGGCGACCTGCTGGAGTTGCTCGGCAACCTGCTGGAAAACGCGTTCAAGTGGGCCGACCGCAGGGTCCTGTTGAGCGTGAAGAAACTCGCGCCCGGGAATCCCGGGGCGTGGCGCATGGGCCTGGACATCCGGATCGAGGACGACGGCCCGGGGATTCCGCCGGAACAACTGGAGCGGGTGCTGCAGCGTGGCGTCCGTGGTGACCAGCGCGTGCAGGGACACGGCATCGGGCTTGCGATCGTCGAGGACATCGTGCGTTCGTACCGCGGCACGATGCAGGTGGACCGCTCCACCGAACTCGGCGGGGCGTGCTTCCACGTGAGCATCACCGAGACGTGAGCCTGCGGATTACTGGATCGATCCCGGCAGCAGCGATTGCCACGAGGCGGGACTCGGCGCCGTGGGGTGACCGGTCGCCCTGCCGTGCGGCCTGTTGCTGGCCGAGGGCCCGTGGTCGGGCCGTGCCGCGGCCGCGTGCGAAGGGGTGGCGACGACGCGCGGCAACGCAGGCGCAGCATCGGCGACCTCGTGATCGTCGGCTTCGGCGGTGCCCGGGTCGGGCATCGCGCCCATCGACACGGCTCGCGCCTGCGCGCCCGGCAACGGCGGCGCACCGTTTTCGGCAACAAGCAGCGGTTGATTCGGGCCATAATCGAGCGCTGCCGCGGTCAGCGGCACCGCCCCCAATATCAACACCGTCAGCAACAGCGACAGGTGTTTCATGACAGCCCCCGAGACAGCGCATGTCGAACCCGAATCTTGACACATCCGCCCGACCGTCGCCAGCGGGTCGGATGGCGCGGTCTGCAGCGCCTGCGGGAGCGCCGCTGCTGTACCTGCTGGCGTCCGGAAACCTGCTGTCCGGGCCGGCGCTGGCGCAGCGGCTGGGCATTTCGCGGGCGGCGGTCTGGAAGCAGGTCGACGCGTTGCGGCGCGCCGGGCTCGAAATCGTGTCGGACGCGCGTGGCTACCGACTTGCACGACGACTCGACCTGCTCGACGTCGCGCAGATTCGTGCCGGGCTGCCCGCCGCGCTGGCGCGCGGGGTCGGGAGCATCGAAAACCATTGGCGGCTGGATTCGACATCCAGTGAACTGGCGCGCCACGTCGCGGACCTGCCGGATCTTTCTTTCGTGTTCGCCGACTGGCAACGGGCCGGGCGCGGGCGGCGCGGGCGGCAGTGGCTGTCGCCCCCGGCCAGCAACCTGCAGTTTTCCTGCCTGAAACGTTTCGCGGGCAGCTTCGCGGCGCTGTCGGGTCTGTCCCTCGCCGCGGGGATTGCCGCGGCCGGGGCGCTGGAGGACTGCGGCATCGGCGGTGTCGCCCTGAAGTGGCCGAACGACCTCGTGTACCACGATGCGAAATTGGGCGGCATCCTGGTCGAGCTGGGGGGCGAATTCATGGGACCGTGCCACGCGATCATCGGAATCGGGATCAACGTGCACTTGCCCGAGGCGGTGCGCCTCACGCTGGATCGGCCCTGCACGGATCTGACCGAATTGTGCCGAGGCGAAACGCCGTCGCGCAACCAACTGGCTGCGGCGCTGATTGCGCGATTGATGGTGCAATTGGAAGCCTTCGACCGATCCGGGTTTGCCGGCTGCGCGCAGGCGTGGGCGCAGCGCGACGCACTGGCAGGGCGCAACGTCCGCGTCGAGGCGGCGCGCGGATATTTCGAAGGGATCGCCGACGGCGTCGATGCGCGCGGTGCGCTGCAGGTGCAAACCGCCGCGGGACCGCGCAGCATCGACAGCGGCGACGTCACGGTGCGGCCGACGTGAGCGGGCGACGGGACGAAACCTGGTTGCTGGACCTCGGCAACTCGCGCGCCAAATTGGCGCGCATGGAGCAGCGCGCACCGGTCGACATCACCGCCCTGGATTGGGCACGTCCGGATTTCGTCACGGCGTTGCGGGGCTTGCTGGACAGCTGGCCGCGCCCGGCCCGCATCCTGGTGGCTTCGGTGGCGCCGGCTTCGCGAACCGACGTTGTGCGCGAATGCCTGCCCGGCAGCCGCGAGGTCGAAGTCGCGTGGCTGCGTTCGCCCCGCCGCGCCTGCGGCGTCGGCAACCACTACGCGAAACCGGAACGGCTCGGCATCGACCGGTTCCTTGCCATGGTCGCGGTGCGCGCGCGAACGGACGGCGCAGGGCTGGTGGTCGGCTGCGGCACCGCGGTGACGCTGGATGCCGTGGCCGCAGACGGGAACCACGCGGCCGGCGTGATCGCACCATCGCCCGCCGCCATGCTGGGCGCCCTCCACCACGGCACGGCCATTGCCGACACCAATCCGGATGCGTTCCGGGACCAGGGTGTCGACGATACCGCGGCCGCGTTGCAGGCGGGATGCTGGGCCGCCGCCGGGGCACTGGTCGAATGGTTCGCGACGCGCCAGCGTGCAGGGCTCGGTGCGGCACCGGTGTGGCTGCACGGCGGCTGGGCGAATACGCTGGCAGCGTGGCTGGAACGCGACGGGTTCGAGGCGGAGGTGCTCGAGCACGCCGTGTTGTCGGGACTCGCAGTATGGGCCACGACGCGCGTCACGGAACGCACGACGTAGAATCCGCAACCTGTGATGCCTGCGATGCGGTGGTTGGGAGCCTGATGTTCGTTCGCTTGTTATTGTTGCTGCTGTTGGCACTGAACCTTGGTGCGGGCGCATGGCTGTTGTTCGGTCATGCGCGCGTGGCGCCGTTGCCACCCGCGACGGCCCCCGGCGTGCCCGAGCTGCGCCTGTGGACCGGGACCGCAACGGCCGCGCGGCCGGCCGACGCGCCGTCGAGCCCGCCAACCGTTGCGTCGCCGGTTGCGGCGGCCGCATCGCAGATGAGCCCGGAAGCTTGCACGACCCTTGGCCCGTTCATGACCACCATCGACATGCGCACCGCCATGCAGACCCTGTCGCCACATGTGGTCCGCATCCAGTATCGCGAAGAGCAGTTGAGCCGTTCGCACGGCTACTGGGTTTACCTGCCGGCGGCGGCGACCCGCGAGGCGGCGCTGGACGAAGCCCGCCGGCTCGCGGCCAGGGATATCCACGACTATTACGTGGTCACCGCGGGCGACACCCAGAACACGATTTCGCTGGGGCTGTTCAACGACGAGGCCAACGCGAACAAGCGCCTTGCGATGGTGACGAAAGCGGGCTTTCCGGCCAGGCTCGAGCAGCGCATCGAAACCGAGCCCGCGTACTGGCTGGACTATTCCGTGCCGGCGGGCACCGCGTTCGAGTGGCAGGCGTGGCTGCCGGGGCGCAGCGACCTGCACACGCAACCGATCGATTGTTTTTGAGCGGGTCGCGACGCGCGCGGACGCCTGCGATAATGCGGCCGGCGCGCCGGCATAGCTCAGTTGGTAGAGCAACCGCCTTGTAAGCGGTAGGTCGTCTGTTCGAGTCAGACTGCCGGCACCAGACCCGGTCAGGATGGGTGATCCGGGGCCGCCTTGCGCGCACGCAGAGTCACGGATCAGTGCGCCGGCCCCCGGGCGGGGGTGACACGCAAAGTGTGTCGGGAAGCCTTCCCGATCGTGCCTGTCACCGCCGCGACTCGCGTTCATCCGCCCCGGCTTCGGGCGGATCGGCGGCGGGGATGCCCGCCGTGCCCGCCCGCCGGTCGCGCTCCAGCGCAGCGCGTGCCAACAGCATCAGCGAGATCGGCGTCGTCACGGTCACGCACACGCCGATCAGGATGACGTGCAACGCCGGTCGGCCTTCGCCCGCCCAGAAGAACGCGATGGTTCCCGCCAGGACCAGGTACATGCCGAGCGTGGTGCCGAGCGTCGGGGCGTGGAC
The DNA here is from genome assembly GCA_035717365.1 of Rhodanobacteraceae bacterium. Taxonomy (GTDB): domain Bacteria; phylum Pseudomonadota; class Gammaproteobacteria; order Xanthomonadales; family Rhodanobacteraceae; genus 66-474. Next base: position 6,749 of record DASTIS010000141.1, read on the forward strand.
GCGGCGGTAGAACGTGTCCAGGCGCAGCAGGCCGACCGAGCCGATGCACGTCAACAGCGCGCCGGCGAGCACCAGGAGCCCGGTCGCGAGTGCGACCCAGGGGGGCACGGCCGCGAGCGCGTTCATTCGATCACCTCGCCGCGCAGCAGGAACTTCGCGAACGCGGCGGTGGCCGCGAAGCCGAGCAGCGCGATGATCAGCCCGGCTTCGACATACAGGATGCTGCCGGTGCGGATGCCGATGGTGAGCAACAGCAGCATGCCATTGATGTACAGCGCGTCCAGCCCCAGCACCCGGTCCTGTGCGCGCGGGCCGCGCACCATCCGGGCGATGGCCATGCCCATGGCCAGCAACAGCAGGAACTGGGCAGCGAGGATGGTGGCGGTCGCGAGGCTGGCGGTGATCGACAGGGAAGTCATCGGAAAATCCGCAGCAGCGGCTGTTCGTAGCGTTGCTTGATCCTGGCGATCCAGGTGGATTCGTCGACGACATCCAGCACGTGGATCAACAGCACCTGGCGCCGGGAATCATGGCTGACCCAGATCGTGCCCGGCGTCGCGGTGATGATGCAAGCCAGCAACGCCAGCGCGTAGGGACTGGTTGCCTCCAGCGGGATCGAGATGAACCCGGCGGTGATGCGCGGCCGGGGCGAGAGGATGATTTTCGCCACCGCGATGTTGGAACGGATGATGTCGCCGAACACCCGCACGAACAGGACCGGCAGGATGCCGAGGCTGCGTACGCGTACCCGCGGCAGGTCCAGCCTGCCAAGCACCCAGGACAACCCCAGCGCCAGCACGACGCCGAGCACGATCGTCGGTACGGCAAGGTTTTGCTGCAGCAGCAGCCAGGCCACCAGCAGCCATGCCGCCATCCATGGGTGCGGAAACCAGCGCGTCATGGCCGGTTCTCCGTGGTCCGATCCATCACCGCGTTGATGTAATGCTCGGGCGCGTGGAGCTGTTGTGCTGTGGCCGACAGGTAGTTCCACGGTGCGGCAACGACGAAGGTCAGCACGAGGCAGATCCCCAGCAACCCGACCACGGAAATCGTCTCGCCCGGTTCGACGCGCGGGAACTCCCGGTCCGGATCGGCCCAGAAAATCTGGATGCCGGCGTGCGCCATCGCGATCACGGTGCACAACCCCGCGGTGATCGTCAACGCGAACAGGAGGGTGGCGCCGGTGCCGCGCCCCAGCATCGGCGCCAGCAGCGCGAACTTCGCGAGAAAGCCTGAAAGCGGTGGTAGTCCCGACAGCAGCAGGCCGCAGGCAAGGAAACAGGCAGCGAGGATCACGACGGGCGCCGGACTCGTCACCCGCCGCTCGTCCTCGGCGGCGAACAGCGCGTCGACGACGGGGTCGTACGGCTCCAGTTGCGCGGCACCTTCGGGGGTCTCGCGCGGCACGACGAGTCCTGCCAGCAGGAAGAACGCGGCGATTCCGAGCACGGAAACCACGAGGTACGCCAGCGCGCCCGCCGTGACCGCCGGGGTATGCAGCGCCACCGCACCCAACAGCGTGCCCGAGGACACCAGCACGCAATACGACGCGAGCTTGCCCAGTTCCCGCGCGCCCAGCATGCCGATGCTGCCGACAACCAGGGTGATGATGCCGAGCCACAGCAGCCAGTCGCTGCCGAAGTGCGCCGACGCAAACCCGGCGTCGGCGCCGAACAACAGCAGGCTGAGGCGCAGGATCACGTAGATGCCGAGCTTGGTCATTGCCGCGAACAGCGCCGCGACCGGCGGAATCGCCGCCGAGTAGGTGCGCGGCAGCCAGAAGCCCACCGGCCAGACCGCCGCCTTGATCAGGAAGGCCAATCCGAGCAACGCCGCGCCTGCGTGCATCAGCGCGCGGGGCGTGCCGGTGAGGTCGGGAATCAGATGCGCCAGTACCGCCATGTTCAAGGTGCCGGTGACGCCGAAGATCAGGCCGACGCCGATCAGGAACAGCATCGAGGCGGTCAGGTTGATCGCGATGTAATGCAGGCCGGCGCCGACCCGGCGCGCACCGGATCCGTGCAGCGCCAATCCATAGGACGCAGCCAGCAGCACTTCGAAAAACACGAACAGGTTGAACAGGTCGCCGGTGAGGAACGCGCCGTTGTAGCCCACCAGCAACAACTGCACGAGCGGCTGGAAATGCGGGCCCATGCGCTGCCAGCGGCCCAATGCGTAAGGCAACACCGCGAACGCCAGCACCGCGGTGAGCAGCAGCATCAACGCCGACAACCGGTCGACGACCAGCACGATCGCGAACCGGGCGGGCCAGCCGCCAACGTTGTACACCAGCGTCTTGCCCCCGCCGTCCGGCGCCGATGCCGACGCCATCAGGACCGCGGCGACGGCCACCAGCGCGAGGCACGACAGGAAACTCAAGCTCGTGCGGGTGCGGCGCAAGCGGACACCCAGCAGGACCTGGACGGCAGCGACCGCGAGCGGGATCAGGATCGGCGCGACCGCGAGCGCGCCGTTCATGACGTGCCGTCCTCACCATCGACGTGGTCGTTGCCGGTGAGGCCGCGCGACGTCAGCAGCACCACCAGGAACAACGCCGTGGTGGCGAAGCTGATGACGATCGCCGTCAGCACCAGTGCCTGGGGCAGCGGGTCGGCGTAACGGGCCGGGTCGGTGGCCGCGCCGAGCACCGGATCGGCACCGATCCGGAGGCCGCCGATCGAGAAGATGAAGAGGTTGACCGCGTAGGAAATCAGGGTCAGGCCGATGATGACCTGGAACGTGCGCGGCCGCAGCAGCAGCCACACGCCCGAGCCCGCCAGGGCGCCGATTGCGATCGCAAGCACGGCTTCCATCAGGGCTCGGCCTCTCCGGTCTCGCGCGGCGGACCGGGTGGCTGAACCACTCGTCGCAACGATTGGTGCGCGAGCACCACCAGCATCAGTGCGCTGGCACCGGTCACGACGGCAAACACGCCGAGGTCGAACAGCAGCGCGCTGTTGAACGGGATTTCGCCGAGCACCGGCACGGTCCAGCGCCCGTGGTACGAGGTGAGGAATCGATCGCCGAGTACGACCGCGGCCAGGCCGGTGGCGATTGCCAGCAACAACCCCATGCCGATCCAGCGCGCCGGCGCGATCCTCAGCCGTGCTTCCAGCCAGCGCGTACCGCCAGCCATGTACAACACGATCAGGGTCATCGTCACGGTGATGCCGGCGACGAATCCACCGCCGGGCAGGTTGTGCCCGCGCAGAAACAGGTGCAGCGCGAACAGCGCGATCAGCGGTGCAATCAGCAGGATGAGCAAACCGGGGGTCGCCGACTGATCGGTCCAAGCGGGCGGGTGGCGGTCGGCGTGGACTTCATCCTGCGCGGGGGCGACCTCGCGCTGGTGCGGCGCGCCGATGCTCTCGGCCGCCGGCCGGAACCGCCACAGCAGCGCAAACACCGCCAGCGCCACGATCGCCAGCACGGTGATCTCACCGAGCGTGTCCAGCGCGCGGAAGTCCACCAGGATCACGTTGACGACGTTGCGGCCGCCGCCGCCCGGCAATGCCTGCTCGAGGAAAAACCGTGACGCCGAATCGGCAACGAGGTGATTCATCACCGTGTACGCTAGGCTGGCAAGGCCCGCGCCGACGGCGATCGCTACGACCGCGTCGCGGATGCGCCGGTAGCGTGCGACGCGGCTTAGCGGCGACAAGCCGGGGACGCGCTTGGGCAGCCAGCGCAATCCCAGCAGCAGCAGCACGGTGGTGACCGATTCGACGACCAGTTGTGTGACCGCGAGGTCCGGCGCCGACAACCACACGAAAGTGATGCACACCACCAGTCCCGTTCCCGCGGTGAAGATGAGTGCCGCCATGCGCTGGAACTTGGCATGGGTGGCCGCGCCGATCGCGCAGGCGACGCCGAGCAGCCACAACAGTGCGAAGGCCGGGTCGACCTGCATCCCGTGCGCCGCCGCGGGCACCGGCAGCGGCCGTACCGCCACCAAACCGAGGATGCCGGCCAGCAACACCACCAGCAGCAGTTGCACCTGCAGATGCCGGCTCGGAAACACCCGCCGCTGCAGCTCGGGCAAGGTGGTGGTGGCAAACGCCAGCGCACGCTCGAACCAGTGCAAGGCAGGGATCCGGCCGATCAGCGGCGTCGCGTCGCGCGCGGCGATGCGCCTCCGCAGCACCCAATACACCACGCAGCCGATGACGAACGCGATCACGCTCATCAACAGCGGCAGCGTCAGGCCGTGCCAGATCGCCAGGTCGTAGACGGGTAGTTGTACGCCCAGCACCGACGTCGCGGCTGCGCGCAGGGGCGGACCCACGACCCACGCCGGGAAGACCCCGACCGCGAGGCACGCGAGGGCCAGCGTTCCGATCGGGAAACGCATCCAGCGGGGCGGCTCGTGCGGCTGGCGTGGAAAGTCATGCCGCAACGGCCCGAAGAACGCGCCGCCCACCAGCCGCAGCGAGTAGGTGACGCCCAGGGCTGCCGCAATCAGCGCGACCAGCACGGTCAGCGTGTCCAGCTCCAGGCCGTGGTTGGCGCCCAATGCCACCGCGAAAAACATTTCCTTGGACAGGAATCCGTTGAGCAGGGGCACGCCGGCCATCGCCGCGCCGGCAATCACCGCCAGCGTCGCGGTGATCGGCATCACGTGGCGCAGTCCGCCCAGCCGCCGCAGGTCGCGGGTGCCGGTTTCGTGGTCCACCGCGCCCACGGCCATGAACATCGATGCCTTGAAGGTGGCGTGGTTGACGGTGTGGAAGATCGCCGCGACCACGCCGAGGGTGCTGCCGAGGCCGGCCAACATCGTGATCAGGCCGAGATGGCTGATGGTCGAGTACGCCAGCACCGCTTTCATGTCGTGCTGGAACGTCGCGGCCCAGGCGCCCACCAGCATCGTCGTCAAGCCGACGCCGCCCACGATCCAGAACCACTCTTCGGTGCCGGCCAGCACCGGCCAGAACCGCAGCAGCAGGAACACGCCGGCCTTGACCATGGTCGCCGAGTGCAGGTACGCCGAGACCGGCGTCGGCGCCGACATCGCCTGCGGCAGCCAGAAGTGGAAGGGCACCTGCGCGCTCTTGGTGAAAGCGCCGACCAGGACCAACGCCAGTGCCGGCAGGTAGAGTGGACTTTCGCGGATGCGATCGCCCGCGACGAGGATGGCATCGACGTCGTAGCTTCCGGCGATGTGCGCCAACAACAGCACGCCGGCCAGCAGGCACAATCCGCCCATGACGGTGACGACCAACGCCGTGCGTGCGGCATCGCGCGCCGACTTGCCGTGGTGCCAGTAGCCGATCAACAGGAACGAGAACAGGCTGGTCAGTTCCCAGAAGAACACCAGCTGGATCACGTTCCCGGACAGCACGATGCCCAGCATCGCGCCCATGAAGGCCAGCAGCAGCGAGTAGAACCGGACCAGCGGGTACTCGCGCGGCATGTAATAGGTGGCGTAGATCCCCACCAGCAGGCCGATGCCGCAAATCAGGACCAGGAACAGCCAGGTCAGGCCATCCACGCGCAGCGTGAATTCGAGGCCGAGCGCCGGCGCCCACGCGAAGGTCTGGTGCAGCACCTCGCCATCGGCGATGCCGGGGAACAGCAGCGTCGAGAGCACCAGGCACACGCCGGCGGTGCTGGTCATCAACCAGGTCGTGCGCCTGCGGTTGCCGCGGCCGATCAGTGGCGTGGCCAGCGCGGCTGCAAACGGCAGCAACAGGATGGCGGTTGAGATGCAGCCGTACGGCATCGTCGGGAAAATCCGGATCAGTGGCCCCGCGCCCACGGCCAGACCGTGACAGCGTCAGGGGTTCGAGTCTACATGGCAGGTGCGGCGTTCGGCGCCCGAACGGCCATCCCTCACGCCCGGCACGGACCCGCCGCTGGTAAGCTCCCCGTGCACGAATGTCGGGGAAATCGGGTTGCAAACGGGTGACAGGTGGACGACGCTGTTGCCCTGATGCAGCTGGGCAGGTTGAATTCGTTGTTGGGGTGTCGTGGCGCGCGATGGCGCGTCCCGCAAGCGTCAGCGCGTCCGTTCGGGTCGGACTGCCGGCACCACTGCGACTACACCGATGGCACGGACGGACAGGGTTATGGTGGCTGAATCGGATCCCCGCGAAGCGGAGTTCCAGGCGCAGATCGAGGCGCTGCGCCGACATTTCCTGCAGGAACTTCCCGAGCGCCGCGCCGCGCTGGCTGCGGCCTGGCATGATTGCACCGCTGCCGGTGACGAAACGCCGTGGCTGCGCCTGCGTGATGTCGCCCACAAGCTGTCGGGGTCTGCACCCTGTTACGGGCTGGATGCGGTGGGCGAAGCGGCCCGCGACTTGGACCGGTTGCTGTCCGGTCGCGACCCCTGTCGCGAACGCGATGCGGCCGATGGCGCCGTCGCGGAACTGCTGGCGGCATTGGACGCGGCGATCCATCCGGCCTGATCCGGCGGCTGGTGGCCGTGGTGGCCCCCCGTTATCCTCGTTTGTTCCTCACAGCTTCGGGTGACGGCACGTGGCGAGCCAAGCAAAACCAGTTTCCCTGATTGGTGCCCCCACCGACATCGGTGCGGGCGATCGCGGCGCCACGATGGGCCCGGAGGCGCTGCGCGTGGCCGGTCTGCCGCAAGCGCTTGCGGCGCGCGGACTCGATGTCGTCGACCGCGGCAATGTTGCCGGTCCACCGAATCCCTGGCAGGCCCCGCACGACGGTTACCGTCATTTCGACGAAGTCGTCGCCTGGAACCGGGCGGTGATGCAGGCCGAGCTGGCCGAACTCGAGGCCGGCCGGATGCCGATCCTGATGGGGGGCGATCATTGCCTGGGGATCGGATCGATCAGCGCGGTCGCGCGCCATTGCCGCGAGCGCAATCGCAAGTTGCGGGTGTTCTGGCTGGATGCGCACTCCGACTTCAATACCGCCGAGATCAGTCCGTCGGGCAACATCCACGGCATGCCGGTCGCGTGTCTGTGCGGCCTCGGCCCGCGCGAGCTGACCGAAATGAGCGGTGAGGTCTCCGCGCTCACCGCCGGCATGATTCGCCAGATCGGCATCCGCTCGGTCGATCCGAACGAGAAGAAGCTGATCCGCCAGGCAGGCATCGAGATTTTCGACATGCGTTACATCGACGAGGCCGGGATGAAACGGGTCATGCAGGAAGCCCTGGCTGGCCTCGACGAGAACAGCCACCTGCACGTCAGTTTCGATGTCGATTTCCTGGATCCGTCGATCGCGCCGGCCGTCGGCACCACGGTGCCGGGCGGCCCCACCTACCGCGAGGCGCAACTGTGCATGGAGATGATCGCGGACACCGGGCTGGCGGCATCGCTCGACATCGTGGAGCTGAACCCGGCGCTGGATGAACGCAACCGCACCGCGGAACTCGTGGTGGACCTCGTGGAAAGCCTGTTCGGAAAATCCACCCTGATGCGGACCTGACGCAAGGTCAGAATGTGCCGCTGCGCGTCCCGATTTGAGACGCGCGTCAACAATCGGCCGTACCTCCGGTCAACAACTGTCACGCCAGCACGGTCGGTGCCCGCGCGAGCACGCCTCTTGCACTGGACGCTCACGACATCGCAACGTTTGCGATGAGCGGATTGCGCCCAGGAGGCGTCGTGGCAGCAAACAAGGGACAACTCGGCATTCTCGCAGCCATTCCCGGCGCGCGCGCATCGCTGCGCTGGTACGGGTGGGTCGGAATCGCGCTGCTGGTGATCCCGGCCGTGTTGCTCGCCGTGCTCGCGACAACCGGCGGCAATTTCGCGCCGGAGGGTCACCTCGCGCTGCCGCTGGCGATGACCGGACTGGCCGCGTTGGCGGGAACCGGAGCGCTGCTGGTGTCGATCGTCTCGGCCATGCGCCGGCTTGCCGAGTTGCCGCAACTGCTTTGCGAGCGCAGCCACGATCCCGTATTCATCAAGGACGCCGGGAGCCGCTACCGATTCCTCAACGAGGCGGCGGCGGCGCTGGTCGGGCGTCGCGCGGCGGATGTTGTCGGACGTCGCGACAGCGAACTCCAGCCCGGGCCCGAGGCGAGCGCGTACGAGGAAAACGACCGCGTTTGCCTGGACCGCGACCTGCCGACGATGTTCCGCGAGTTGCAGAAGATGCCCGGCGGCAGTGAACGCATCTTCCTGGTTTCGAAGTACCCGCTGCACGACGTCCGCGGCAAACCCACGGGCCTGATCGGCGCCGCGTGCAACATCACCGATGAACTGGAACTCCAGCGGCAGGTTCGCCGCCGCAAGGACGAGCAGCGCGTGTGGTTCGACCACAATCCGTTGCCGGTGGTGGTGTTCGCCAGCGCCAGCCAGCGCATCATCAAGGCCAACGCGGCGGCCGAACAGTGTTATGGCTGCGGCAGTCTGCGCCTGCAGCAGATGCACCTGCCGGAACTGTTCGCCGAGGCCGAGGCGGATCGTTTGCACGCCTATTTGCGCGATGACCGGCGTGCGCTGCCGCCGGGAAGCCTGGGCTGGAAGCAGCGACGCGCCAGCGGCGAGGTTTTCGACGCGCTCGCGGATATCGGCAATCTCCTGCACGAGGATGTTCCTGCACGCGTGATGGTGGTGCGGGACGTATCCGCCGGAAACGCCATGAAAAAGGCGCTGGACGACTGTGCGACGCGCTATGAAGACCTGGTCGAATCGGGGCTGTCGATGGTGTGGATGCACGACCTGGACGCGCGTTTGCTCAAGGTCAACACGACCATGGCGCATGCACTGGGCTGGGAGCGCGAAGAAATGGTCGGGCGTTCGCTCGCCGACTTCATCGCCGAGGAAGCCACGGATACGTGGAACGACTACACGAATCGTACCCGCAGCCTCCGGAGCGACGCGGGTGTGTTGCACTTCGTGTCGCGCAACGGCGAACGGCGGGTCTGGCAATACCAGTTCGTGTGCTACCCGGATGCGGAGCCGACCCCGTACGTCCTCGGCACCGCGCAGGACGTGACACTGCGGCACCGTTACGAATTGCGCCTGCGTGACCAGAACCAGCGTGACGGCCTCACCGGCTGCCGCACCCGCCGCTTCCTGGACGCGTTCGCGCTGCAAGCCGGGCACGACCAGACGTGGGGCTGCGTGGTGGTCGACATCGATTATTTCCGCCAGTTGAACGCCAGCGAGGGTCGGGCGCGGGGTGACGAGCTGTTGCGCGACATGGCGAGGCTTCTGGAACACAGCGCGGCCTCCGGTGATTTCGTCGTGCGGATGGGTGGCGACGAGTTCGCGGTGGTGATGCCGAACGCGAACGAGAACATCGTGCGTGAGCTGGCGGAGCGGCTCGGCGCGGCTTCACGTGACGGCATGCCGGCGGTGTTTTCGCTGGGCTGGGCGATCCGCGAGTCCGGCGAACCGCTGGACTCGACCTTGCGGCGTGCCGACAAGATGCTGCTGCGGAACCGCGTGCGGGAACACGATTGATTGCGCCGCAGCATCGCGGCGCTTAGCATGCCCGGTTTGGCCCGCCGTCCGGTGGGCGCCGAGGGTGCGACGGGCGATGCGCAGTCATTATTGTGGTTTGATCGGCAAGGCGGAGGTCGGCCAGCGGGTGTCGCTGTGCGGCTGGGCGGACGCCCGCCGCGACCATGGCGGCGTGGCGTTCGTGGACCTGCGCGATCACGAGGGCATCGTGCAGATCGTGGCCGACCCCGACAACGCCGCGGCGTTCGCGGTCGCGAGCAAGACCGGTTACGAGGATTGCCTGCGGGTCACCGGCACGGTGCGGGTGCGCAGCAACATCAACGACAGGATTCCCACCGGCCGCTTCGAAGTCGTCGCCGAGTCCATCGAATTGCTGAATGCGGCGCGCGACCTGCCGTTTGCGTTGCACGAGAACCCCAACGAGGAAATGCGGCTGAAGTACCGCTACCTCGACCTGCGCCGCCCGGAAATGCAGAAGGTGATGCGCACCCGCATCAAGCTGGTGCAGGCGTTGCGGCGCTGGCTCGACGCGCGCGGGTTCCAGGACATCGAGACACCGATCCTCACCAGGGCCACGCCCGAAGGCGCGCGCGATTACCTGGTGCCCTCGCGCATCCACGCGGGCGAGTTCTACGCGTTGCCGCAATCGCCGCAGTTGTTCAAGCAACTCCTGATGATCGCGGGCTTCGACCGCTACTACCAGATCGCGCGCTGCTTCCGCGACGAGGATCTGCGCGCCGACCGCCAGCCGGAATTCACCCAGCTCGACATGGAGTTTGCGTTCGTCGGGGAACGCGACGTGCAGGACTGCGTCGAGACGATGATCCGCGACGTGTTCCGGGAAGTCGCCGGGATCGAACTGGCCGATCCGTTTCCGCGGCTGACCTGGGCCGACGCGATGCGCCGCTATGGCTCGGACAAGCCCGACCTGCGCATCGAGCTGGAACTGGTCGACCTTGCCGACGCGGTGAAGCAACTCGAATTCAAGGTATTCGCCGGGCCTGCCAACGATTCCGACGGGCGCGTCGTCGCGTTGCGGGTGCAGGGCGGGCACGATCTTTCCCGCAAACAGATCGACGGCTACGCCGCACATGCGGCGAAGTTCGGCGCCAAGGGCCTGGCCTGGCTGAAAGTGGATGATGTCGCCAAGGGTTTGCAAGGCGTCAACTCGCCGGTCGCAAAGTTTCTCGACGCGGCGACCCTCGCGAAAATCCTGGGTGAAACGCAGGCGCAAAACGGTGACGCACTGCTGTTCGGCGCGGGCAAGTGGAAGACGGTCAGCGACTCCATGGGTGCGTTGCGGGTGAAGGTGGCACGCGATCGCGGCCTGGTCGAAGACAGCTGGAAGCCCTTGTGGGTGACCGACTTCCCGATGTTCGAATACGACAGCGAGCAGGCGCGCCACGTCGCGCTCCACCATCCGTTCACCGCGCCCAGGGTGGACGACATAGCCGCGCTGAAGGCCGATCCCGCGGGCGCGGTCAGCCGCGGCTACGACATGGTGCTGAACGGCGCCGAGATCGGTGGCGGCTCGATCCGCATCCATCGGCCAGAGATGCAGAGCGCGGTGTTCGAACTGCTCGGCATCGGCGAGGGCGAGGCGCGCGCCAAATTCGGGTTCCTGCTGGACGCGCTGAAATTCGGCGCGCCGCCGCACGGGGGGATCGCGTTCGGCATCGATCGGCTGGCGATGCTGGTCGGCGGCACCGACGCGATCCGCGACGTGATCGCCTTCCCCAAGACCACCAGCGCGCAGGACCTGATGACCGACGCACCGAGCCCGGTCGACGCGAAGCAGCTTGCCGAATTGCATGTACAAGTGCGGGACCCGGGACCCGAGACTCGGGACTCGGAGTAGGGACAAGCTGTTCACCCCCTTCCGGAGGAAGGGGGTCGCGCCGAAGGCGCGGGGGGATGTTGTCACCGGCGAAGAGCCATCCCCCTCGGTCCCCCTTCCTGTGGAAGGGGGAGGAGAAGCGCGGTCGTGGCAGGCCGTGCCGTGTTTCCCTAGACTTTCAACCTTTCAGCACGAACGGTATTGCATATGGGCAGAGGCCCCTCCATCGCCGGCCGCAAGAACGCGCAGGACGCCAGGCGCGGCCAGATCTTCACCAAGCTGGTGCGCGAGATCACCGTGGCGGCGCGGATCGGTGGCGGCGATCCCGACGGCAATCCGCGCCTGCGCAGTGCGATCGACAAGGCACTTTCGGCCTCGATGCCCAAGGACAACATCGATCGCGCGATCAAGAAGGCCACCGGCGAACTGGAAGGGATCACCTACGAGGAATTGCAGTTCGAGGGTTACGCGCCGGGCGGCGTCGCGGTGCTGGTCGAGTGCCTCACCGACAACCGCCAGCGCACCATCTCCGACGTGCGCCACGCCTTCGCCAAATTCGGCGGCAATCTCGGCACCGACGGTTCGGTGGCGTACCTGTTCAACAAGATCGGGGTGTTGTCCTATGCCGATGGCGCGGATGAAGAGAAACTCACCGACGCCGCGATCGTGGCCGGGGCCGAGGACATCAAGGTGTGGCCGGAGGATGGTCAGATCGACGTGATCACCGCGCCGGATACCTTCGACGCCGTGCGCGATGCGATGACCGGCGCGGGGCTGAAGCCCGACCACGCCGAAGTGACGATGCGCGCCGAGCTCGACGTGCCGGTTGCATCCGACCAGGTCGAGGCGGTGCAGGGCCTGCTGGCGCGGCTGGACGAACTGGACGACGTGCAGGCCGTGCATTCCAATGCCGACTTGTCACCGGGATGACCGTGAGCGCCTTGGCGCCGTTGCGTATCCTCGGCATCGATCCCGGCAGCCAGCGCACCGGGGTGGGTGTCATCGAAGCCGACGCCACGGGCAAGTTGCGGTGCGTGTTTCGCGCGACGCTGGTGGTCGCAGGCGAGGCGACGTTCCCGTTGCGCCTGAAACGGATCTATGACGAGTTGGGGGCTATCATCGATGCGCAGGCGCCGCTCGAGGCGGCGATCGAACGCGTGTTCATGGCCAAAAACGCCGATTCCGCGTTGAAGCTGGGGCAGGCGCGGGGCGCGGCGATCTGCGCGGTGGTCGGGCACGGGTTGCCGGTCAGCGAGTACGCACCCAACGCAATCAAGCAGGCGGTGGTCGGCAAGGGCCACGCCGGCAAGGAACAGGTGCAGCACATGGTCGGCATCCTGTTGAACGTGCACGAAGCCGTGCAGGCCGACGCCGCCGACGCACTCGCGATTGCGATCACGCACGCGCACCTGCGGGCTAGCGAAGCGCGCACAGGCATTACGGCCGCGGCATGGGGCCGGCGCCGATGAACGGCTTGATTTCGCGGTTCCGCGTCCCGGGAAACTCGCCGCTCCTGCGGCTCGCCCTGCGGGCCGTCGGCTTCGCCGACGTTCGCTCCGGCATCCTGCCTCCGCAGTCCGGGTCCCGAGTCCCGGAGCTTTCGCCATGATCGGCCGTCTGCGCGGCACGCTGATCGCCAAGCGCCCGCCGTGGGTGCTGGTCGAGGTGGGCGGGATCGGCTACGAACTCGAAGTGCCGATGTCCACCCTGTACGACCTGCCCGATGTCGGCAGCGAAGTGGTGCTGTTGACGCACTATGCGCACAAGGAGGATACCGTCGCGCTGTACGGCTTCCTGCGCGACGACGAGCGCGTGTTGTTTCGCGACCTGCAGAAGGTGTCCGGCATCGGCGCACGGATCGCGCTGGCGGTGCTCTCGGGCGTTTCGACGTCCGAGTTCGCGCGGCTGGTGCAGGCCGGCGATGTTGCGGCGCTCACGCGGGTACCCGGCATCGGCAAGAAGACCGCCGAACGCATCGTGGTCGAGCTGCGCGATCGCGTGGCCCAGACGGCGCCCATCGCGCCGCCGGGCACCGCACCGGTGCCGCGCGATGCGCGTGGCGAAGCCGAAGCAGCCTTGCAGCAACTCGGCTACAAGCCCGCCGAAGCCGCGCGCCTGGCCGCCGCGTCGTGTGCGGACGGCGACGATGCCGAGGCGATCATCCGCAAGGCCTTGCGAGCGGCGTTGGGGCGGTGACGGACGCCACTTCCACGGAAAGCCCTGGCGCCGACGGCGGCAAGAAGGCGATGCGGGCGATGGTGGT
>DASTIS010000142.1:0-2275 GCA_035717365.1 Rhodanobacteraceae bacterium
CCCGCTGGCCGCGCTCCTGCAACGGCACCACTGGCCCAAGTGGCTCGCCATCCTCGTCACCTGGATCATTGCACTCGGCGTGATCGGCGGGTTGGCGCTGCTGGTGACCGAACAGGTGCTGTCCCAGCTTCCCCGGCTGCAACAACAGATCGGCGCAAGCGCCGATTCGCTCAAGTCCCTGCTCGCGAGCCACCCTTTCGGGCTCACGGAAGGCAGGGTCCAGGGATGGTTGTCCGAAGCCGTCGGGTGGCTGCAGTCGCACGCCGCCGCCGTGGGCCTCCACGCGCTCGCGGCCGGCAAACGTGTGGTGGGTCTCCTGGAAGGCGCGTTCATCATGCTGTTCGTGACCCTGTTCGCGATGATCGACGGGCCGAAGATCTGGGGCTGGACAATCCGGTTGTTCCCGCGGCGCGCCCGCGACCGGATCGACACCGCCGGCCGCGCGGGCTGGCACACCTTGACCGAATTCGCGCGGATACAGATTCTCGTTGCGGCAGTGGACGCCATCGGCATCGGCATCGGCGCGTGGATCCTGGGCGTACCGTTGGTCCTGCCGATCATGGTCATCGTGTTCTTCGGCGCACTGATTCCGATCATCGGTTCGATCGTCGCCGGGGCCGCCGCGGTCGCCATCGCATTGCTGTTCAACGGATGGCCGGACGCGCTGATCATGCTCGGCGTCGTGCTGCTGGTGAACCAGCTCGAAGGAAACGTCCTGCACCCGTTCCTGACCGGGGGCGCAGTCCACGTCCACCCGCTCGGAATCGTCCTCGGCGTGACCGCAGGCGCGGCGATTGGCGGAATCGCCGGCGCATTCTTCGCGGTGCCCCTGATCGCGACCATCAACGCGATGGTCATCGCGGCAGCACATTACTCCCCCGCCGCCCGCGCCGTGCAAGGTCCGAACCCGCCCGCCGGCGCATGACGGCTCCGGTGCGGCGGACGGCAGTGGCGAGGCCATCGCCGAACGTGTGCCGAACCCGGAACGTCCCGACAACGACACCCTCCTGAAGCTTTACGCACTCCACAAGCAGGCGACGCCAACGCTCCGAAGACGGCTTCTGCTGCTCCTCGGGCGCCTATTTTCTCAACAGTTTGAACGCCTGGTTCCAGTGCCCTCCCGAGAACGCCGTCATGACCCAGACAATGCCGGTGGCTTCGAGGTAATGCGACAGTCCAATGCCGCCGACTTCCACGGGATTCCAGCCGAAGTCACGGCAAATGCGCGACACGCGCTCCTTCGCCTTTGCGTCGTCGCCGCAGATGAACATGTCCGGCGGTCCGCCTGGAAACTCGGGCTTGTAGAAGTGCGCGTTGCCCACGGTATTGAAAGCCTTGACGACAAACGCTCCCGGCAGGGCTTTCTGGATGAGTTCACCACTGGAAGTGCCGAGTCCGCCGACCAGCCTGGGAACGCCTCCCGACATGTCCAGGGGATTGGTGGCGTCAATCACCACCTTGCCGTTGAAGTTGCCCGCTTCGGCCAACTGGATTGCGTCCACGGCCTTGACCCCGTTGACCGCGACAAGCACGAGCTCTCCGAATTTCGCCGTCTCGGAAAACGTTCCGCTGGACGCGCCCTTGCCGCTTTCGCGCACCCAGGCAGCCAGTTTTCCGGGCTCACGCGAACCCAACATGGCTTCGTGGCCTTCCTTGAGGAAGCCACGGCCCAGGGCCTTGGCAACGTCGCCGGATCCAAGAATGCCTACTCTCATGACCTTTCCTCCTTCTACCAAGGATGCGCTTCGGGCGCTTCGCCGCCCGGGCCACGCCGGAATTCATCCAGCCTGGCCAGAGTAATGGAAAGCAGGGGCCGGGCCATGGCCGCCATGGCACGAACGACTCAAGCTCACACACCAACCGACAAATTCGGCTCTTGGCAGCTTGCTGCCGTCGATGCGGCGGAGCCGATCTAGCGATCGCGCCGCTTGCGTTGCGCAGCCGCGATCGCCGCAGCCAGATCGCGCTCGCGCTCGGTCGGCGCCGCGGCAAGTGCGGCGCGCGCACCTTCGCGGTCGGCGGCGTTTCGGTTCTGGCTGAGTTTGTAGCGGCCGACCAGGCTGTCGATCTTCAGTTCGATGCCGACAACGTGGCGCATCTCCTTGCGGACATAATCGTCGGGGGCGTCGGTCACGCGCCAGCGATGCTCGCGCTCGGCTTCGTTGCGGTCAGTGAGTTGCGTCAACAGCCGGTACAGACGCGCGTCGTCCTCGAACGCGGTCAGCACGCCGCGCGCTTCGACGACCAGGTAATCCCAGGTCGGTACCTGGCGCGG
>DASTIS010000143.1:0-3073 GCA_035717365.1 Rhodanobacteraceae bacterium
TGTTTTCCTTGCCGCGCCAGTGTGTTCGTCATACATCAGCGGCAGCGTGCTGGAAGTTCTGGGTGGCCCGACAGGATGAGGATGCCATGATGATCATGTCCGATGGAGATTTGTGCACGGTACGTTTTCGGTTCGACGGCAACGGGGAACAGGTGTCGACGCTGATCGAAATGATGCGCTCGATGGACAACCTCGACCGAGTCGTCGAGGTCGGCGCCGAGGCGGATCACCTGCGCGAGGATTCGAGCTCGGCGGGCCTGTCCGATGATGCAGCCGGCAGCGATTTCCACGACGTGGAAATCCACGCGCTCGATCGCGGCTCCGCCGAAAGTGCACGCGATCTGGTCGAGGTCGCGGCGCGCGATCTCGGCGTGGTCGTGGAGTACGTCGATCGGTTCTAGGAAGGGCGCTCCACGTTCAGTTGCGCGTCATGATGTGCCCGCTGGATCGGCTTGCACAGCCCGGATCATCGCGATCCGATTACCCAGCATTCACGGCAAGCGTGGCAAGCTTGCCGCGGCAGTACATTGATGCACGCCAATCCAGACCATGCGGAAGGATCCCCACATGTCGAAGTCCCTCGTTCAGCGTCTCGCCATCCCGCCCGTCCTCGCCACCGCCATCCTGATGGCGGCGGGTTGTTCGCAGAACGGGCAGGGCAACTACAACAATCCCGCGACCAGTTCGACCGCGGCGCCGGTTCCTTCCACCACGCCACCCACGTCTCCTCTCAACACGCCGGCGTACCCGCCGGGCGACACCGCCATGGCGCAGGGCACGACGTCGATGGCGCCCGCCACCGCGTCGACGTCGGCTGCGGCCAACACCGGGAGCTTCGCTGCCAAGGCCGCGCGGGGTGGGATGCTCGAAATCAAGCTCGCCGACCTTGCCCTCACGCACAGCCACGATACGGACGTCGAATCATTCGCGCGCAGGATGAAGCAGGACCACACTTCCATCGACAACAAGTTGAAAGAACTCGTGCAGCCGGGTTCGCAACCACTTCCGTCCGGCCTGAACGACGAACAGCAGCAAACGGTGGCGTCGCTGGAGTCCAGCAATGGGCAGGACTTCGACAAGGCCTACGCCGACACGATGGTCGAGGACCACCAGGAAGACGTTTCGCTCTTCCAGGACGCTGCGACGACTGCGCCCACGCAACAGCTGCGGGATTTCGCGTCGCAGACGCTGCCCACGTTGAAGGAGCACCTGAAGCTTGCACGGCAGTTGCAATCGAAAGTGCAGGGTGAGAAATAACCCAGGGAACGGGTGTGGTGAGTCGCATGCAGCTCCCGGAAGCGACTCGGGGCCGGTGCATTCAGACCGGCCCTTTTCTTGACCTGGTACGACGACCCGCCGAACAGCGCGAGGCAACGATCAGCGAATCGTTGGACCGGTCTGGCGTTCCTCAAACGCGCGACGTACAGGCGGAGGACGCTCCATGGATCGGCGCGTCGAGGATTACGCATTGATCGGCAACATGCGCACCGCGGCAAATGCGGGGCGCTGGCGTGCATTGGTCGACCGGATCCACGCGCACGTGTGCGACAACGGATTCGACAAGGAGCGCAATGCCTTCCTGCAGCGTCGTTTTCAGGTGAAATGAAAACGTACACTGGGCGAATCAGCCGGCGACATCCTGGCGGCCACCGTGGAGAACCATCATGAGCAACCTTCTGCCGAATGCCGAACCGGAACGCTGTGAACCGCACCCCGATGATGTGCCGGAAATACTGGATTACCCCGCGCGCCTTGCCGATCTCGGCGCCGGCTGACGGTGGAGCGTACGCTGCCCGTCCGCCAGCGCCGTCTGGTTGGCCCCTGGTGCTTCTTCGATCATTACGGTCCGCTGGAGTTTGCCGGACGCAAGGCGATGGATGTTGCGCCGCATCCGCACATCGGGCTGCAAACCGTGTCGTGGCTGTTCGAGGGCGAGGCACTGCACAACGACAGCCTGGGCTTTCGGGGCATCGTGCGACCGGGCCAGATGAACCTGATGACGGCCGGCAGCGGCATCGCCCATTCCGAGGAGACCCCGCCGCAACATTCTGGCCGACTGCACGGGTTGCAACTTTGGGTGGCGCTGCCGGAATCCGAACGTCATCGTGAGCCTGGTTTCGATCACTACGCGGAATTGCCGGTTCTGGAACCGGGTGGCGGGCGCGCACAGGTGTTCATGGGGGAGCTGGATGGAGCGCGAAGCGGTGCGCGATCGTACTCACCGCTGGTAGCCGCGGACCTGGTGCTTGGCGCCCATGGCACGCTGCGTTTGCCGCTGAATCCCGAATGGGAACACGCGCTCGTCGTCATCGACGGCCAGGCCACGCTCGACGGAACCCGGCTCGGTCCCGGCGCATTGCATTACCTCGGCTCCGAACGCAGCGGGCTCCAACTGGTGAGCGGCGCGCCAGCCCGCGCCGTGCTGATCGGCGGCGCACCCTTCGGGGAGTCCATTGTCATGTGGTGGAACTTCGTCGCGCGCAATGCCGAAGAAATACGCAGTGCGCGCGACGACTGGGAACAGCGTCGCCGCTTCGGCGACGTGAAGGCCTACGCCGGATCACGATTGCCGGCTCCGCCGCTGGTCCTGCGACCGGTCGCCAGCCGCTGATCGAGACGACCCCGGCTTCTGACCACGCAGGGGCGGGAGCATGCCTGAAAGGTCAAGGTCAAGTCTTCTCGTATTGATGCAAATGCCTATTGTGTAAAATTACATCAGTGTCGAGATCAACGGCGGACCCGAAAGAAATCGCGGAGCAATGATGCCGAATCGTCTGCCAGCAAACCGCCCCGCACTTCGATGCGGTGATTGTGGCGCTCCGACACCAGCGTGTCGAACACGCTGCCGGCGGCGCCGGTCTTTGGATCGCTGGCGCCATAGACCACCCGCGCCACGCGCGCGTGCACGAGCGCCATCGCGCACATCGCGCATGGTTCCAGCGTGACGTACAGGGTCGACCCGGGAAAGCGATGATTGCCCAATCGCTGTCCGGCGTCGCGCAAGGCGCCGATCTCGGCGTGCGCGCTGGGATCATTCAGCGTGATGTTGCGATTCCAGCCTTCGCCGACGATG
>DASTIS010000144.1:0-2416 GCA_035717365.1 Rhodanobacteraceae bacterium
GGCGATTCGCCGGATGCCACGGCGGAGAATGGCACCGTGCGTGCCGACGCACCCCATGGAAAGCCCATCGCCATTACCGGCGGTACGGTCTATACGTTGGGCGCGGCGGGCAAGCTGGAGAATGCGACCGTGTTGATCCGCGACGGCAAGATCGCCGCCGTCGGCCCCAACGTTGCGATTCCCGACGACGCCGAACGCATCGATGCACGCGGCAAGGTGGTGACGCCGGGCATCTTCGATCCCGAGAGCCAGTTCGGTGTGGTCGAGGTGGGCGCGGTGAAGGAGACCCGCGACGCCTCGGCCGGCGATTCGCGCTTCAGCGCCGCGTTCGACGTCGCCGATGCCATCAATCCGCGCTCGGTCCTGATCCCGGTGAACCGTATCGCCGGCGTTACCCGCGCAATGGTGTCGCCAACTGATGGCGACGAGCACATCATCTCCGGTCGCGGCGCGATCATCGACCTGGGTTCGACGACCGGCTTCATCCACCGCGACCCGGCCGCGATGTTCGCGGTGCTGGGCGAATCCGGCGCCGAGCAAGCCGGCGGCTCGCGCGCGGCGGCCATGCTGGCGTTGCGCGAGGCGTTGCAAGATGCACGCGACTATGGCGACAACCGGGATGCATTCGAGCGCAACCAGCGTCGCCCTTATGCACTGACGTGGCTGGACCTTGAGGCGCTGCAACCGGTGGTTGCAGGCGAACTGCCTCTGGTCGTCCACGTCGATCGCGCCAGCGACATCGAGGCGGCATTGCGGCTGGCCCGCGACTTCAAGTTGAAGCTGGTCGTCTCCGGCGGTGCCGAAGCCTGGCGGGTCGCCGACGAGCTGGCCGCCGCGCACGTACCGGTCCTGTTGAACCCGCTGGAAGACCTTCCTGCGCGATTCGAAACCCTGGGCGCCACGCTCGCAAACGCCGCGCGCCTGCAGAAGGCCGGCGTGCTGATCGCGTTCGCCACCGGCGACACCCACAACGCCCGCAACCTCACCCAGGCGGCGGGCAACGCCGTCGCCAACGGGCTGCCATGGTCGGAAGCGTTGAAGGCGCTGATGCTGAACCCGGCGAAGATTTACGGCATGGACGATCAGCTCGGCACGCTGGAGCCGGGCCGCGCCGCCGACGTCGTGGTCTGGAATGGCGACCCCCTAGAGCTTTCGACCTTCGCCGACCAGGTGTTCATTGCCGGCCAGCCCGTGCCGATGCAGAGCCGCCAGACCCTGCTGCGCGATCGCTACATGCAGGCCATGAAGAACGGGCACGAATTGCCCGCCGCCTACATTCATCCGCAATCAGGTTCGACCGCTTCGGCAACAAACAACTGACAGGAAGCGCACAGGAGCGTGACACCGGCATGGCGACAGGAGCCGTTGGGCTTCCGCCGAAAGAGCCGGCGTCAACCCAACCTACAGAACGCGTAGGTTGGGCCGAGCGCTCTTGGCGAAGCCCAACGCAAGCTCGGTATCGAACACCTTGGTTGGATTGAACGGCGCGACACCGACATGGCGACAAGAGCCGTTGGGCTTCCGCCGAAAGCGCCGGCGTCAACCCAACCTACAGAACGCGTAGGTTGGGTTGAGCGCTCTTTGCGAAGCCCAACGCCACCGACTTCCCCCGATCACGCAAAACCCACCTCTGCCGTAGCCATCGTCCTGACCGACCCCGTTCCCGCCGGCAAATTCCTGAGGATCCGGTTGTGGTGGCTGACGATCTTCTCTGCAGCGAGGGAGTCGTGGTCGAAGGTACTGTGGGCATCATTCACGAGGATGACCTCGTAGCCCAGCGATGCCGCCTTCCGGCATGTCGTGTCGATGCAATAGTCCGTCTGCATGCCGCACACGAACAATTTGTCGACACCCCTGTCCTGGAGCTCCTCGCGCAGCCGCGTTCCCAGGAACGAGTCGCAAAAGTCCTTCCTGATGACCAGGTCGTCCGCCATGCGCCCGAGGCTGTCGTCGATCGAGGCATCCGGCTCGACCCCGGTGTGCTGGAGGAAGATCACGGCAGCGTCGGAGTCCCGTGCGCGCTCGATCAGCCGACGTATGTTGCCCATGAAGCCCTCCTTGTTCCAGGGGCCTTCATCGAGCAGGCTTCGTTGAACATCGATCACAAGCAGTGCGGCTGTCATGAACCCTCCGGTCTTGTCTGACGCCTGCGCCCGGACCCGTGCGTTTCCGCACGTCGCCCGCAGCGCGTTGTTCGGCGAACTTCAGCGTGCAACGCGAGCTACGCCATCAGGATACTGCGCTGCGCCGACGGATCCTGGCCGTCAAGTAGGCAAGCCCGATGGCCGGCAATGCGAGGATTGAAAACAGGATCAAGCCAAAGGGCAACATGCCGAAACCGGAGCCGGCAAATACCAGCACGACGGCTTGCGCAAGCATCACGGCCAAGCCCCATCGCCATGGTTTCTCGGGAGCC
>DASTIS010000145.1:0-5467 GCA_035717365.1 Rhodanobacteraceae bacterium
GCGCGCCACGGACGCGAACGCCTGGGCAACAACGGCGGTTCGACCCGGAACCAGAAGACCAGGATCACGATGATGACGAGCAGCCCCACCAGCAACAGCGCGACGTGGGGCAGGTACCCCGAGAGCAGCTCGCCGACCCCCGCGCCGAGTTGCCCGAGCAGCCGGAAATCGGCGGGCATCAGCGGGATCGCGAGGTTGTGAACCTTGATCGTGTTGACCCCGTAAAGCAGTGCCTGGACGCCGAATGCGAGCACGAACGACCAGCCCGCGCGGCGGGTCCACGCCAACAGGACGCCCGCCAGCAACAGGCCCGGCAACGCATTGCAGAACATCCGCAGCGGGGCGTTCCACCACGGCATCCAGTCGGGGTGCATCCACAGTGACAACGGCACGATGTCCTTGCCGCCGTCGAACCATGCCGTGCACAGGACGAAGGCGATCGCGAGCGCCGCGATGACCGCAATGCGGGTGGCGGGTGGATGACGTGCTGCGTCGGGAGATGGGGGCGAAGCCATATGGGCGACAGGGGAAGACCGACGCAAGAGCGTACCCCAACCCGGATGAACGATTTCAGGCGGCCGCATGCGGCGGGACAGGCCAGGCACCGGCGGCACCACGATCAAGGACGATCGCATTCCGGCCGGCATAATGACCGCATGTCGCCACTGCCGCCCGCGATCGAACACCTGGTTGCCGAACGCTATGCCGAGTTGGCCGCGCATTGCCGCGCCGCCGGCGTGGTCATGCACGACGATGCGGGCGTGGGCGAGCGCGTGCGGCGTATGCTGCTGGCCAGCGATTTTGCGTTCGAGGCGTTGCGCGCGGATCCCGGCTTGTTGACCGCCGACGGGCTGGAGCGCCTGCGCGACCCGGCGCCGGCGCCGGCGCGGGCTGACGTGTTGCGGCACCATGGGGGCGACGTACTCGCCGCGCTGCGGCGGTTCCGCCGCGCCGAATCGGTGCGGCTGGTGTTCCGCGACGTCAACGGTCTTGATGAAGTGACCGATACGCTGGCCGGCACGACCGTGCTTTACGAGGAATTGATTGGCGCGGCCCTGCGGCACGCCGAAGATGCCGCGCGTGCGCGCCACGGCACGCCGCGCAACGCCGAAGGCGAGCCGCAGGCGCTGGTGGTCGTCGCCCTCGGCAAGCTGGGTGGCGGCGAACTCAATTTCTCGTCCGACGTCGACCTGGTGTTGGCGTACCCGGAAGCCGGCGCGACCGACGGTGCGCGCCCGCTGGACAACATCGAGTTCTTCGCGCGGGTCGCGCGCGAATTCGTGCGACTGATGACCGAGGCGACCGCCGACGGCATCGCCGCGCGCGTCGACCTGCGGCTGCGACCGTTCGGCGAGGCCGGTCCCGTGGCGGCGTCGTTCGCGGCGATGGAACAGTACTACCAGCGCGAGGGGCGCGACTGGGAACGCTATGCATGGATCAAGGCGCGGCCGGTTGCGGGTGACCTCACGGCAGGCAAGCGGCTGCTGGAGATCCTGCGGCCGTTCGTGTACCGGCGCTACTTCGATTACACCGCGCTGGCCGGGTTGCGCGACATGAAGACCCTGATTGACGCGGAGGTCGCGCGTCGCGATCTGGCCGACGACCTGAAACTTGGTGCGGGCGGCATCCGCGAGATCGAATTCGTGGTCCAGTTGCAACAACTGATCCGTGGCGGCCGCGACGCCAGCCTGCGCGCAGGCGGCCTGCTGCCGGCGCTCGAGGCCTGCGCCGCGCGCGGCTATCTGTCGCAGCGCCAGGCCCGCACGCTGCGCGAGGCGTACCTGTTCCTGCGGCGGCTGGAAAACCGTCTGCAAATGTTCGGCGATCGCCAGACCCACACCCTGTTCGTCGACGCGGCCGACCGCGCACGGCTCGCCGGGGCGCTGGATTACCCGGGGTGGCAGGCGCTGACGGTCGCATTGAACCGGCAGCGGGAGCGGGTCTCGGCGATTTTCGTGGACGTATTGCAGCCTCGCGACGATGCCGAGCCCCCACGCGGCGACCAGGCGACGGCGCGCGACGGCGGGCGGATCTGGCGACGCCTCCGGGAAGGCAGCCTCGACCACGCGACCTTGGCGGTCGCGGGCTTTTCACCGCCGGAGCCCTGCCTGGAAGCGCTGCGCCAGGTCGCGGGACTGCACGGACTCAGCGCGCGTTCGGCGCGCCGCATCGAACATCTCATGCCGGACCTCATCGACGCGGCGTCGGCGACGTCCGAACCTGCCGACGCGTTGCTGCGGCTGTGCCGGCTGGTGCAGGCCGTATCGCGGCGATCGGCGTATCTCGCGTTGCTGCAGGAACAACCCGCAGCGCGCGAACGGGTGGCGACGCTGTGCGCGGACAGTGCGTTCCTGGCCGAACGCGTGATCGCGCAGCCGCTGCTGCTCGACGATGTGCTGGCGCCGCGCGTGGAATACCTCGCCCGCGGCGTCGCGAACCTGCGCGCGGAACTCGGGCAGCAACTCGTCGCCGCGCAGGCGGGCGGGGATCCCGAGGCGGTGCTCGCGGCGATCGCCGAATGGCGCGGCAGCTACCGGATGCGCACCGGACTTGCGTTCCGCGACGGCGACGTCGATGCCATTGCGACGGCGCGGGCCCTGGCGGAACTCGCCGAGGCCGTGGTCGGCGCGGTACTCGACCTCGCCGAACGCGAGCTGGACGCCCAACATGGCCACCCGCCGGGCGTGGGCAGCGGGATCGCGGTACTGGGTTACGGCAGCCTGGGCGGCGAGGAACTCGGCTTCAATTCCGACCTCGACCTCGTGTTTGTCTACGATCCCGCGCGCGGCGAGGCGACCAGTGACGGCGCGCGGCCGCTGGACGGCGCGCGCTGGTACGCGCGACTCGCGCAGCGGGTGGTGCACTGGCTGTCGGCGTCGACGCGCGGCGGCCGGTTGTACGAAGTCGATACCCGGTTGCGCCCCGATGGGGGCAAGTCGCTGCTGGTCGCGAGCCTGCCGGCGTTCATCGCCTACCAGCGCGAGCGCGCCTGGACCTGGGAACAACAGGCGCTGGTGCGCGCGCGCATGGTGTCCGGCGACGTGGCGCTGGGCGAGGCCTTCGTGCGCGAGCGTGGCGAGATCATGCGGCGCAAGCGGGCGCGCGGGCAGGTGATCGCGGACGTGCGCCGGATGCGCGCGGAGTGGCGCGCCCAGCGCGACCGCTCCAATGCCGGGTACCTCGACCTCAAGCAGGGCGCCGGTGCGTTGCTGGACATCCAGTTCCTGCTGCAGGGGCTGGTGCTCGTCCACGCGCACGCTGAACCCGATCTGGCCGTCCATGGCGACACCCCGCGCCTGCTCGCGGACTGCGCGCGCGTCGGGGTGTTGTCCGGCGAAGACGTGGAGGCCTTGCATATCGCGCACGCAGAGCTGCTTGCGCGCGCCTTGTCCGCGACGCTCGCCGGCCAGCACCGGGTGGTGCCGCGCGATCTGGTGCTGGATGCGCGCTGCGCCAGGGTGCTGGATGTCGCACGTGCCGCGGGATTCAATTTTGCATCATGACAAGCCATCCGCCTCGATCCGCGTTCGCCAGCGGAGGGCGAGGCAAGACGCGCCGCGAGATCGTGACTACCTCCTTCGGGACGAAGGGGTCGATGCGTAGCATCGGGGGATGACGTATTGCTACGGTGTTGCCCGCGCAGCGATGCGCTCGAGCAGTTGCGCCGCGATGGCCCGCGTTTCGCGCAGCGGGGGAACGTCCCCGCGAGGTTCATCCGGGTCGGCCAGCAGGCCTTGCCCGCGCAGTGCCGCATGGAATCGCGCGAGCTTGTCTGGCAACGGCGCGGCGCTGACGGTGTGGACCGGCACGCCGGTCGCGCAGGCCTCCGACAGCATGTTGACCGAATCCGGCGTCGCCACGATGCGATCGGCCCAGCCGAGCAGGCCGGGGTACGGATTGACGCCCTCGCCATCCCAGAACACACCGGGGAAATTCGCGAGTTCGTCGCGCAGCGCTGCGGCGAAAGCGACCGGAGTGCGGCGCGACAGGGTGGCGAGCACGCTGCCGCCTTCCGCGACGCTGCGCACCATTCCGGCGAGCCGCCGCGACAGCGTCGCGTCGAATTCGATGCCGCGCCGTGGACCGCCCACCAGCAGCGCGATGCGTGGACGCGGCAGCGTTGCAAAATCGGGAAATGCCCCGCGCCCCGACGCGAGCCAGACGTCGTCGACCTGATTGAGCGAGCCCAGCGTCGACAGCACGTTCGAGCCTTCGAGCCGGTCGTGGCGCGGTGCGACCACCGCATCCCAGTGGCGCGGGCCGATGCGGGGATCCAGGATCTGCACGGTATAGCAATCGCCGTGCGACAAGCCGCGCAGCATGCGGGTCAACAACGCTGCGCTGCGCCCACAGCCGATGGCGACATCGGGCCACGGTGGAGCGAATGCCGCGCGGTCGCGGGGTACCAGCGCCAGTCGTCCGCCGGGCAGTCGGCGCGGCGCGACCCATTTCCATGGTGCCCGCAACGGCAACGCCAGCACCCGCGCCGATGTGCCGAGCGCGGACGCCAGCGCCAACGCCTGGCGTTCATTGCCGGCGGCCCCGTCGCTGACGACCCAGGCGGTGCGTGGCGGGTTGGGCATCAGCTGTCCGGTTCGCAGGGATGGGACCACGATTATGCGGGAATCGCCGCACGCGGATAGGCTCCCGGCCGTCGTCCGGCCGACGCGTTGCGTGGACTGGCCGGGGTCGAGTCGGTATCGCTGGACGCGGTCTTGCGCGGCGGTTGAAATCGGCCGGCCGCGCGGTGCGCTAGAATTGACGCGGTCGATCCAGTGGATTTGAAGCATGCCTTCGCTGCCGTCTCCCTCCTTCCCCGTGGGTGAGCCCGCCAACGCCAAGCGCCGCTACGAAGTGACCGCGGCGGACCTGCCGCTGGCCTGCCCGCTGCCCGAAATGACGCTGTGGAATTCACATCCGCGCATCTACCTGCCGATCGTCGACGATGGCGGCGAAACGCTGTGTCCGTATTGCGGGTCCACGTTCGTCCTGAAGCATTCCGATACCTGAATCGCGGGCGCGCGCCCGGGTGGCGCGACCGACATGCCTGGGCGTGATTCTTGCAAGTCTTTGGTGCATGTCCGATGCCCCCGTCCCGCAGGGATTCGTGATCGAGCCCGCCGCCTCAGTCCGCCGTCTGACCGTCGTCCAGCTGCTGCCGGCACTGGAAAGCGGCGGCGCGGAACGCTCCACGCTGGAAGTGGCGCGCGCGCTGGTCGCGGCGGGGCATCGCTCGGTGGTCATCTCCAGCGGCGGCCGACTGGTCGAGCGGCTGCAAGCCGAAGGCAGCGAACACCTCACCCTGGACATAGGTTCCAAGTCGCTGCGCAGCCTGACGCGGATCGGCACATTGCGCCGCATGTTGGTCGGGATCGGCCCGGACATCGTGCACGTCCGCTCGCGGGTACCGGCGTGGCTGGGCTGGTTTGCGCTGCGCGGCATGCGGCCGCGCCCGCGTTTCGTCACC
>DASTIS010000146.1:0-9944 GCA_035717365.1 Rhodanobacteraceae bacterium
TTCGCGCTTCGTCCCGCTGGGGGTGTTCGCGGTGCTGGTGGCGTTCTTCGTGGTGGGACTGGTGTGGAACCAGACCCACGACGCGCGCTTCGTGCCGAGCCCGCTGATCGACAAGCCGGCACCGGACTTTCGCCTGCCACGGCTCGACCATCCCACCCAGTTCGTGACCAAGGCGGACCTGCTGGGCAAGCCGTATCTGCTCAACGTGTTCGCGAGCTGGTGCTACGCCTGCGGCGAGGAACATCCGACCCTGATGGCGTACCGCGACAAGTTCGGCATACCCCTGATCGGCTACGACTACAAGGACGCTCCACGCGACGCGCGCGCATGGCTGCAGCGCCATGGCAGTCCGTACCACGACGTGATTGTCGACCGGTCCGGGGAAACCGCGATCGACTTCGGGGTATACGGCGCGCCCGAAACTTACCTCATCGACGCCAGGGGCATCATCCGTTACAAGCACATCGGTCCGTTGACGCCGGACGTGATCGCGACCGAACTCGAGCCGCGGATCCGCAAACTCGAGGGCGAAGGCACATGAAGCGCCTCCTGGTCGTCGTACTCATCGCCTGTGCGCTCGCGTTCAGCAGCGCCGCGTTCGCGATCGACCCCCTGCCGTTCCAGAGCACCGCGCAGCGCGAACGCTTCCAGCACCTGACCGGCGAGTTGCGTTGCATGGTGTGCCAGGACGAGAGCCTGCTCGCGTCCAATGCCGATTTCGCCAAGCAGTTGCGCCGGCAGATCTTCGACATGATGCAGGAAGGCAAGAGCGACGAAGAGATCAAGGACTGGCTGGTCGCGCGCTATTCCACTTTCATCCTGTACGACCCGCCGCTCCAGGCCAGCACCATCGCGCTGTGGTTCGGTACGCCGGCAATCCTGCTGGCGGGCGGGATCGTCGTGGCCGTACTGCTGCGCCGTCGCACCCGCCCGGCCAGCGCCATCGCAGAAGAGTCCGGAGACGATTGGTGACCACCCGCTTCCTCATCATCGCCGCCGTGATGGTGGTGATGGCCCTGGCCTGCGTCCTGGTGCCGATGCTGCGCACGGCTCGTCGCGAGGGCAAGCCACGCGCGCCTTTCGTGCTGGCCCTGATCCTGGCACTGGCCACGCCACCCACGGTACTGGGCGCGTATCTCGCGATCGGCACGCCGCAGGCGTTGCAGCCGGTGGCCGTGGACAACCATGCCGAGCTAGCCGATGCCACCGAACAATTGAAGGCGAGCCTCGCGCGCAAGCCCGACGACGCCCGGGGATGGGCGCTGCTGGCGCAGGCGTATTCCGCACTCAACCAGCCACAACAGGCACTGGATGCGCTCGATCATCTATTGAAGCTGACCCCCGACGATCCCGACGCGATGGTGGCGTGGGCCGAGGCGCGGGCCGAAATCAATCCGGAGCACCACGTCGACGACGCATCGCGCGCGAAACTGCAGCACGTCCTGCAGCTCAATCCGACCCACCAGCGTGCCCTGTGGCTGATGGGAATCAGCGATTTCCAGCGCAAGCAATATGCCGACGCCGCCAGGTACTGGAAAACCCTGTTGCCGCTGCTGCAGCCGGGTTCCAACGTGGCGGCGGCCGTGCAGCAGCAACTTGCCGAAGCCGAAGCGCGCGCCGGCGGCACAGAAGTGGCGACCGCTTCGACAAGTGCCGCAGCAGCGTCGCTCGCGGCCCCGGCGGCCCGCCACGAGAGCGTCGCGATCACGGTCAGGGTCGACATCGCGGATCTCATGAACGACAAGATGAAGTCCGGCGACACCCTGTTTGTGTACGCGCGCGCGATCGATGGCCCGCGCATGCCGCTCGCGGTGGCGAAGATCGATTCCGTGCACTTCCCGGCCACCGTCACGCTGACCGACGCGATGGCGATGTCGCCCACGCTGCGCCTCTCGCAGTATCGCAAGGTGCAAATCGTGGCTCGCATCAGCGCCAGCGGCAACGCGATGCCGCAAGCGGGCGACCTCGAGTCAACGCCCATGGAAGTCGCCACCGATACCCGCACGCCGGTTACGCTGACGATCGATCGGGTGGATTGACCAGGACCCCGGGACCCGGGACTGCAAACTCGCCGCTTTGAAGCAGGTTGGGCTGACCCGGGCTTCTTCCAGGGAAGCCCAACATAATTCCCGATGCCGGGCTTCGCATACGCTCAGGCCAACCTACGAATCCCGGGACTCGGGAAAGGCATGCTTGCCTCGAAGTCTTGGCTGTATCGCGCGCATTCGCTACCCTTGCGAATTCCGTTTTGCGCAAATATCGCCATGGCCGACGCCCGCCGGTACTTCGCCCTGCCCTCGCCCTTCGCGATGAAACGCGGCGGGGCCCTGCGCGGTGCGCAACTCGCATACGAGACCTGGGGCGACCTGAACGCCGCGCGCGACAACGCGGTGCTGATCCTGACCGGCTTGTCGCCCAGCGCGCACGCGGCCCGCAATGCCATCGACGACACGCCCGGCTGGTGGGAAGATATCGTCGGCCCTGGCAAGGCCCTCGACACCAACCGCTGGTTCGTGATCTGCGTGAATTCACTGGGCAGTTGCAAGGGATCGAGCGGCCCCGCGTCGACCGATCCGGCGACCGGTGAGCCCTGGCGGCTCGACTTCCCGGAGCTGTCGCTGGAAGACGTCGGCAACGCCGGCTACGAACTCGCCCGCGGGCTCGGTATCGAACAGCTCGCCGCATTGGTCGGTTGCTCGATGGGCGGGATGTCGGCTTTGGGGTGCCTCGCCCACCACCCGGGTTTCGCGCGCGCGCACGTCAGCGTTTGCACCGCGCCGCGCGCGCAGCCGTTCGCCATCGCGATCCGTTCGTTGCAACGCGAGGCGATTCGCCTCGACCCTGCGTGGAACAACGGCCATTACGACGACGCAAATTATCCCGAAACCGGCATGAACATCGCGCGCAAGCTGGGCGTGATCACCTACCGGTCTGCGCTGGAATGGAGCGGGCGCTTCGGCCGGATCCGGCTCGACGCCGACGAACGCGACGACGATCCCTTCGCCGCCGAGTTCCAGATCGAGTCCTACCTCAACGCGCATGCGCGACGGTTCACGCGTTCGTTCGACCCCAACTGCTATCTGTACCTGTCGCGCGCGTCGGACTGGTTCGACCTCGCCGAGTACGGCCACACGCCCGATCCGGCGACCTCGGTTCGAAATGCCCTGGCGCAGATGAAGCTCGAACGCGCGCTGGTCATCGGGGTAGAAACCGACATCCTGTTTCCGATCGAGCAACAGCAGCAGCTCGCCGACGCCCTGCGCACGACCGGCACCGACACCACTTTCGTCGGCCTGGATTCGCCACAAGGCCATGACGCCTTCCTGGTCGACACCGGCCGCTTCGGCGCGGCAATCGGCGCGTTCATGGGCAGTCTCGCGGATCATGGCGCATGACCGACCGTGCATTTGCCCCGCAGGTGCGGGCCCGTTGTAAGCTTGGACCATGAGTATCGATTTTCCAGGACGTGACCGGATGATCCGCGGGTTCGACCGCGCCGTGCAGGTGGGCGATACGCCGAGCATCATGCGCGCGTTGCGCTCGGCACTTTGCGAAGCCATCCGGTCCGGCGACATCCACCTCCCTGAATGCGTGTTCGAGGGTTGCGCCGGCCATTACGCGCGCCGCGAACTTTATCGCAGCGACGAACACGGTTACTGCGTCATCGCGATGACCTGGAGCCCGGGCCAGGGCACGCCGATCCACGACCACTCCGGCATGTGGTGCGTCGAAGGGGTGTGGCAAGGCGCACTGGAGGTCGTCCAGTACGAATTGCTGGAACACGACGACCCACGCTACCGCTTCCTGCCGGCGGGCGCGATCCAGGCCGGCGCGGGTACGGCCGGCAGCCTGATTCCCCCGCACGAGCACCACACGATCTGCAATCCCAGCGAACGCGAACTCGCCATCAGCGTGCACGTCTACCAGGACCGCATGACGCGCTGCAACGTGTTCGAACCCGAAAGCGGCGACTGGTACCTCCGCCGCGCGCAGGAACTCGCCCTCGACAGCCCGCCCGCGGCGCTCAACCACTAGCCTCGCAGTCGCGATTCCCGCATACTTGGCGGCTTGGCCGAAGTGGCGGAATCGGTAGACGCAGCGGACTCAAAATCCGCCGCCCTTAAAAGCGTGTGGGTTCGAGTCCCACCTTCGGCACCAGGCACCAGCATGGCGTTGTGGTGTTACGCTGTGCAGGCAATTCCGCCAGAACGGATGGCCTGATGCGCAATGCCGGCAGGATCGCCGTGATGATCGTCTGCTGCGCTGTCTGCAGCACGTGCGCCGCCGTGCCTGCGCCGCGGGTCCCCTCCCCGGTTCCTAACCCCTACCCGCCGCAATCCACGCCGAAATCGCCTGACACGGTCCCGGCGGACTTTCCGAATCCCCAGAATGCCAAGCGGGCGTGCAAGGAAGTCACGACCGACCAGGGCAAGAAGCGCGTGTGCATGTGGGTGCCGCGACACTGACCGTCGTCACGCGAGAACGCGTGAAGCCTATCCAGCACCGGCCCGTTCGCACCCCTGCGTCGACAGGAAGTACACTCAGCCTCGCGCACACGCAGGCGAACAACCATGGGCAGCGCAACGGGGAACTTCCGCCTCGGCTATCGGGCTGACATCGAGGGGTTGCGCGCAATCGCGATCCTGCTGGTCGTAGCCGCGCACGCCAAGGTCACGTGGCTCCGGGGTGGCTTTGTGGGCGTGGATGTATTCTACATCCTGTCTGGGTACTTGATTACGGGCCTGCTGGTTCAGGAAGCCGCGACGACAGGGCGGATGCGCTTCGCAAACTTTTATGCGCGGCGACTGCGGCGCTTGCTGCCCGCGCTTCTTTTGATGCTTGTCGTGGTTTGCATCGTAGCCAAGCTCGTATTGCCACCCACGCAACTCCCGAGGCAAGCGTCGAACGCTGCGAGTACGGCGCTGTGGTTGAGTAATTTCCAGTTCGCTTTCTGGAACATGGATTATTTCGCGCCGAGCTCCGATACCGCGCTGTTCCTCCATACATGGTCCCTGGGTGTCGAGGAACAGTTCTACCTGGTCTGGCCGTTGCTGGTAGTGCTGGTTCTGGGAGCGTGGAAGGGAGTCAAGCCAGTTGCACGCCTGGCACGACTGAAATGGCTGTTTGGCGGAATCTTCCTGGCCAGTTTTGCCCTGTCGTTGTACTGGACTTCTCGTTCGCCGCTGTTCGGGTTCTATCTGATGCCATCGCGCGCGTGGCAATTTGCGCTGGGTGCATTGGTGTTCCTGGCGTTCGGCTCGCCCGCGTTCAAGGCCACAACCGTCTTCGCGAACTCCAAGTGGTTACGCCCCGCCGGTTGGCTGGGGCTCGGAATGATCGTGCTCGCAGCGCTGCTGATTCCACCCACTGCACCGTACCCAGGCACATGGGCGCTGCTGCCATCGTTTGGAGCTGCCTTGGTCCTGGCCGCCGGCACGCAACAAGGCTCCTGGGTCGCGCGTGCTCTGTCGTTGCGCCCCGCGCAGGCGATTGGCCGCGTTTCCTACTCATGGTATCTGTGGCACTGGCCCGTATTGCTGCTCGGCGCAACGCTGGTCGACATCGACAGCGGGTGGAATCGCTTGCTTTTGGTCGTGCTCTCGCTCTTGATTGCTGCCGTCTCGTACCACTTTTTCGAGACCCCGATACGACACAATCGCAAACTTGTCGCGAAACCACGACTGGCCGTTGCGAGCGCACTTGTCGTCATGGCAATAACAGTGCTCTTGCTGCGAGGCTGGCAGATACAGGCAGAAGAATATTCACACAGCCCGGAACTGGCGCTTTTCACGGCTGCTCGACACGATGAGGCAGAGGTTTACGCAAAGGGTTGCTTCGGTTCGTACCAATCGACGAAAGTGAAGATTTGCTCGTTTGGTAACCCACACGCCACGCACACCATTGTCCTCATGGGCGATAGCAAGGCGGCGCAATGGGCGCCTGCATATCGGGACGTATTCACGCAGCGGGGCTGGCGCCTCCTGGTCGTAACAAAGTCAGCTTGCCCCATGGTCGATGCGCCGTACGTGGCACTGCCACTTCGCCGGGAGTACACGGAATGCACGCGCTGGCGACGAAATGCCATACGAGAAGTCACGTCATTGCGGCCTGACATAGTGGTGCTCAGCGAGAGCTACGTCACGTATCCATTTACGAAAGAAAATTGGACGAAGGGAACGCGCGATGTACTCACTGCATTGAGTGGAAGCGTCCCCCACATTTACCTGATGCGCCCGACACCCGAGCTCCCGGTCAACGGGCCGCTCTGCCTGGAGCCACGCGGTTGGATTTACAACGCGCTGGCCAGCAGGTCCCGTTGCCAAGGGCTGGCCCGCGCAGCCCGGTTTGAAGACATCGGCCGTTGGCTTGAGGCCGCAGCCTCGCCATTTCCCAACACCCGATTCATTGACATGACGCAGAGTGTTTGTCCAAGCGGAGTATGCCACGCAGAATTGAACAGCACGATCGTATTTTCAGACTCCGGCCACATGACCGCCACTTTCGCCCATACGTTGGCGCCCGCGCTCACGCGTGCGCTGCGCGAGAATCCGCGACCGCATCCTTCTGCCACCGCGAAGGCCGGCGGATAACAGGCAGCCAGTACCGCGAGATCGCTGTTACGAACGGCTTCGCCTTGTCGAGCAGAGTGGATGCCCTACGATAACGCAATGCGCGTCCCAACAGACCGATCATGACCCGTGTCGATCACCCCGGGCTTGCCGACAGACGGTTCACCGTCGTCAAGCAACGCACTGACGTGCCGGTGGGCTTCTTCGAAGCCGAGGCACGCGGTCTGCGGGTGCTGCGGGACGCCGGCGCCCTGCGCGTGCCCGAGGTATATGACGTCCGCAAAGACCGGATCGTGCTGGAAGACCTCGGAGCGGGCCCACCCGCACCCGATTACTGGCAGCGCGCCGCCAGGGGACTGGCAAAACAGCATGCCGTCGTCGGCACGCGGTTCGGCTTCGACGATGCCGGTTTCTGCGGCGATTCGCCACAGGACAATACGCCCGACGACGACGGCTGGCGATTTTTCGCAGGGCGTCGTTTGCTGCCGCAAATGCAACGCGCACGTGACGGCGGATTGATCGGAATCCACGACGTCGCGGCCATCGAAAGCGTTTGCGCGCGCCTGCGCGAGCGGGTGCCCGGAATGCCGTCGGTGCTGCTGCATGGCGATCTCTGGTCCGGCAATTTGCACGTTTGCGGCGATGGCACACCCGCGCTGATCGATGCCGGCGCGGTCCACTTCGGCTGGGCCGAGGCCGAACTGGCGATGCTGACGCTGTTCGGCTCGCCGCCCGCCGCACTCTTCGACGCCTATGCCGAGCGCACGCTGCTGGATCGCGACTGGCACCGGCGTGCGCCGATCTACAACGTCTATCACCTGTTGAACCACGTCAACCTGTTCGGTACCGGTTACGTGCCCATGCTGCGATCGGCCCTGGCCCTTTGCGCCTGAGCGGCTTCGGCATGGCCACCGGCATACGCGGAAGCAAGCGCCCCCGGGATCCGTAGAACAGGCCGGGTCGGGGCGCGCGCCAGCAATCCTCCGACTGCACGATGCCGCTGGCGCGGCGTTCCATTCAACGGCGCATCCAGCGCAACCACGCCGCCGCGAGGCGCCGCCGGCGCGGCCCGAGGTGTGTGCGATCGTACGCATCGGCCGCCATCTTGATCCCCTCCGCCTGGGTCGGATAGGCATGGATGACGCGCGCGAGCTTGCGCAACCCGATACCGGCCGTCATCGCCAGCGTGACTTCGCTGATCATCTCGCCCGCGTGGCGGGCCACGATCGTCGCGCCGAGGATGCGGTCCGTGCCGCCCGCCACGACGATCTTCACAAAGCCGATCTGTTCGTTGTCGGCGACCGCACGCGGCACCTCGTGCATCGGAATCGTGAAGGTCTTCACCGGGATGCCGCGTGCATTCGCCTGTCGCACGTACAACCCGACATGCGCGACTTCCGGATCGGTGTACGTGCACCAGGGAACCACCAGTGCGCTGAGCCGCTCGCGGCCGCGAAACAGGGCGTTGCGAACGGCGATGCGTGCGGTGGCGCCGGCTGCATCGTTGAACTTGTCCTCGAGGCACACGTCCCCCGCGGCATAAATCCGCGGATTGGCGGTACGCAGGAAGTCGTCCACGACCACGCCATGGTGGTCGTCGCCCTCGACACCCGCCGCCACGAGGTTCAACCCCTCGACATTCGGCACCCTGCCGGTGCCGGTAAGGACGGCCTCGGCGCTCACCGTGCTCCGGTAATCGTCGCTGACCAGGTCCACGACCTTCTGGCCTCCCTCCACGCGCACGTTCAGGGGTTTGGTGTTGAGGCGGATCTCGATGCCATCGCGGGCGAACGCGTCGGAGAGGATCTGCGCGGCGTCGCGCTCTTCCCGCGGCAGGAACAATGGCCAGTGCTGCACGATGGTGGTCTTGACGCCGAGTCGGCAAAACGCCTGCGCCATTTCACAACCCAGCGGGCCGCCACCAATGACGAGCAGGCTGCGCGGGGGTTCGGTCAGGTCGAACACGTTCTCGTTGGTGAAGTAACCCGCTTCGGCCAGCCCCGGGATGTCCGGGGTGTCCGGCCGCGCGCCGCTGGCGATGATTGCCTTGCGGAAGCGCAAGGTCGCGCCATCGACCTCGAGCGCGTCATTGCCTGTAAACGACGCCATTCCGAAGAACACATCCACGCCCATTTCCGTCAGCACCTCCACGGAAATACCGCGGCTCAGGCGGGCCCGCACGCCGCGCATGCGCTCCATCGCGACGGCAAAATCGACGCGCAAGTCGCTCGGAGCGCACGCGCCGTAGCGCGCGGCGTTGCGCATGTCGGCGTAAACGCGTGAAGTGCGGATGATCGCCTTCGATGGCACGCATCCGATGTTCAGGCAGTTGCCGCCGATCAGGTGGCGTTCCACCAGCGCCACCTTCGCGCCCAGTCCCGCCGCGGTGTACGCGGCAGTCACGCCTGCCGTGCCCGCGCCGACCACCACCAGGTCGTAGCGCTGCGCCGGGCGCGGATTGCGCCAATCACCGGGACGCAGGTGGCCCCAGCGCTCGCGTTCGAGGGGGTCGTTGGCAAGGTTTGCCGCAATGACGTTGCGCTGCTGCATGGCCGAGGGTCCGCTCACTTCGATCGGTTACAACCAGCCACCGCGGAATCCGGCGCGCCGGAGTCCCGCCACGATCGGAGGGCATCGTCGCATCAGGCGCCAGATCAACCCGCTGCGATGGTTCTCGATCATCATTGCCACGATGCCCTGGTCCAGTCCGTAATGCCCGGGCGACACCCAGTATGTCGCGTCGGCGACCACCAGCCCCGGGTTGAAGCTGCTGGCGTAACGACCTTCCGGCCGCATCGCCGGATAACGCCGATGCATCGAACGCATGGCGGACATGGCCATTTCCGGCGCGAACGGCAGCGACGCCAACGGCGCCCACCCGGCGAGCGTTCCGTCGTCCGGCCCGTACGGCACGCCGCGCGCCGCATACCCGAACAGCCTGGCGTCGCCGCTGCCGGCGTGCAGCGTGCCGCCCCCAGGCCCGTCGCAGGCGGTCAGGCCCCAGCAGTCCTCTCCGTAACCGGCGAACCCCAGCGGATTGTGCCGCGCATATTCGCGCTGGACGCACACTGCGCGCCGGCTGTTCTCGAAGTAATCGCTGCGCACCCTGCGCATGAACGCATCGCGGATGCCGCGCAGGTCGACCCACGCATGCGAGAACTGGTGGATGAAGAGCGGGCCCGCGTAAAGAAAGTCGATGTCGTAGAGATTCTCCCACTGGTACGTCGAAGTCCACGCGGCGTACGCGCCGTCGGTGACCGGGTGGGCCGGGGAACCCATGCCCAGCACGTACAGCAGGATGCTCTCGCTGTAACCCTCCCAGCCATAGCGCAGGAATCCGCACTCCGGCTTCCAGCCCAACACGATCGTTCCGCC
>DASTIS010000147.1:0-28755 GCA_035717365.1 Rhodanobacteraceae bacterium
GATGTCGGAGATCTCGCTGATCCGGGGTTCGTGCGACACCGCCGGATAGGGAAACGGTCCGTTCCGGTGCGGCTCGTTGGGATCCTCGCCGGCTGCGCCGTGCACGTGGAAAAGCCTTTCGGCCTCGTCGTAATACGGCTCGAACACGTCGTACTTCAATGGCCATTCCGGCGACACGCCGTCGGCATGCTGCAGCGTCTCGAAGTCGCGCTCGCGCAGCCGGAACAGCGCCGCACCGAATACCTTGGAATTGCCACCCACGAAATAGTGCAGCCCGGGATGGAATGACTTGCCGGTCTTGTCGAACCAGGTTTCGGGGGCCCGGTAGGCATTGTCGACGAACACCTTGCGCGGGTCCCAGTTTGCCGAGGAACGCGGCAGCCAGCCGCCGCGTTCGAGGATCAGGATGCGCTTGCCCGACCGCGCCAGTCGCTGTGCCAGGCTGGCGCCGCCTGGTCCGGAGCCGATCACGATTACATCGTAGTGGTTGTCATTCATGGCCCATGCCTCGCGCATTGCCTCCTCATCGAGGATAGGAACGCGCACGCCGCGGCAGTAGGCCTGCGCAGACGGCT
Source organism: Rhodanobacteraceae bacterium (assembly GCA_035717365.1). GTDB lineage: Bacteria > Pseudomonadota > Gammaproteobacteria > Xanthomonadales > Rhodanobacteraceae > 66-474. The sequence continues at coordinate 576 of DASTIS010000147.1, forward strand.
GCCGTGTTGACCTGCCGGCAGCAATCCGGACGCCTTGCTTGCGATCTCGTTCCTGCTCAGCTGCGAAAAAACGCCAGCAAATCACGGTTGATCACATCGGCATTGACCGTGAGCATGCCGTGCGGAAAACCCTTGTAGACCTTCAGCGTGCCGCGTTTCAGCAGCTTCGCCGAAAGCGGCGCCGAGTCGGCGATGGGCACGACCTGGTCGTCGTCGCCATGCATCACCAGCGCCGGTACGTCGATCGCCTTGAGGTCATCGGTGAAGTCGGTTTCCGAGAATGCCTTGATGCCGTCGTAATGCGCCTTGGCGCCGCCCATCATGCCCTGGCGCCACCAGTTGTCGATGACGGCGGGTACCACCTTGGCATCGGGGCGATTGAAGCCGTAGAACGGACCGGCTGCAAAGTCGCGGTAGAACGCGGCGCGATTGGAAGCCAGTGCAGCGCGCAGGCCGTCGAACACTTCGATCGGCAATCCGCCGGGATTGGCGGAAGTCTTCAGCATCAACGGCGGTACCGCACTGACCAGCACCAGCTTGGCGACACGGCCTGCGCCGTGGCGTGCCACGTAATGCGCGGCTTCGCCTCCTCCGGTGGAGTGCCCGATGTGAATCGCATCATGCAGGTCCAGGTGCTGGACCACGGCCGCGACGTCGGCGGCATAGTGGTCCATGTCATGGCCGTCACTCACCTGCGCCGATCGTCCATGTCCGCGACGGTCGTGCGCGATGACGCGATAGCCCTGCTGCAGGAAGTAGAGCATCTGGGCATCCCAGTCGTCGCCGGAAAGCGGCCAGCCGTGATGGAACACGATCGGTTGGCCGGAGCCCCAGTCCTTGTAGTAAATCTCGGTGCCGTCTTTGGTAGTGATCGAACTCATGTCCGTGTCTCCGCTTGGGTGGAAAGATTTGCCGGTGGTCACTTCGACCGCCGCGCGGCAAAGGATGGCGATGCGTGCGGCCCGGCGGTAGTTCCGGACAAGGAGATGCCACGTTGTCCAGCCGACATCAATCCGTCATGGGGAACGCGCGCATGCGTCGTGATCGATCGTTGGATCGTTCATTTCCGAGGCAATCAACGTTCGGATGGCCCGGGCCGCAGCCATGGGCAGGATCAGGCGTCAAGGATGATCACGCACTCGATTCCGGCCTTGGCCATCTTGGCGTAAGGACAAATGCGCTCGGTGTTGCGCAGCAGCTCGCCGGCAACGGCCGGATCGACACCCGGCAGGCGCACGTGGACTTCCGCCCTGAGCGTGAAGTAACCATCGACGGGATCGCGACCAAAGGTAACCGAAGCCAGCACATCGGCATCGGGAATCGGCACCTTGGCGCGCTCGGCCAGCAGGCTCAGTGCGCCATGGAAGCACGATGCGAAGCCCGCCGCGAAAAGCTGTTCCGGATTGGTGCCGCCGCCGTGGCCGCCCCATTCTTTCGGCATGCGCAGTTGCACGTCGAGCGCACCGTCGTCCGAGCGAGCCACTCCCGAAGCGCGGCCATGTCGGGCCTCACCGCCAGTGGCGCGCACGGTTCCCGTGTAAAGCGGCACGAATTCCATTCCATTGTGCTTGTCCAGCATTGAAATGGGTGGTGGTTTCAGGTCACTCACGGGAATTCCCCTGTTTGCTACTTCGGATCCATGTCGATGCATCAATGATCATAAGTCACGCGCTCGGGTACGGGTTTGGTGCGCTCAAGGCGGAAATACGTGTAGATCCACAGGAACACGAAGAACCCGAAGTAGCCGAGCACCATCAGGCGTCCGAACACGCTTTCCCAAAGCGTAACGTTGGCACCCGGAAACCAGGCACGGATGGTGCTGGCAACCATGCCGGCCCCGACCAGCCCAAGCCCCAGGAAGGACGTGACGAAAATCCCAAGCGCAACGCGGAACCCCGATCCGCGATAACGAACCGAGCGCACCACGCCGCGGTCGATCCATGGCAACGCCGCGAGCAGCAGGATCGAAGTCGCCATGGCGAGCACACCCCAGACCGCAGTTCCCCAGAATGAAGGAACCATCCGCAGGATCGCGTAGAACGGGGTGAAGTACCACACGGGCTTGATGTCCGAAGGCGTCACCAGTGCATTCGCCACCACGAAGTTGTCATGCTCGATGAACCAGCCGCCGACCATGGGCGCAAAAAATATGATGACAGCCCCGATGATGACGAAGCCGCCAACGACAACGATATCGTGGACGGTGTAATACGGGTGGAACGGAATGCTGTCTGCAGACTTGAGCTTGTTCCAACGGTTGCCTTTGGGCCCCTTCTTGATGTCGATGCCATCCGGATTGTTGGAGCCCACCTCGTGCAGCGCGAGGATATGCAACACCACCAACAGCAGCAGCGCCAATGGCAGCGCGATCACGTGCAACGCAAAAAAGCGATTCAAGGTCGCGTCACCCGGTACGAGGGCACCCATGATCCACACAACCAGATCGTGCCCGATGAACGGAATCGTGCTGAACAACGTGATGATCACCTTGGCACCCCAGTACGACATGTTGCCCCAAGGCAACACATAGCCCATGAACGCTTCGGTCATGAGCAGGAGAAAAATCAGGTTGCCGAGTAGCCACACCAGCTCCCGTGGGCGCTTGAACGAGCCGTACATGATGCTGCGGAACATGTGGAAATAAACCGATACGAAGAACAGCGACGCTCCGGTCGTATGCATGTAGCGGATCAGCCAGCCCCAGTTGACGTCGCGCATGATGTACTGCACCGAGTCGAAAGCACCGGCTACGGTTGGCGTGTAGTTCATGGCGAGGAACGTGCCGGTCACGATCTGGTTGACCAGCACCACCAGGTTGCACGTACCGAAGAAATACCAGAAGTTGAGGTTCTTCGGCGCGTAGTATTCGGTCACATGCTTCTTGAGCATGCGATCGACGCCCGGGGCACGTTCGTCCATCCAGCTCTCGAAATTTTTACGCAGAGTCATCGGCTCGCCTCCATCACTGCGCCCTCGAAAAGAAGGCTTGGCTGTTTGGACTCAGGCAACCTGGAAAGAAGCCATGTGGCTGGATGCGGCATCCCCGCCCGGCCGGCACGCGATGTGGCGCACCCAGGGGGGAGGTGCAGCCTGCCGCGCGCATCCGTTCCGACAAACAGGATTGGCTCTCGTCACCGGGAACGCGGGGTTCCGCATCCCAGCCACATGGCAAACCAGGTGTCACGCGGCAGCGGCGTGACTTGTCTTTTGCGACTGGACAAACCAGGCGTGGAAATCCAGCTTGCCCAGATGCGCATCGGGCCCGGCCACCAGGCTGTCGGTCTTCAGTACCGCGCCGAAGTACGGAGCCTCTCGATCCGCTATCACCTTGCGCTTGTCTCCGATGAGTCCAAGAAACATTTGCACGAGGTCGGCCAGCGGGAATTTGTCCGGGCCGCCGATTTCAACCATGCCGTTGATGGCCGGCGCCAGGGCGTAATGCGAAACCGCGTCGGCAACATCATCCGCGGCGATCGGCTGGATCAAGCCCGTCGACAAGCGGATTTCCTTGTCGCCAGCGCCGTCCTTGGCGATGCCATTGAGGAACTCGAAGAATTGCGTCGAGTGGATGATCGTGTACGGCACGCCCGAGGCACGAATCAATTGTTCCTGCAGGAGCTTGCCACGCATGTAGGGGATCGAAGTGAGGCGATCCGCCCCGACCACCGACAGCGCCACGTGGTATTCCACCCCGGCCTTCTTTTCCGCGGCGAAGAGATTGCGCCCGGAAGTCTCAAAGAAATCGAGCACGGCGGGTTCTTCCCAGGACGGCGCATTGGCAAGGTCGACGACCACATCGGCCCCGACCATCGCGGCGTCGAGTCCTTCACCCTTGATCGTGTTGACGCCCGTGGCAGGGGCTGCCGCAACAACCTCGTGACCGCGCTGGCGCAGCCGCGTGACCGTCCTGCTTCCGATGAGCCCCGTACCGCCGATGACAACGATTTTCATGAGATATCTCCGTAGTGCGGTTGCGCTGATGACGATTCGAGATTTCATGCTAGGCATGGGTCCGGAATACCGGTAGGTCCGTGGACGGCTTCGCGCTGTTGTCCGGGATGCAACAATCCATGCACCGCCGAATGGGCGTTCAAGCCTGGAATGGTCGGCTGACCGCGCTGTCCTCGTATCCCTGCAGCAAGTCCCAGAGACTGTCCTGGTCGCCATCGGCCAGCAATTCGCAGGGGGACTTCCCCTGCCAGGCACTCCGGGGCGTGCACAGCCAGTGGGATGCGCGCCGTTTGTTGCCGAGGTACACCAGCACCGCCTGCGAGAGCGATGGATGGCTGGTCTCGAGCACGTCGAACGCTTCCAGGACCAAGGCTTCGCGCCGGGCGGTGGCCTTGGTGATTTCACTTGCGATGTAGTCGAACTTCCTGGTGCGGGATGGCATGACGTTCATGGCAGCAGTCTCCACTGGAGGAAAAGGGTTTGGCGGCTGAATCGGCATCCGTGCTCACGAACCGATTCGCACGCCCACCAGCAACATGGTTTCGCCGCAGTTGGGCTCGTGCAGCGAACCGTTGGAAATGTGACGGACCTGGATGCTCAAGCGTTTCGCCTGCCAGCCGAGCGTGCTGACGAACTCGTACGCGCTGCTGAGCGCGCGCGTCCTGCCCTCGTGCAGGGCCGGCTGGAAGCTGAAGAACAGGTGGTGATACCAGTCGCCGCTCGTGCCATAGCGGAAGCGGGCACCGGCGGCGACCAGCCAGATTGAATCGGTGGTCGAGTAGCGGGAGCGGCGGCGGCTCTGCGAAGCGCGGCCATCGATCCAGCCCGCGGAGATAGCCGGTGCCCAGCTAAACCGGGTGGATCCGATTGCGCGTTCGGAGAAGGTGCCTTCGACAAAAGCGGTCGCGGCACCCCTGCTGGACGAGTAGCTGCGGCCCAACTGCAATTCGATTCGTGGCGCGGCCATGCACGCGCCGGCGCATGCCAGGAGAAGCAACGCCAAGCCTGCGCGCATCAGTGGATGGACGTTCGCCGAATGGAGGGATCGGTGGAGGTTCATGGTTGTGTACGCGTCGGGGATTTGTTCGTGCGCTGCCCACGTGCAGCCGCGCAAGAAAAGTTGGATGACGCAACACAACTTAGGCTTCGACGACGTGCGGCAGTAGATCCCGTGAGGTGCGCGCCGTGTTGTTCAATGCGCACCGATTCGACTGACCAGAGACCGAGCTTTCATTCACGCGAAGGGACAGCAAAAAAACGGCCATGCAATGCATGGCCGTGCGCACAGGCTGGGCAGCGCGAGACGGGTGGGTCACTTCACCGGGACGAGAAGCGGGGCACCGGTTTTCTTCAGGAGCACCACGATGAATTTGGCAGGCCGCGTGGTGCTGGCGTTTCGCCCGATCTTGTGGACATCATTGGGCCCTTCGTAGAAGGTCTGCCCGGGACCCAGCGTGACCGGCTTGCTTCCGCGCAGGCCCATCACGATGGAGCCTTCGACCACGTACACCAGTGCGTTGGCGTTGTGACGATGCACAGGATCGACCGAGCCAGGCGGATACTCGACGCTCAGCATCACCAGTTCCTCGCCCGGATGCTGGGCCAAGGGCTTGGTCATCAGGGTTTTCACGATGGCGTGCGGCGCTGTGGCCGGTGCAGCGTGCTGCGCCATGGCCGGGATCGCTGCCGCCATGAGCGACAACGAAGCGAGAAGCGGTTTGAGGATATTCATGGTTGCCTCCGGGTGGTGGTGGATGCGTTGAAGACGTGCGCTGCTGGGTTCTGGTGCCGCGCAGGCGTCACGACAGGCCCGACTTGTCGAGGCCGTAGGCCTTGTCATACGTGCCGGGCACCACGGTGAAGCCGACGTTGATGCGGTTCCATGCATTGATCGACATCACCACGAAGGTGAGGTCCGAAAGTTCCTGCTCCGACAACTGCGCGCGCACGCGTTCGTACACATCGTCGCAAACGCCGTGCTCGGGGATCCTGGTGAGGACCTCGGCCCATTCCAGCGCGGCGCGCTCGCGCGGGTTGAACAGCGGCGATTCACGCCAGATCGGAAGGTGGTACAGCCGCAGCGGACGCTCGCCGTGGATGGTGGCCTGCTTGACGTGCATGTCCACGCAGAACGCGCAGCCGTTGACCTGCGACGCGCGGATCACGACCAGGTCGTGGAGCGCCGGTTCGATCGATGATTTCTCGGCGGCGAAGGTGAACTCGACGAACTTCCTGGTCAACTCGGGGGATTGCTTCATGTAATCGATACGCTGGGACATGCTGGGTCCTCACAAGGATGGGGGCAGCGGACTCAAAACCGCGTGGCAAGTAAGGTAGGTATCGACACGCCCTGCCGGTAGACGCCCAGCCGGACCCGCCGTGTTGCCTTGTGGGCAGCAATGCGCGGGATCGTGCGAACGCATGCGCTTTGGTGCAGTGGCTTGCCGCGCGCTGATGACTCTCACGCCACGCTGCCGCTGGTGCATGGGCCGCGCATCGGGTGTACCCTTCGCCGCTTGGGTCGGCGTCCGCCCGACCCATGGACCGGGTGCATGAAAGCACGCTCCCAGACACCATCCACTCCCGCGCCGTCGCCTCACGACACCATCGCCGAAACCGGCGATGTGCGCTGGCGCTTCGGAGCATTCACCGTCTGGGAAACTGAGCGCCGGATCGAGCGCCATGGTCATGCGGTGCGACTCGGTTCGCGCGCGTTCGACCTGTTGCTGTACCTGCTCAAGCGACCGGGCGAGCTGGTCGGCAAGGATGAATTGCTGGCCGCGGTCTGGGCCGGCCTGGTGGTCGAGGACGGCAGCGTCCGCGTCCACATGTCGCTGCTTCGCAAGGCCCTCGCCAAACCCGGGCCCGATGACGGCTGCAAGGCGTGGCTCACCACCGTGCCCCAGCGCGGCTACCGATTCAACGGAAGGGTCGCCTGCGAACGAACCGATGGCGCCCGGGGCGACACGGCTGCCTCGACGAAGCTGTTCACGCGGCTGCCCATGCGATTCACCGAACTCGTCGGCCGCGACGCAGATGTCGAGAAGGTCGTGGCAGCGTTCGACCAACACCGCCTGGTCACCATCGTCGGACCCGGCGGCATCGGCAAGACCAGCGTGGCCATCGCCGCCGCGGGACGCTCGCGCAACCTGAAGCCGGGCGCCGAAGTGGCGTTCGCCGATCTCGCGCCGCTGATCTCGGCGGACCACGTCGTCGGCGCCATCGCGCGTTCCGTGGGCGTGGCGGCCGACCTGCCGGACCCGATCGACGTCATCACCCAGCAGCTGGCAGGCAACGACGCCGGCTTGCTGATCGACAACTGCGAGCACGTCATCGACTCGCTCGCGTCGCCCATCACCCGCTTGCTCAGCGCGAACCCGGGCCTGCGCATCCTCGCCACCAGTCGTGAACCACTGCGCGTGCCGGGCGAATACGTATTGCGGCTCGCACCACTGGCCGTTCCCACCGCAAGACGCCTGACACTCGCGCAAGCGCTCGAATGTCCGTCCGTCAAGCTGCTGGTCGAACGCGCCAAGGACGCCGGCGCGCGGATTTTCAGCGAAACGGACAGCCCCGCGCTCGCCAAACTGTCGCGCCAGCTCGATGGCATCCCGCTCGCGATCGAACTGGTCGCCGCGCGCCTCGGCGTCCAGTCGGTGCACGACCTCACGCTGCGGCTGGAGGAACGGCTGCTCTCGCTGGACAACCGCGCCGCGGTCGAGCGACACCGGTCGCTCGCGGCGGCGCTGGACTGGAGCATCGCGCTGCTCAACGACACCGAATTGCAGACGTTTCGCAGGCTGTCGTTGTTCCGCGGCCGGTTCGACGTCGATTCGGCGATCGCCGTCAGCGCCATCGACATGGATCCGGACGCCGTGTTCGACGCGCTGATTTCGCTCGCCAACAAGTCGCTGGTGTCCTTCGACAGCAACGACCGCATCGCGCCGTACCACATGCTCGACACCACGCGCAGCCATGCCGCGACGCTTTTGGCCGAGAGTGGCGAGCGCCCCGCCGTGGAGCTTCGCTACGCCCGCCTCGTGCTGGAGCGGATGAAAACCGCGAGCACGCAGTTGTCGACCCTGGTGCGGCAGGACTGGAACAACCACTACGCCCATTGTTTGAACGACGTGCGTTTCGCGCTGAAGATTTGCCTCTCCGGGCAACCGGATCCGAAGACTGCCGCGGACCTGCTGATGGCGTCCGCGCCGTTGTGGTTCATCCTGTCGCAGGTCGTCGAATACTGCGACGGCGTCGAGGAAGCCCTGGCGCTCATCGAACGACAGCCCGTGCCCGACGGCGCGGCGATCGCTGCGCTGCTCACCAAGCTGATCATCGTGCTGCCACATGCAGAGGTGGACCCCGACCTCGACGCCGCCTGTGAAAAAGCCATCGTCGGAGCCCAGGCGAGCCAATCGCACCTGCTGGAACTGCAGGCTCGCTGGGGCCAGAGCATGTACAACGTCTATCGCGGTCATTACGCGGCCGCGTTGCAGCAATCGGAGGTTCTGCTCGAGCGCGTCCGTTCATGGCCGGCCGATCCGGCATTCCTGCACATGGCGCTCCGCATGAACGCCTATGCGGACTACTTCTGCGGCCACTTCAGGACAGCCCGGCAGCAGAGCATGGAATCCTTCCGCATCAGCCGTACCCTCAAACGCACGCGCGCCCACATGGTGGGCGTGGAGCCGACGACGTCCGCGCTGGTCCTGCTGTCGCTGGTGCTGTGGATCCGCGGCGAATCCACGCGCTCACTGCGCACCGCTCGCAATGCCATACGCCACGCCGAATCGATCGGCCACGCCGTATCGCTGTGCCTCGCGCTGTACGGCGGCTGCGCCGTCGCATTGTGGTCCGGCAAACGCGAGCTTGCCGGCACCCGGGTCGCGATGATGAAAAGCGAAGCCCGGCGCACCGGCCTGGTGCGCTGGCTGCACTACGCCGAATGGTTTGCGCAGGGCCTGAAACTCAACCGTGATGACGAAGCCGGCGCGTACATCCGCGAAGTGCGGGATCAACTATCCGCGTACGACGCACCGCAAAAGGAAATGCTGGTGACCTTCTGCGCCGACCTGGTCGACGACGCCATGGTTGCACGCGTTGCGGCGGGAGAAGGCCTGTGGAGCGCCGCCGAAGTATGGCGCGCCGTCGGCAAACGCAGCGAACAACACGGCATGCCCGACGAAGCCGAACAAGCCTACCAGCGCGCGCTCGACACCTCGCGCGCGCAGGGCGCCAAAGCGTGGGAACAACGCGCGGTACTGAGCCTGGCCGGCCTATGGTCGCGCCAAGGCCAGCCACGGCAAGCGTTGCGCCTGCTCGATGAAACCTTCGGTCGCGCGGGAGCGGTCGCGAACGACAATCCTTCCATCGCGCAAGCCGTGGCGTTGCGAAGCGAAATTGCTGTGCGTCCGGCGATGGCCAAGACCTCCTCCAGAGCATCGAAGAATTCTCGCGTCGCGCGCAGCTGATTGCGTGGTTTACATCGGCGATCATTGCCAGGGCGTAGATCGGTCGAGAGCGGTCTCTCAGTAAAATTGCTTCCCGATTCGCCCAATTCAAACGCACGTAAGTACACTCGAGCCCATTCGCGCTTGAGCTACCGTCTTCCGCAGATACCGCTTTGTGCTGGCTCACCAGATTGAGCGGTGGCACCAGATGAGGACCTTGCTTGTGACCCTTACGGACCGCAGCATCGTCTGTGTGCGCAGGGTCGAGGCGGTGTTGTTCAGGCAGCGGAACGCTTGGCTTTCAGCCTTTCTTCGCGATCCAAGATGCGCTTCTCAGCCCGCATGAAATCCGCAGCAACTTCCCGTCGGATCTTGCTCAGCAAGTGCATGAGCACTATGTGATCCGCTGTCATTTCTGCGCCGAGCAGTGCCAGAGTTACATTCAAGAGCGACCACGCGCATAGATCTGCTGGCATGCTCAAACCTAAGTTGCTGGCAATTGCCCACTCCATCGGATCACCGGCGGCCGTAATCTGATTCAGGCTTGGGCGGTAGATGAGACTCAGCGAGGTGAGATGAACAGCGTTGTTCGACTGCTGGTAGTGGAGGCGGACGTGCCCAAAGTCTGTAGCTTCTTCGAGGTCACGAAACGTGACGCGAGCCTTCCCTAAAGCCTTTGCGCACCAGCCATAGTCAGCAACATATTCCGCGCCATACGTACTTTTCAATAACGCGATCAATTGATCATGGTCATCCGTTACTTGGAGGTTTGCTTGGCGCTTCGCAAGCCCATCCAGCTTCAAACGATCGAAGGTCTCGTGCCGAAGAAACCGACGTGCCACATTGTCGCCTTGCTTGTTAATAAAAGCTGCACACACGCAAATTTCGTGCAAGGTTCTCCAACGAGCAAATGCTCCATCTGTAAGTCCGGCGTGAAGCAGTGCTTCTATTTCTGAGGAAACCCGGCACGCTCGATGGTGAAGTCGCAAGAGGGCTACGCGTCGAGGTGTCTGCTTTAGCTCTCCGTCCTGCGCCAAGGAATCGAGGAACGTCTGACCGGCATTTATACATGCCACCAAGAACCGACCTAGAGTATCGAATGGTTTGCGATAGGTCCGTGACAGCCTAGCCTGAAAGCGCTCCGCTTCATATAGATGCGCAAGACGCCCAATTTCAGCCTTCTCTCGGTACTCCGGATGCAGATGCAGCGAGATCTGTCTTAGCAGATTTGGTATCGCTGCTTCAATCTTCCGCATCTCCATGCGAAACAGTTCATCGACATCTTTTTCGTCAATTCTGACTTTTAGATCCTTACCGCGACGTCGACGACGTTGTATTCGCAATTTGTTTAGTCCAGAGAAGTCACCGTCACGCCAAGATCGTTTGCAGACATCGCGGATGCGCTGTTTTTCGGACGTGGACAATCGGATCCCAGCATCTTTGACCTTCCGCAGAACAACGCGGGTCATCACCTCGGGGGGAGTGAATTGATCGTTAATTGCTTTTTCCAGAAGGCTGGCAATTGTCGAATTCGAACTATCCATGGCGGCATCTCCAACAAGCTTCATTTTGATCTGTGGCTTGAAGCTCCATGCCCCGTTACAGGCAAATGTTTGCCATGGAACTTAGCCCAGGATCCCGGCAACGCGGCCAGAACACCCACGGCCTACAGCTCAATGATCCCCCGTCGCGCCGCCAGCGTCACCGCGTGGGTGCGGTCCGCGACGCCCAGCTTGGCGAAGATGTTCTTCATGTGGCCCTTGATGGTTTCCTCGGACAAGCCGAGTTCCGCCGCCACTTGTTTGTTGGCCTTTCCGATCGCGACGAGGCGCAGGATGGCGATTTCGCGTTCGCTGAGTGTTTCGTCGACCACGTGCGTTGCGATTTCATCGGCAACGTCGCGGGTCACGTGGCGATGGCCGCGGTGGACGTCGCGGATGGCGTCCATCAACTCGGTGCGCAGGCTGCTCTTGAGCAGGTAGCCCGCCGCGCCCGCCTTCAGCGCGCGCACGGCCTGGGCATCGCCGGTGTAGGTGGTGAGCACGATGATGCGGGCGTCGGGATGCTCGGCGCGGATGGCGGTGATGGCATCGACACCGTTCATGCCCGGCATCTGCAGGTCCATCAGCGTCACGTCCGGGCGCAACGCGCGAAAGCGCTCCACCGCCTCTTCGCCGTTGCGCGCTTCGCCCACCATCTCCATGTCCGCCTGGTTCTGCAGCGCGGCGGCCAAGCCATCGCGCAGCACGGGATGGTCGTCGACCACGAGCACGCGGATCTTGCGGTCACTCATCGACCCAACTCCTTCGCAGGAACTGCGGCAGCCAGGCGCGACGGGACGGCCTGCGTCGGGCGAATGCCAGCTTGGCGGGCAGTGTAAGCGTGATCTCGGAGCCAGCGCCGGGGCCACTGCTGACCATGACCTGGCCGCCGATCTTCTCGGCGCGCTCGCGCATGCCGATCAGGCCGAAGTGGCCTTGCTTGTGGCCGCGCGCCAACACCTCCTCAGGCATGCCGATGCCGTCGTCACGCACGCGTATGGCGAGATGCCGCGGCTCGAAGCCGATCGCCACTTCGGCGGACGACGCACGCGCATGCAGTGCGATGTTGAACAGCACCTCGTGGAGGATCCGCTTGATCTCGGCGGCGACGAACGGATGCAGCAGCCGCGGCTTGCCCTCCAGCACGATGCGCACCGGGATCGGCGGATCGAACGGCACGTCGGCGACGAGGTGCTCGACGATCGTGACGAGGTTATTCGCGCCTTCGGTGCCGCGCAGGTCGCGCACGCGGTTACGGGCGTCGACCACGACATCGTCGGCCGCCGCCAGCGCGGCTTCGAGCTGCGCGTGCGATGCCTTGTCATCCGTCAAGCGATCGGCGACGGCCTGGAAGCGCAGCATCAGCCCCTGGATGCCCTGCAGCAACGTGTCGTGCAGCTCGCGCGCGATGCGCTCGCGTTCCCTCGCCCGCTCGTCCAGCCGGGCGTGGATGCTTCGCGCGATTTGCCCGACCCTCAGCCGGTACACGACCCCGAACGCAACGAGTATGAGTGCGACGCACAGCACGATGAACCACATCGACTGGAAGAAGGTGGGCGGAATCTCGAAGGCCAGGGTCGCACCGGTGCGGTTCCAGACACCATCGTTGTTGGCGCCGATCACGCGGAAGGTGTATTTGCCCGGCGGCAGGTTGGTGTAGAACGCCTGCCGCCGCGTGCCGGGGTCGACCCACGCGTGGTCGAATCCCTCGAGCATGTAGCGGGCCTGCACGCGCGCGGGATCGGCGAAGCTCAACACCGCGAAATCGATTTCGATGTTGGCCGTTCCCGCCGCCAGCTTCAGCGCCGAAGGATCACGTTGCGTTCGTCCGTCGGCGGCGACCGACCTGATGGCGACGCCGGGCGCCAGCGTGTTGCGGACGATGTGCACGGGGTCCATCGACAGGGTTCCGGTTTCCGTCGCGACCCACAACCGCCCGTCGCCGCCACGCACCAGCGATCGTTGTGAATGCGAATGCGGCTGGCTCGTCAGCCCGTCGCCGGCACCCAGCGACAGCGTCGGCGCCGGGAACGTCTTGTCGTGGAATGCGCGTTCGAGCTCCTGCGGGCGGAGCCGGACCAGTGCTTTCGGGTAGGCCAGCCAGGTGTCGCCATCCGGCGTGCGCACGATGCCGTTGATGCGGCTGTCCGGAGACACGGGATCGGCGTGGATCGTCTCGACATGGCCTGTGCGGAAGCGCGACAAACCGAACGCGCCGGCGGCATAGACGGTGTCGCCGGTGGCGTACAGCGTGAGCACCTTCGCTGCGCTTTTGCCGAAGTCGAGCGGCGTCGTCGTGCGTCGCCCGGAATCGTCGATCCACACCAGCTTGTCGCCGGTCTGCACGACCACGCCGCCATGCGGCGCGCGGACCATGGAGGTCGGGAAGTCGTCGGGGCGATCTCCGGCTGGCAGCATCGTTTGCCACCGGCCACTCGCGTAGCGGCGCAAGCCGCCACCGGATGCGGACATCCAGAAATCACCGGCCGCATCGAACGCGCAGTCGTAGATCAGGTTGTGGCCGATGCCCTTGTCGGGACGCTCGATGGCCTGGCGGATGCGCCCGTCCGCCCACACCACGATTTTCGTTGCGAGGCCGACCCAGATTGCGCCATCCGGCGCTTCGCACAGACTTTGGGGTTCGTCCAGGTTGCGCAGGATCGGCTCCGGTGCGCCGCCGGGCTTGGCCCGAAAGAGGGTGTGCGCCTCGCCGATGTAGACGCTGCCATCGGAGGCGGCCAGCAGCTTGTCACCGAATACGGCGGGCGATTGCAGCTCGGGTTCCGCGACCAGCGTGGCGGGCCGGAACTTGTCGAGGCCGTGCTCGGTGGCGACCCAGATGTTGCCTTCGCGGTCTTCCAGCAACTGGTTGGTGACGTTCGAGGACAGGCCATCGTGGCGGGTGAACGAGTCGGACCTGTCGCTGCCATCGTCATCGGGCGTCGCAGCCGGCGTGGTGAGCAACTGCACGCCTTGGTAATGCGTCCCGATCCACAGGTTTCCGCGATGGTCGAACAGTGGCGGCGCCCGGACATCCGCGCCGCCACTGCCATGAGGCGTGCGCAACGACGCGGGCGCGCCACGTCCACCGGGTCCGGTGATGGGGTAGCTGCCCCCGCTTCCGGAAAACCAGATGCGGCCTTGCGGATCCTGCGACAGCATGCCGGGCGGCGAGCTGCGGTAGATCTCGAACCGTTCGGTGCCGGGTGCGAGGCGTGCGATCGCATTGCCGCATGCGATCCATACGGCGCCATCGTCCGCCACCAGCAAGTTCGCGGCGCTGCTTTTCGGAAGTCCCTCGGCAGCGTTGAACGTTTTCCATTTGCCGTCGCGGAAGCGCAACACTTCCGCGTCGAAGTTCGCTGTGAGAGCCCAGATCGCGCCATCGCGGCCTTCGACCATCTCGACGATCCGGCTCGGTGCGGGCGGCCCCTCCAGGATGTGCAGTGAACCGTTTCGATAAACCGCGAAGCGGTGCGACGTCTCGAAGTTGGTCCAGACGTCGCCGTTTTTCGTGACCAGTAGCGCGCTTGGCAGGTCGTGTTCCTGGCCGCTGCCGTTGGCTTCGATCCGTTCGAACTGGACGCCGTCGAAGCGATACAAGCCCTCGCCCGTAGCGAGCCAGAGGAAGCCATGCCGCCCCTGCGCCACCGCCCGGACCGGCACGGGCGCGCCGCGGCCTTCGGTCCAGCTTTGGTGCGAGTAGTGCGTGAACGCGCGAGGCGCTTCCGCGAACGTCGCGCACGGCAACGTCGCCAGCAGTGCGAGCAGGAAACATTTCGACAACCACATCGTCGCGATCGATCCTCCCAGCTTCCGCCGTCCGGGCCATCCCTGCGCTTCGTCTTCATGGGATCGCGCAATCCTACCCCCGATCGGGGGGGCGCAGTACCCCTCGGCAGGGGCCTCGCGTAGGTGCGCCGCGGCGATATCGTCGCGGCATGAGCAATTATGTATGTCGATATCCGGACGGCATCGCCGGCGTGGCCTTGCTGCTGATTCGCGTGGGCTATGCCCTGGTCGCCTTCGGCGTCGTGGCCGCGCTTCCCGGCGGGTCGCGTGTCGGCATCGCCCTGCACCTCGCCGCGGCACTGGTCGCCTTGTGCCTGCTGCTTGGATTTGCCACCCGCGGCGCTGCCCTGGTCCTTGGCGTCGCAATCGTGGTCGCGCTGATTTCGGCCAGCCCGATGCAGCAACTGATCCTCGCGGGTCACGTCGGCGGCTGCATGTTGATCGTGCTGATTGGAGCCGGAGCCTTCTCGATCGATGCCCGGCGTCACGGCCGCCGGGTCATCCACCTGCAGACGAAGACCCCGGATCGAGGGGCCGACGATTGACCTGACTTGGGCTTTCGCCGGGCCGGCGGTGCTGGCAATTTGCGGTAATGCACGACAGCGCGAGGATGCCATGGCGATCACGACCCGCATTCCGAATCCCGATGGCAATGGGGCATCGAACGGCGGGCGTGCACCTTCGGCCTGGCCCCCAGCCGCCGCGCGATCCGCGATAACAAGTCTTGACATGCATTGACTGGCTCCCATCGACAAGCGCGGGCACAGTGGCCGCATGCGCAGGTTTGCAAGGCCGAACTGCTTGCCCTTTCAACCGAAGGCACTTCCATGAATCTCACCTCTTCCATCGAAGCCCCCCAGGCAAACCCCTTGGCCACCAGTTTTGCGACGACTTACGCCGGTGTCGTGGCCTTCATTGCCGTCGCCACGGAAGGCAATTTCGCGCGCGCGGCCGACCGGCTCGGGATCGGCCGCTCCGCGGTGAGCCGGAACGTGCAGCGCCTGGAAGACCAGTTGAAGGTTCGCCTGTTCCAGCGCACCACGCGGCGCACCTCCCTTACCGCCGAAGGCGACCAGTTCTATGCGAGCTGCCACTCGGGAATCGACCGGATCGTGCAGGCGGTCGAAGAGATGATGGATCTTCGCAGCGGCCCGCCGCGCGGCCATCTGCGCGTCAGCTCGGCGGCCGGATTCGGCCGCAAGGTGGTGGCACCGTTGCTGGGTGAATTCCAGGCCGAATATCCGGGCGTGACGGTCGATCTGCTGCTGCGCAACAAACCGACGGATTTCACCTCCGACCGGGTGGACGTGGCGTTCCGCAACGGACGCATGGAGGACGCCGACATCATCGCCAAACAGATCATCCCGATGCAGATGGTGGTTTGCTGTTCGCCGGCTTACGCGCAGGCGCATGGCGTGCCCGCCGAAATCGAGGATCTCGCGACGCACGAATGCATCAATGTATGCAACGCGGCGGGACGTCCCATCGAGTGGGAGTTCAAGGTCGATGGCAAGCCGCGCAAGGTGCTGCCTCGCGCCAAGCTTGCCTACAACGATCCCGAACTGGTGTTGCAGGCCGTGCTTGATGGCCGGGGCATCGCCCAGTTGGCCGGTTACCTGACCGGCGAACCGCTGCGGTCAGGCGCGCTGGTTTCGTGCTTGAAGCAATACGCGCCGGAAGACCGGGGCCATTACATCTGCTACCTGAGCCGGCAACACATGCCATCGCGCATGCGTGCCTTCATCGACTTCATGACCGCGAGAATCCGGGCGCAGGACCTGCAGAACCCGGCGGATTTCGGGTTGGGGCTGGGAACCCAGCCGCGCGACGCGGGTGCGCCACGGCTTGCGCAGCATGCCGCTGCTTGATGGTGACCCGCCGACTCCGTTTCCATCACGACAAGTTTCCATCACTGCGCCGCGGTCGCCAGCTGGCGACCGCAAACGTCCACCCGCACGCCAACGCTTCGTTGCCGCTTGCAGGTAACCACCCGACACGAAACGCCCGCCATGCAGGACCTGTTGTTGCAAACCACCATCGAGGACGATCCCGACAACTGGGACATCGCGCGCTTCCGTCGCCTCGGCGAACTCCTGTCGCAATTGCGCGCCCCGGACGGACAACCCGCGTTCCGGGTGACGGCTCGCAACCGCGACCGGCGCGGCCAGCCCGACACGCTGCTGCCAAACCTTCCGGAGTCGGGATTCGAGCAGTTGTGGCTGCTCGCGACGGACATCGGCGACGGATTGACGCCTGCCGATTGCGAAGGCATCAGCCGCTTTCGTGAGCTCGGCGGCGGACTGCTGGTGACGCGCGACCACATGGACCTTGGCAGTTCCGTATGCAGCCTGCGCGGCATCGGCATCGCCCATCGCTTCCATGGCGTCAATCCGGAACACAAGGATCGCCGCCGCCTCGACAACCCGCATTCGCCCGGCATCGGCTGGCCGAACTACCAGTCGGGTGCGAATGGTGATTTCCAGCGCGTCAAACCCGTCGGCCACATCCATCCGGTGATGCGCGACCGGCATTCGCCGACCGGCGTCATCCAGTACCTGCCCGCGCATCCGCACGAAGGCGCGGTGGGCGCACCACCCGGCGACCGCAGTGCGCGGGTCATCGCGCAGGGCGAAAGTGTGGCGTCCGGACGGCGCTTCAACATTGCGGTGGCGTTCGAGCGCTCGGAAAACGGCGGACGCGCCATCGCCCACTCGAGCTTTCATCATTTCCTCGACTACAACTGGGATACGGCGGCCGGCTGCCCGTCGTTCGTGGCCGAACGTCCCGGCGATGCAATGGCCCGGTTTCCCGAGGCGCTGCGTTCGACCCGGCAATACGTCAGCAACGTCGCGTTTTGGCTGGGCGGTTGAAGTTCGCCGACCTCGCATGCGCCACGCACGGCAGTGATTCCATCGGATCGATGCGTTTGGGGAAGCATTGCCGTGACCGATTGGTGCCTACCACGCCGCGTTCGGCCGCTCCAGGATCGGGGTGGATGGGAACGTCATTCGTCGTCGTGTCGCGCGCGAACCGGAGGCAGGCATGAACATCATCGTCTTGGGCGGCAGGGGCTTGGTCGGACGCAATGTCGTCGAACGATTGTGTTCCAATGGCCATCACGCGGTCGCCGCATCCCGCGCGACGGGCGTCGACGTCATCACCGGGAAAGGCTTGACCGAATCTCTGGTCGGCGCAGACGTGGTGGTCGACGTCACCAACTCGCCCGACTTCGAGAGCATCGCCGCATTCGAATTCTTCAAGGCAGCCATTTTCAATATCCTCGATGCCGAAAAGCACGTAGGCGTGAAACACCACGTGTCGCTTTCGGTGGTGGGCACCGGACGCCTGGACGACAGTCCCTACCTGCGCGGGAAGGCCTTGCAGGAGCGTCTGATCGAGGCGTCGGGCATTCCGTTCACCATCGTGCACGCGACGCAGTTTTTCGAGTTTCTGCGCGACATCATCACCAGCGCCGTCGTCGGCCAGAGCATTCCCCTGTCGCCAGCTTTCATCGAACCGGTGGCGTCGGATGATGTCGCAGCGACCATCGCACGGGTCGCCGTCAGTACGCCCGCCAACGGTTCGATCGAAATCGCCGGTCCGGAACGCGCGCGCATGTCCGAACTCATCCAGCGCAACGTCACCGACGTGGAAGCACCCTACGACGTGCGTACCGATCCCGGCGCGCCCTATTTTGGCGCTATCGTCAGCGGATCCGTATTGCTTCCGGAGGCAACAGCCGAGCGGGGCAAACGCGGGTACCTCGAGTGGCTCGCGCAGTCGGAGTACGCGCGGGCCGATTGGTAGCGCCTTTCTTCGGTTGTGCCACGATTTGAAATTCCGAATACCCGTTCGCGCTGAGCGTAGCGTCCGAAGGACGCGGAGTCGAAGCGTCGAGTCGATGTCCTTCGACTTCGACGCTCCGCGTCTACGCTCGGGACGAACGGTATTTTCAAACTGAAACCTCACCCGTTCCCCGCCATTCCTGGCGATTGTCGCCTGCGGAGCAACACGGCGGTTTGGCATAGGGCCCTACCGCTCGCCCGCAGCGCCGCCCGAGAATGAAAGCGCTTCTCCCTGTGGCAACGAAGACGACGGGTGTCAGGTCGTCGAGGCACCTGTAACGAGTCGTGCATTTTCCACCCGTTCGTGCACGGGACAAACCCACGTTGGCGCGGCGTCCCCGCGGAGTACCAATCAGCTACACGACGGCGCCATGGCCGGGAAGCACCTTTCCATTCGCGCGGATGGGTTTGCAAAGCGATCCGCGCGATTCCTTCTTCCCAACCAGCGTCGCATGTCGGCAAAGAAGGCGCTTGCCGACATGTGACCCGAATCAGATCCCCACTTGGCCGGGCCCATGACCAATGACATGTCCTCCTTGCGTCATTCACCTGAACCGGGCGGATCCTCCGCGGACGGAAGAGCACCCGTGGCCGCGTGGATTGCCGTGTCGATCGCGGCGTCGTTCTTCCTCTACGAGTTCATGACGCGGATCGAACCCAGTCTCGCCGCCAAGTCGATCGAAAACTTCTACCAGCTCTCCGACACGCGCTTCGGCACCTTGTCGAGCCTGTTCTTCTGGGTTTACGCACCGATGCAGATCGTGGTGGGCTTGCTGCTCGATCGCTACGGCGCCAGGCGCTTCGTTCTTCTGGGCATCCTGCTTTGCGCAGCTGGTGAGCTGCTGTTTGCCTTGACCGGCCACGCCGCGGTCGCCGGCGCGGGACGCCTGATGACCGGCTTCGGAGCATCGTTCGCATTCGTCGCGGCGCTGTGGCTCGTCAATCACTGGTTTCCGCCGACGCGCTTCGCGTTGCTTTCCAGCAGCGTGATGGCGGTGGGCATGCTTGGCACCGCGATCGGTGGCGTGGCGCTGTCGCATCTGATTGCCGCCAACGGCTGGCGCGCGGTGTTCTTTGCCACCTCTGCAGGCGGCGTCGCGTTGCTCGTGGCGGCCCTGCTGTTTCTGCGCGAACCCGTTTCGCCCGCCACGGCATCGACGTCCGGTTTCGCCAGCCATGTGCGCCGGAATCTCGCCGCCGTGATCGGCAACGCGCGCACGTGGATCATCGCGATCATCGGCTTGCTTTATTACGTGCCGGCCAATGTGTACGCCGGCCTTTGGGGCACCACGGAGCTCGTCACGGATCACCACATGTCGCATGTGGCGGCCGAAAGCCTGATCGCGCTGGTCTTCTGGGGACTGACCATCGGCAGCGTTCTGGGCGGATGGCTGTCGGACCGGCTCGGACATCGCAAATACCTCGTGTTCTTCGGAGCCGTGCTCACCGCCCTCGCATACTTCGCGGAGCTCATCTTCGATGGACTGACATGGGTCCAGGGAATCCTGTTGTTCGCGGGGGGCTTCTTCGGCGGACCACAGATGCTCGTGTTCGCGATGGCCAAGGAAGGGCAGCCGAACGAGCTTGCCGGCACGGTCATCGCGTTCGTCAACATGATCGGGATCGGCGGGGCGCTCGTCACGCAGCCGTTGGTGGGGTATCTCGCTGATCTGAGCGGAGGCACCTTCCAGTTGGCCTTGATGATCGTGCCGTTGAGTAGCGCCCTGGCCGCCGTTCTTGTCCTGCTGTTGCCGGAGTATCGGCACCCTGATCACCGCGCCGCGACACCACGCAAGGCATTGAATCGTCCGCTGCCGGTTCGCTGACCGCTGGGTTGATGTTTTGCTGGCCCGGCGTGCGCGCGCGAATCGCCGTGTCGGCGCGGCGTGATTCGCGGCGCCATGCATCCATGCCAAGGCGGCGATTGTTTCCGGACAGGCAATGCATCGCGGTTCGCCACGGGTCTTCTGGCAACCGATGTCAATGCCTACGCTGTGACTGCCACGCGCTGACGCGACCGATCACGGGTTCGCACATTCCGTCGGCACTTCGACCACCCAGCTCTGGAGAAAAACCGTGAACACGAATACGACCAATACATCCAATCCCCAAATCAGCTCCTGGCCCGACCGAACGAATCTGGTACTCGGTGCGCTTCTCTGCGTATCACCGTGGCTTGCATGGAGCGGCAGTATGGCGACCACGTGGAACGCGGTGATCTTCGGTGCCGCCATCGCCACTGCTGCCATCGTTGCAATCGCGAAGCCGGCCGTCGCTCCGGAATGGACCAATGTCGGCCTCGGTGCGTGGCTATTGATCGCCCCGTGGGTCCTGGGTTTTTCGGACTACGCCGTGGCTGGATGGACGAGCCTGCTCGTCGGCATTCTCGTCGTCTATTTCGCCGGAATGCAGATCGCGCTCATGAAGCGTCCCGCGGCTTCGCGCCGTTCCTACCGGGCGCGATGAAGCATCGTTACCCAAGTCGCAGCCGCCCAGGCCGCGTTCACCCCAATTAAATCGGAAACCAAGGATCAACCGGGAGTCCAACCATGAATGCCGAGCAATGTGCCATCGTGCAAAGGCTGATCTCGCACCTCGATGACACCCACTTCCTGTACCTGAGATTCAAACCGCTGTTGAGCCACGCACACGTACGGTTTCTCGTGTCGCAGATAACCGATCTGCACGCGGCGATTGCAGACGACCTGGCGCGCCAAATGCGGCTGACCGGCGGGCTTGCGGCACGCCGTGGCGCGGGCACTTGGGCCCGGCTCCGCGCGCGCGCGGCGTGCTGGTGGATGGCGTTTGGCAGCACGGACAGCGAAATGAGCTACCTGGCGCGCATCGTCCGCCGCGAGGACCGGTTGGCACGAGAGTTCCAGACGATGATGGCGCAGGTCGGCGACCTGCACCGGAACCTGCACGACCAATTGCTGGCACTGGAGCGCAGCGGCTACCGAATCGAATCGTTGCTAGGCCTGATGGAAGGGTCATCGTCCAACGCCTCGCAACCGGTACCAATCGCTGCATACGTGCCCGTACGCGCACGGCCTCGGAGATGAACCTCGATCGGAGCGTCCGGTTTCCGTTCGAGGCGAGTCGCCATGCCAAGCCAGTGGCCTGACTTCGCACGGAATTGCCCAATTTGCCCGGGCGAAAGGTGGCGATTCTCAATCACTGCGGTAACCCGCTCGCCGCCGCCTCATTGTTTCCGAAAACGCAACGTACTGGAACCTTTGCCGACTCTACCGCCGACGCGGGCTGCTGCCTAGGCTGCAACAACGCACAAGATGTTTTGCATTCGGCAACAGGAACGCAGCCAGCATGGGTACAGGCACGCAATCGCAGGCGGTCGTTGCACGGTGGCGACAATCCATCGGCACTTTGTTGTGTGCCATTGCGCTGGCCGGCTGCACCGTCGGCCCCAACTTCGTCAAGCCGAAAAGCGGATTGGATGCGGCGATCCTGTCGCCACGGCAGAATCGCCCAGGCACCATCCCGACTTCCGACGCCACCGTTCCCACGCAGTGGTGGTCGTTGTTCCATGACCCTGTTCTGACGGGCCTGGAACAACAGGCGCAGGCGGACAACCTCGGCTTGCAGGTGGCGTTCGAACGCATCGAGGCGAGCCGGGCAATCCTCGGCATTGCATCCTCGCAACTGCTGCCGAGTGTCGACGCCGGCGCAAGCTACGCGCGCTCCGCGCTCAGCAAGAACGGCAAGTTCGCGGCACTCGGCGCACCGGTCCGTCCGACCAATTTCTGGCACCTCGGTTTCGATTTCAGCTGGGAGATCGACCTGTGGGGCCGCGCACGACGTGCGCGCGAAGGCGCCTCTGCGGCACTGGAGGCCACGGAATACGACCGCGAGGCCGTGCGCGTGGCGCTCGCCGCGGAAGTCGCAAATACTTATCTGAAGTTGCGCGGCACGCAGGCCCAACTTGGCATCGCGAAGCAGAACCTCGGCATCGCGCAACACATCCTGCACCTTGTGCAGAGTCGCGTTCGCAACGGCGTCGCCACGGATTTCGAAACCGCTTCCGCCCGCGCGCAATTGGCAGAAGTCCGGGCCTCAATTCCGGAACTCATCCAGCAACGCAACCGCCTGATGAATGCGCTGGCGCTGTTGTTGTCGGAAAAGCCGCGCGCCCTCGATGCCCGCCTCGCCCACGCCATGCCGTTGCCGTCGCTGCCCGCCAGCGTACCGGTGGGTGTTCCTTCCGAACTGGCACGCAGGCGTCCCGACATCCAGCGTGCATTGGCGCGTTTGCACGCCGCCACCGCCGCCATCGGCGTGGCGACGGCGGACTTTTATCCACGCATCGGATTGAAGGCACAGGTCGGGGTCGAGGCCTTCGAGAGCGAAGATCTCTCCGATTGGGACTCGCACTTCTTCTCCGTCGGCCCGTCCGTCTATCTCCCGATCTTCCAGGGTGGGCGCCTGAAGCGCCGCCTGGAATTGACCCAGGCACGGCAAAAACAGGCCGCGCTTGCGTATCGGCAAACCGTGTTGCAGGCGTGGCATGAAGTGGACAATGCCCTCGATGCCTGCAGTGCCCAGCAAAGCCGGCGTCGCGAGCTGCGGGTTGCCTACCAACAGAACGAACTGGCACTGCAGTCCGCACGGCGGGGCTACCAGCAAGGGGTTGCCGATTACCTGCAGGTGTTGAGTGCGCAGCGCCGACTGCTAGCGAGCCAGACCACGCTCAACGCGAGTGCAACCGACACCGCGCTCACCGTGGTCGAACTGTACAAATCGCTGGGCGGTGGTTGGAACCCGGATGCACTCGAAGCGGCATCGCAATCCGGCAAGACGGTGGCCATGCTAGACTCATCGACGCATTCGATCGCGATTCCGCCGCCTGATTCCCGATCGCAGGCGCAGCCATGAGCGACGGCGTCCTGGCCAATGCGCTTGTTGGTGCGGACGCTGCTGCCAAGCGGCCCGCGGCAAACCCGCTTGTCCGCCCGATGGTGGGGCTCGCCGGCATATTCATCGCGGCCATGATGGCGGGGTTGAACAATCGGCTCGGTTCCCTGGCTTTGGCGGACGTGCGGGGCGCGCTCGGGTTCGGTTTCGATGGCGCATCGTGGATTGTGACGGCGTACAGCGCCGGGGAACTGATCGCGATGCCGTTCGCGGCCTGGTTCGGCGCCACGCTCTCGATCCGCCGCTTCGTATTGTGGATGCTCGCCTTCAGCACCGCGGTTGCCGTGGTTCTGCCAGTCATCACCAACCTCGATCTGCTGGCGGTCTTGCGCTTCCTGCAAGGCATCGCCACCGGGTCGATGATTCCACTGTTGATGATGGCGGCGCTCAAGTTCCTTCCGCTGCCCATCCGTTTGCACGGATTGGCGCTGTATGCGATGACGGCGACGTTCGCGCCCAATCTCGGCTTCTGGCTGGAGGGACGCTGGACCGACGTGCTTTCCGACTGGCGCTGGGTGTACTGGCAGCTGATTCCACTGGCCATCATTTCCGGCGCGATGGTTGCCTGGGGCATGCCACGCATGCCGATCCGCACGGAGCAGTTCCGCAAAGCCAACTGGGTTGGCATGGCTACCGGGGCGACCGCGCTTGTGCTGATCGCCGTCGCCCTCAGCCAGGGCGTGCGGCTTGACTGGTTCCACTCTTCGCTGATTGCCGGATCGTTGCTGGCCGGGCTGGCCTTGCTTGCCATCTATCTGATGACGGAATGGGACCACTTGTCGCCGTTCATGAAATTGCAGATCCTCAGCCGTCGGAACCTTGCCCTCGGCTTCACGCTGTTTCTCCTGTTGCTGGTGGTGCTGATGTCGAGCTCGCTGCTGCCGGCCACCTACCTCGGATCGATCCAGGGTTATCGGCCGCTTCAGATGGCGCCGATCGGCTTGATCGTGGCCTTGCCGCAATTGGTCCTGGGATCTGCAGTTGCGGTCGTGCTGTACCAGAAATGGGCGGACGCGCGCGTTGTATTGGCTCTCGGCCTCCTGCTGATCGTGCTGGCCTGTTTTTCAGGCGCGCAATTGACCGCTGGGTGGAATCGCGACCAGTTCGTCGTCGCGCAGACATTGCAGGCCTTCGGGCAGCCGATGGCCATCGTGTCGATGCTGTTCCTGTGTACCAGCGTCATCGTCCCCGACGAAGGGCCTTTCGTGTCCGGCACCATCAACACGCTGCGAGGCCTCGGCCTGCTGATCGGACCTGCGTTGGTAGGACAGCTCGTTGTCGTGCGCCAACGTTTTCACTCGGACATGCTGCTCGACCACGCGGCGCTTGCGGTCAATGTTTTCCCGCACGCGCCCGATCCTGCGCGGCTCACCCAATTCGCCGGCCAACAATCCGCCGTGTTGGCGATCGCGGACGCCTACCGCGTGCTGGGCGTGCTCGCGCTGCTCCTGATTCCCCTCGCGTTGTGCATGGCTTACATCCCCGCCCCGGACACGCACGCCACCTCGCCGCGTGCAGCCGATCCCTCCACTTCAGACCGCTGATCCGCCATGGCCATTTCGAAGAAAACCAAGCTTGCGATGGTGGCCGCGCTGCTCATCGTGACGGCCGTCGGCCTGGTCGGCCTCAGTCGCCCCGAATCCAGCGCATCCACCCAGTCCACCGATGATGCCTACATCGAAGCCGACTTCACCCTGGTTGCGCCACGCGTCGGGGGAACCATCGACGATGTTCTGGTCAGTGAAAACCAGAAGGTCAAGAAGGGACAATTGCTCGCCACCATCGACAACCGCGACTTCGTGGTGGCCGTGAAGGCGGCCAATGCCGCGGTCTCCGGCGCTCGTGCACAAATCATCAGCCTGAAGTCGCACCTCGCGCAACAGCAAAGCGTGATACGCCAGGCACAGGCTGCCGCTTCGGCTGCGGATGCCGCACTCACTCTCGCCAGGGACAACCGGAAGCGGTATCGCAACCTGGCCAAGGACGGTTCGGGCACAGTGCAAGCAATGCAACAAGCGGAAGAGCAACTCCGCATCCAGTTGGCCAACCAGGAAAAGAGCGCCGCCGGCGTGCTGGCCGCCCAGCAACAGGTGGCGGTTCTGAAGGCCGATCTGGAAAAGGCCTGGGCAGCCCTCGCGCAAGCACAAGCCGCGCAAGACGCCGCGGAATTGAAACTCTCCTACACGCGCATTACCGCGCCGATCAACGGCACCGTAGGCAAGAAATCCGTGCGCACGGGGGCGTTCGTGAATGTCGGCCAGCCATTGCTGGCCATCGTTCCACTCGATGCCGTTTACATCACCGCCAACTATCGCGAAACGCAACTGGCGCGGGTCCGACCTGGCCAGGCCGTGGACATCACGGTGGATGCATTGCCAGGTGAAACCTTGAAAGGCACGGTGAAAAGCCTGGGCCCGGCCAGTGGCATCAGCTACTCCGCGGTGGCGCCCCATAACGCCACGGGAAATTTCACGAAGATCGTGCAGCGACTCCCCGTCCGCATCGGTGTCAACCCCGGACAGGCCGCGGCAGCGAAGTTGCGCGTCGGCATGTCGGTCACGCCGAATATCCACGTCGACGACTGACGCAGTCGCGCGAGGGGCCGCTCCCCCTCGGCAGCCCGGCTTTCCGTTGCCCGCGCGAACATTGTTGCGCACCACGCAACTCGATGCGTCCGTTGACAGGGCTACCTCCAAACATCGCACAGCACTAGCTTGTACATGACAAAACGTGCCGGTGATCAAGGCACGTACCTACCAGGAGTTCGACATGCGCAAGCTGATTTCGAGAATGCAAATCCCGGCACCCGGCCAAAGAGCGTCCATGCGAGTGACCGATGATCGCGGCGCCCTCATCCCCTTCGTCACCGACCAGGAAACCATCGAGATCGACGCCAATGGGTCACCGGTGACACTCGAGCCCGCGGACTGGTTGGTTTGTTTCGTGCCCGGTCTGCGGAAGCAGTGGTGGCACGGCCTGGTCAACGCGAAGCACAAACACGTGTTTGCAATGCGCATGGTGGACGAGAGCACCTGGCTCATCATGGAACCGTGGTGGACCCGGAACATGATCAACGTATTGAGCTTCGATCAGGCGGTCCAGTTTCTGCGCTGGGCCGCGGCCGGCGACATCATCAAGGTTCGCGAAGCGATTCCCGGTCGTGGCAGCCAGACGCGCGGCTGGTCGAATTGCGCCGTGCTGGTCTCTTTCATGTTGGGACGTCGCTACCGGACCTGGTCCCCGCACGGTTTGTACAAGAAACTCAAAGCGGAGGAAGGTGCCCAGATTGTCGATGTGTCGCGTCTGCTCGTTGATCATTGCACGACCGTTGCAATCAGGACCACCCAGGCAGTGTTGGGCGCGTCAATGAGGCGCCCAGATGAGTCGCTGGAGAGCGCGCTGTCGCACATCGGCCAAGGCATCGTACACGCCAGGCTGACGCCAGCGGTGATCGGCATCCACAAGGCCGCCGCCGCAGGCAGCCGTCTCTTCAACGGCGCCGCAGATGCATATTGGGCAAATGGCCCGGAGCGTGTGATCGAGCGCGTCCGCGGGCTCCTCGAGGATGCAAGCCGCCGTGGCGAAATAAACATTGCCGACAGCATCTTCGCTGCCCGTCGATTCGTCTCGATGCTCCGGAACAATCTGCAACGGGTCATCGGTGTCCGGATCGATGCGCCACCACCCGAGGCAAAGGTCCACGATTACGTGAAATCGGTCGTCACCGCGTTTCTGCACGGCGCCGACGACGTCACCGGACCCAAAGGATCGGAAGTGGCGTTCCAGAAAGAGCTCGCGTGCTGAACGACGCATAGCCCGCAACGGATTCCGCGAGCGGCGGCGCCTCGGTCACACAAAGACCGGAGAGAAGCCCATGACATCAGCAAGAGTGACGGGGTTCAGCGATGGCGTCATCGCCATCGCCATCACCGTCATGGTGTTGGAGCTGCGGGCGCCGGCAGGCACTGGCTCGGCAAATTTATCGGCCCAGCTCCCGGTATTTTTCAGTTACGTGCTGAGCTTCGTGTATCTCGGCATTTACTGGAGCAATCACCATAATCTTTTTCATGCGGTCGAACGCGTAAATGGAGCCGTGATTTGGACAAACCTGCACCTCCTGTTCTGGCTTACGCTGGTGCCGTTCACCACCGCGTGGATGGGCGAAAATCATTTCGCCGCATGGCCGACGGCCGTGTACGGTATCGTGCTGCTGCTTGCGGGCATTGCCTACTACATCCTCGTACGCGCCCTGGTTGCACTTCATGGCAAAACCTCTGCACTGGCGCGGGCACTCGGCCATCAGTTCAAGGACAAGCTGTCCGTGCTGATGTACGCCGTCGCGATTCCGTTGGCGTTCGCGTACCCGTGGGCTGCTGATGCGTTGTACGTTACGGTGGCGATCATGTGGCTGATTCCCGATCGTCGCATGGAGAAGAGCGCTGCGCGGTAAGCAATTCGCATCGCCGACCCTCCTCCTGATCCTCATCGGACAGTGTTCGTGGAATCGAAGTCGACCCCGTTGGACTCGGCGCGTTACCGCAAGTCGCGACATGCTTCTGGCAGTGGCCGCTTCATCCCGGGATTTCATCATTCAATCGTTGCGTGTCTTTGCAATGGCGGCGATCCGCGCCCGACGCATCGCTTCGCCGATGGCGGTGCCCTGCAATCCCTG
>DASTIS010000148.1:0-2347 GCA_035717365.1 Rhodanobacteraceae bacterium
ACTGGATGGTCTGTACGAATGCATCCTGTGCGCGTGCTGCACCGCGGCTTGCCCGAGCTACTGGTGGAACCCGGATCGCTTCCTCGGTCCGTCGGTGCTGCTGCAAGCGTACCGCTGGATCGTCGACTCCCGCGACGAGGCTACCGGCGAGCGCCTCGACGACCTCGACGACCCCTTCAAGCTGTACCGCTGCCACACCATCATGAATTGCACCAACACCTGCCCGAAGGGCCTGAATCCCGCCAAGGCGATCGGCGAGATCAAGCAACTCCTGGCCGACCGCACGGTATGAGTGGCCGGGACTCGGGACCAGGGACCCGGGACCGGGCAACGCGCGTTGCGAATGCGGTCCGCGGGATCGGAGCCACGCCGACCATGGCATCGCGCATCAAACGCCTGCGCTGGCGCTGTCGGCGCGGCACCCGCGAGCTGGATGTGTTGTTGGGCGGTTGGCTGGATGCGCATGGCGCGTCCATGGACGAGGCGCAATTCACGGTATTCGATGCGCTGCTGGACCGGCAGGACCCGGAGCTGTGGGATTGGTTGTTGGGCCACGCCGAACCGTCGCGCGCGGACTGGCGGGCGATCGTGACGGACATCCGCGAACGCGCAGGGCTGGCGCCGTGAGAACGCCACCCACCATCGCCTTCGAATACCGCCGGTCGCCATCGTTGATCGTCGCCACGATCGTGATCGCGTTGCTGGCCATCGCTGCGCTTTGGATCAGCGGCTTGCCGCGCTGGCTGCGCGTTGCCCTGCCTGTACTGGTCGGAGGCTACGCCGGGGTGGCGCTGGGGAGGTTGTTGCGGCCGCGCATTCGATCGCTGCTGTGGCGCGGCGACGGCGGTGTCGATCTCGTGCTCGACGACACGCTGGCGGACGGTCGCCGCACAGTGCAGGGCACGATCCAGAATGCCCGGGTGATGGGACCGTTGATCGTGCTGACGCTGCGCGGGCCGCCGCGGGAGCGCGCGTCGCTGTGGCTGCTGCCGGACAACCTCGATGCGGATACCCGCCGGCGCCTGCGAATGCGCCTCGGCGCGGTGGGCACGCGCGCGGCGGCGTCAGGGAACGCCGACAGCGGATGACGGTCTGAACCGCTTGCCCGCGCATCGTGGTTCCATCACGCTGCGTGGGCATCAGGGACTGCGTACCGCCGCAGTCAGGCTGCCGTTGGCGATTCCCGACTTCCCATTCCCGGCTTTTTCCGCATGTTCCGTCCCCTCGAACTCTTCATCGGCACCCGTTACATCCGCGCCAAACGGCGCAATCATTTCATTTCCTTCATCAGCATGGCGTCGATGATCGGGCTGGTGATAGGTATTACCGCGCTCATCACCGTGATCTCGGTGATGAACGGCTTCGACAGCGAGTTGCGGTCGCGGATCCTCGGGATGGTTTCGCAGGCGACGATCAGTGGTGTCGGCAACGGCATGCCGGACTGGCAGCAGGCGCTGGAGATCGCGGAGCGCAACCCGCATGTCCAGGGCGCCGCGCCGTACGTGGAACAGGGAAGCTGGATCGTCGGCAATGCGGCCAACCAGGGTGCGATGGTCCGTGGCATCCTGCCCGACCAGGAACCCAAGGTCGCCGACATCGGATCCAAGATGATCGCCGGCAAACTGACCGCGCTGACGTCGGGTTCGTGGGGCATCGTGCTGGGCCGCGACCTCGCCCTCGCGCTCGGGGTGAGTCCCGGCGACAAGGTCGTGGTGTACGCGCCGCCCACGGGAAGCAGCATCACGCCGATCGGCTTCATGCCGCGCCTCAAGCGGTTCACGGTCGTGGGCGTGTTCGAGGCGGGCATGCAGGAATACGACTCCAACCTCGCGATCATCAACCTGCACGATGCCGAAAGGCTCTACCAGATGGACGGCCCCACGGGCATCCGCCTGAAGCTGGACGACCTGTTCGCCGCCGGCCGGGTGGTGCAAACCCTGCAGAACCAGTTTGGCGAAATGGGGATGGGGGCTGCCTACCGTGCGCAGGGCTGGATGCAGCAACACGCCAATTTCTTCAAGGCCATCGCGATGGAGAAAATCGTGATGTTCATCATCCTGTCGCTGATCGTCGCGGTGGCGGCGTTCAACCTGGTGTCGTCGCTGGTGATGCTGGTCACCGACAAGCAGTCGGACATCGCGATCCTGCGCACGCTGGGCGCGACCCCGCGATCGATCATGGGCGTGTTCATGATCCAGGGCATGCTGATTGGAACCATGGGCATCGTGATAGGCGTGGTGTGCGGCGTGGCGTTGGCAATCAACCTGCCGTCGATCGTGGACTGGATCCAGAATGTCACGGGGTACCAGTTCCTGTCCGAGTCGGTGTATTACATCAACAACGTGCC
>DASTIS010000149.1:0-2340 GCA_035717365.1 Rhodanobacteraceae bacterium
CCTCCAGCAACATCGCGACCGCACCGGCGCCCTGGGTGGGTTCGCCGCTGCTGCCGCGCGCGTACTCGGCGATGTCCGCGCTGACCGCGATCGCCTGGCGACCCCGTCCGTCGCAAGCGAGGTAACGCAGTCCGCCCTTCATCGCGTAAACCCCGCCGAGGCAGGCATGCTTGAACTCGGGAACCTCGCAATCGCGCGCAAGCGGCGGCTTGCCTTCCGCCGCCAGCGCCACGTCCACCAGCCCGCGCACGATCACCGCGCCGGCGGCATTGTCGGTGCTCGATTCGGTGCCAAGCGCAAGGTAACCGACACGGCGGGGATCGATATCGTAGCGCTCGATCAGGCGCAACACCGCGTTGGCCGCCAGCGTGTACACGTTCTGGTCCGGACCGGGCATGCGAAACGCCCGGCCGACCACCGCGCGGGTCTTGCCCGGATCGTTGCCGGTCCACCCACACCATTGTTCGAGGTCGACGCGATACGGCGGCACGTACACCGCCATGCCGCTGATGCCTGTGGGAAAATTCACTGCCGACGGACTCGCTGCCACGATCCGGATTCCCTGTTGCGTAACGAAGCGCGCGAGTATGCACGGAATCGGCGTGGACACCACGTGAACGAACGCACGCGTTGCCCCGACCTGCGCAAACAACGAGGCCGACGGAATCCGTCGGCCTTGCGGTCAATCTGGCGCCCGAGCCCCGACTCGAACGGGGGACCCTCTGATTAACAGTCAGATGCTCTAACCAGCTGAGCTACTCGGGCAATTGTCTGTTCCTCACTACGATCCATCCATGGAGCGCGCAGCGAGCCGTGCATTATCGTGGTGGGCAAGAGAGCTGTCAAAATCGCGGGCTTACCTGCTGCGCCCTCCCTGCGTTGCGGAAACGCACGCTTGCCTCCCCCTTCCGGAGGAAGGGGGATTGAGGGGATGGCTTTGGGTTTGTTGCAGTCCGGAACGCATCCCCCGCGCCTGCGGCGGTCGCGCTGCGCGCGCGTTCGCTTCGCCCTTCGTGCCGAAGGGAGTTGGGTACCCTTGCTATTCGTCGATCCTCACGAACTCGGGATCAGCAGCACCTGCCCTGCCTGGATTCCGCCACCGGACTGGATCTTGCTGGAATTGACCGAGCGCAGCGAGCTCATGCTGACGCCGTAGTGCTGCGCGATGCCCGACAGGGTTTCGCCACGCGCGACCTTGTGCATGTCCTGGAACCCGCGGGGACCGTGCGTGGGGCTGCCGGCGGACGCGATCAGGGTCGTCCCGGAAGGGGTGACCGCTTCGGCGCCCGTCGCGGCCTTGCCCTTCGCGACAACCTCGGTTGTCGCGGACGCCGTCGGGTACAGGCGCTTGTTGCGCTGCTCGGCGAACCAGGTGCCGGGCGGCGGCGTGGTCTCGAAATACTTCTTGACGCCGGCCAGCACCGCCCCGGCCAGCCGCTTGCGATCGCTGCTGCTGTCCAGTCGCCGTTCGTCGGTGCGGTTGCTGA
This sequence comes from Rhodanobacteraceae bacterium, assembly GCA_035717365.1. Taxonomy (GTDB): domain Bacteria; phylum Pseudomonadota; class Gammaproteobacteria; order Xanthomonadales; family Rhodanobacteraceae; genus 66-474. The sequence goes on from DASTIS010000149.1 coordinate 1,488, forward strand.
TGAATGCGGTCTCGACCAGGATCGACGGCACGTCGGGCGAGCGCAGTACCACGAAGTTCGCGCCCTGCACGGTACCGCGCCACAGTGGCCCGATCTTGCCGAGCGCGGCCAGCACGTCGCGGCCGACCTCATGGGCGGCATGCATGCTGGCGCCCTGGGAAAGATCCAGCAGCACCGACGCCAGCATGTGGTTCTTGTCGTCCAGCGACACGCCGCCGATCAGGTCGGACGCGTTTTCGCTCCTGGCCAGCCAGCGGCCCGCCTCGCTCTGCTTGCCGTGGGTGGACAACACCCACACCGATGCGCCGCGCGCGCTGCAGTAGTCCGGGCAGGAATTGGCATGGATCGACACGAACAGGTCGGCCTTGTGTTCGCGGGCGATCTGGAAGCGCTTCTTGAGTGGCACGTAGTAATCGCCCTTGCGGGTCAGCACCGCGTGCATGCCGGGTTGCGCGTCGATCAATTTGGCGAGGTCTTTGGCGACCCCGAGCGTGACGGTCTTCTCCAGCGTGCCGCCGCGGCCGCGCGCACCGGGATCGTCACCGCCGTGACCCGCATCGACCGCGATCACCACCGGCCGCGGCTTGCCGTGCGCGATGTCGGAATCGATGGTGCGCACGATCTGCGACGGCTTGCCGTCCGGCGTGCCGAGATCCACGACCAGCCGATAGCCATATTGCGCGGCCGGCGTCAGCAGGAAGCTCTTGGGATGCGCCGCCCGGTCGAGGTCCAGCACGATGCGTGCCTTGCCGTGAAAGTGGCCGACGCGGATGTCCTTGACCACGCCCTTGCCGGGTTTGGCGGCCACGCTCTTGCCGAACGCGCCGTTGTCCAGATCCAGCACCACGCGATC
>DASTIS010000150.1:0-3212 GCA_035717365.1 Rhodanobacteraceae bacterium
TTCGCGAAGCCGCTGCCGGTCAGCGGCACCCAGGAGACCGTGATCTCGCCTTCGATCGGCATCGCCATGTACCCCGACCACGGCCAGACCCCCGCGGACCTGCTGAAGTGCGCGGACACCGCGATGTACCAGGCCAAGGCCAGCGGCCGCAATACCTGGGCGGTCTACCATCCCGGCATGGACGCGCGCGCGCGCGACCACGCCACACTCGTCAATGCCCTGCGGCGGGCGCTCGACCGCGGCGAGCTGCGCCTGGTGTACCAGCCCAAGATGACGCTCCACGGCGACACCCTCACCGGCATGGAGGCCCTGCTGCGCTGGCACAACCGCGATCTCGGGGAGATCCCGCCCAGCGTGTTCATCCCGCTGGCCGAGGAAACCGGGCAGATCCACGAAATCAGCGCTTACGTGTTCGCGACCGCGTGCGCCGACCTGCGCCGTTTCCGCGAGAGCGGCCACCGCCACCTGACGATGGCGATCAATCTTTCCGCGGCGCAGTTGAACCGCCCCGACCTGACCTCGCACATCTGCGACCTGCTCGCCGAGCACGATGTCGCGCCCAACCAGATCGAGCTGGAACTCACCGAGAGCATGGTCATGGCCAACGCCGAACAGTCGGTACGCCTGCTCGGCGAGCTGAAGTCGATCGGCGCGCGCCTCGCCATCGACGATTTCGGCACCGGGTACTCGTCGTTGGCCTACCTCAAGCGGCTGCCGATCGACACCCTCAAGATCGACCAGGAATTCGTCGGCGACATCACCACCGACCCCGACGACGCCGCGATCACCTCGACGATCATCACCATGGCGCACTCGCTGCAGCTCAGGGTCGTGGCCGAGGGCGTGGAAACCGTCGAACAACTCGCCTTCCTGCGCGCACAGCATTGCGACGAAATCCAGGGGTATTGGCTCTCGCGGCCGCTTTCCGCCGATGCCTGCCTGGATTTCCTCAACCGGCACACCGCGACGGCGGGTGCCCTGACCTGACCGGGTCTCCCGCCGACCCGCGGCACCGGTCTATGCCTGACAGTCTTTTTTGCCTTATATTCACGCCATGGACAATCAACCCCGCTCCGTCGAAGACGAACTTGCCGCCCTGTCGCAGGCGTTGGACAAGGCGCTCGGCCAGATGCGCAGGCTCGCCGAGGAAAATGCCAGTCTGCGTCGCGGTCGCGACCAACTGGCGGGCGAACGCGCCGCACTCATGACCCGCAACGAACAGGCGCGGACGCGGGTCGAAGCCATGATCGAGCGGCTGAAGTCGCTCGAGAGCACGGGTTGAGTGGCATGGCCGAAGAATCCGTCACCGTCACCGTCAAGCTGCTGGACCGCGAATTCCTGGTCGGCTGCAAACCCGACGAACGCGCAGGGCTGCTGGCCGCGGTCGAACACCTCAACCGCAAGATGCGCGACATCCGGCACGCCGCGCGCAGCCCCGGCTACGACCGCATCGTGGTGCTGGCCGCGCTCGACATCACCCACGAATTGCTGATGCTGCAACGCAGCCAGAACCAACTGTCCAGCAGCGCCGGCGAGCACATCGCGATGCTGCGGCGCAAGCTTGAAGACGCCCTCGAAGCGCCCATAGAATGACCTTGCTGGCGTCCCCTGCGGTGAACGACAGCGCGCCTCCAGCAATGTGCCTTGTTCCTAATGTACGACCTGGGGCCGGCGGATACCGGATCGTTGTGCAAGTCCGTCACGAGCGGAAAGCCTGAAGGCCCGGTGAGCCCGCCCACGTGATCCTCCAGGATCAGGGTCGCTCGGCGCGCATCGTCATCGCGGAGGACGTCACTTTTATGCGTTCGTCCGTGAACGCTGCTTTGTTGATCCACCCGGCGAGCCACGCCGCTTTCATGGCCATGGCGATCAGAACGCCCATCCATGGGCTGACTGTCCGCAACAGCCGCTTCGATCGGGACGCTCGCAAGAACAGGGGTCAGAGTGCACTTTTGAGCATGCGGAATGACGGCTTCGCTGCGCGTTCATCAAAAGTGCACTCTGACCCCGGCTTTTGGCCATGAGTGAAAACCGGGCGTTGCTGCGCGCGCGGATGTCGGTGCGACGCAATGAGCTCGATGCCAAACAGCGCATCGCCGCGGCCACCGACGTGTTGCGCAGCCTCGAGACGTTGCCCGAATTCATGACCGACCGCAACGTCGCCGGTTACTGGGCGGTGCGCGGCGAGCTGCCGCTGAATCTCGTGGTGGCCTCGCTGCACCGCCGCGAGCAGCACTATTTCCTGCCGGTGCTGGGTACCCGGCGGCAACTGCGATTTGCCGAATTCGCCCACGGCACCGCCGTCGCCAACAATCGTTTCGGTATTCCCGAGCCCGCAAGTCCCGCCGACCAGCAGCTCCCGGCGCGCGACATGCACGTGATCCTGCTGCCGCTGCTCGCCTTCGACCGGGAAGGCCATCGCCTCGGCACCGGCGGCGGTTGGTACGACACCAGCCTCGCGTTCGTGCACGAGGCCGAACGGCCCGCGACACCACTGCTGGTCGGCGTCGGCTACGCCTTCCAGGAAGTCGAGGCAGTCCCCGCCGAAGCGTGGGACGTCGACCTCGATTACGTCGCGACCGACGCGGAACTGATAGCCTGCCGGGCGAACGACACGGGTATCTGACGGGAACACAATGCAACGCTGGTTGATGAAAACCGAACCGGGCACCTTTTCGATCGACGATCTCGCCAAGCGCAAGGTCGAACCCTGGGACGGCATACGCAATTACCAGGCGCGCAATTTCATCCGCGCGATGCGGCGCGGTGACGGCGTATTGATCTACCACTCCAGTTGCGCGGTCCCTGGCGTGGCCGGTATCGCGAAGGTTGCGGGCGCCCCGTATCCCGACCCCACCCAGTTCGATCCGAAGAGCGATCACTTCGACGCCGGCAGCGACCGCGGCGATCCGCGCTGGACGCTGGTCGAGGTACGTTTCGTGCGCAAGTTGAAGTGCGTGATCACGCTGGACGAAATCAAGGCGCTCGACGGTCTCGGTGACTTCGCGCTGACCCGGCGCGGCAACCGCCTGTCGGTGCTGCCCGTCAGCGACGCTCAGTGGCATGCCATTCTGGACCTGGAGTGAACCGGACCGACATGGACATCGAAGCACAGAAGCGGGCGGCCGGCGAAGCCGCGATCGAATTCGTCGAAGACAACCAGGTGATAGGCGTCGGCACCGGTTCCACCGTGAAATATTTCATCGACGCCC
>DASTIS010000151.1:0-9792 GCA_035717365.1 Rhodanobacteraceae bacterium
TCGCCACGACCGGCGCGTGGCGCTGTCGCTGGTCGCCGCGGCGACGGCATTGCTTGCGCTGGCGGCGCTGTGGCTCGGGGGTCACGGTGTGGTGGCGATGACGGTGATCTTCCTCGTCGGCGGCACGAGCTTCGCGGTGTATCCAATCGTGGTCGCGCACCTGGCCGACCACGCGGACCCCGGCGAGCTGCTTGCGGCCAGCAGCAGCGTGCTGCTGGTGTACGGCGTTGGTTCCGCGGTGGGACCATTGGTCGCCGGCGGAACGATGTCCCTGCTCGGTCCGTGGTCGCTGTTCGCGTGGTTCGCGCTGACCCACGCGCTGCTCGCCGCCTATGCAGCCTGGCGCTGCGGAGCGTTGCGTCGCGTGCCCGTACACGAACGCAAGTTCCGTCCAATGTTGCGCACGACCCCCGCCGCGCTCAGGTTGCTGCGCAACGCCACGCATCCAGGCCGCGACCCGTGAATTTGCGCCGGAAGTCACGTTTGCACGTTTGACATGGCCGCGATGCGGGTCTAGCCTGCCCGCCACAGGGGTATCCGGAGGTGGTCTTCGTACGTTCCGTGGACCAGGGATGGGGTGCGTTGCGCGCTGAGATGTCTCCCACAACAACGGAGAGCAGTCCAATGCACCAGCGCATCGCCACCCTCTCGGCGGCTATTGCCTGCGCCGCGCTCGCAAGCCTTCCGGCTCTCGCGCAAGACGCCACCGGCAACGATCAGAACGACAACAAGCAGCCCTCGACGCTGCAAACCATCATCGTCACCGGCACCCGCGCCTTCGACCGGACGGCCGCGAATTCGCTGGCGCCGATCGATGTCCTGACACCGAAGGAGCTCGTCAGCACCGGTGCGCCGGACCTGACGACCGCACTACGCGCGCTGTTGCCGTCGTTCAACTTTCCGCAACCGTCCCTGACCGACGCCACCGACGCGACCCAGCCGGCGCAATTGCGCGGCCTTTCGCCCAACGAGACGCTGGTGCTGGTCAACGGCAAGCGCCAGCACACCACCGCGATCCTCAACATCAATGGTTCGATCGGCCGCGGTTCCTCGCCGGTGGACCTCTCCGCGATCCCGATGAACGCGATCGCGCGCATCGAGGTGCTGCGTGACGGCGCCGCGGCGCAATACGGTTCCGATGCCATCGCCGGGGTCATCAACATCATCCTGAAGGGTGGCGCCGACCACGGGTCGGCCAACGTCTCGTACGGCCAGTACGACGGTGGCCAGGGCGACACCTGGCGCGGCGGCGCGGACGGCGGATTCAGCCTCGGCCAGAACGGCTGGGTGCATCTTTCGGCCAATTACCTCAACCAGGATCCGACCAACCACGCCGGACCCGACTTCCGCATCTACAACGGCGTCACGGCACCCACCGATGGCCAGGTGACGTTCCATTTCGGGCTGCCCAAGCTGATTACCAAGCAGGCAGCGTTGAACGCGCAGTACAACCTCGGCGAGAACGCCACGCTGTACGCCTTCAGCATATTCAACAAGCGCAACGTCAGCGCCGGCGGGTTCTTCCGCTCGTTCAACCAGTACGGCGTCCCCGGCACCAGCGGATACAACGCCGGCGCCGTCGCGGCCTATCCGAACGGCTTCCTGCCGATCGAACACAGCGCGATCCTGGACAACAACACGGTGCTCGGAATCAAGGGTGACCTCGGAGGCTGGCACTACGACATCAGTGGCGACACCGGCGGCAGCCACTGGAAATTGCACACCACCGACACCTTCAACTACTCGCTGGATACGGCTTCGCCCACCGCCTTCTATATCGGCACGATGACCATCCGCCAGAACGTGTTCAACGCCGACTTCAGTCGCGATTTCGACGTGGGTTGGTACAGCCCGCTGTCCGTCGCCTGGGGCCTTGCCTACCGGCACGAGAAATTCGTGATCAAGGAAGGCGATCCGCCTTCGTATTTCGGCGCCGGCGCCCAGGTCTATCCCGGCTACCGACCGGGCGACGCCGGTTCGCACTCGCGCACCAACGTCGCGGAATACGTCGACCTCGAAACCGATTTCAGCGACAAGTTCTCCGCCGGCCTCGCGGCGCGCCACGAGCATTACAGCGACTTCGGCAATACCACCTCGTGGAAACTGTCCGGGCGCTACGCGTTCACCCCCGTGGTCGCGTTGCGTGGCACGATCTCGACCGGCTTCCGGGCACCGTCACTTCAGCAGGAGTTCTATTCCAGCACTGCGATCAACTTCGTCAATGTCGGCGGTGGCAATCTGGTGCCTTACACCATCCGCACATTCCCGGTGACCGACCCCGCCGCGATCGCGCTGGGTGCGCAATCGCTGCAACCCGAGAAGTCGCGGAACTTCGGCTTCGGGCTGGTGTTCACTCCGACCGTCGGGCCGTACGTCACGCTGGACTTCTATCAGGTGGACATCGACGACCGCATCGTGCTCTCGGGCAACCTGGTCGGCGACGCGGTGCAGAACTACCTGACATCGGTCGGAATACCGTTCGTCAGCGGCGGGCGCTTCTTCACCAATGCGGTGGACACGCGCACCCGCGGCGTCGACCTGGTCGGCACCTGGCCGGTGCAACTGCAAGGCTCGCAGCTCAAGTTCACCGGTGGCGTCAACTACAACAAGACCGACATCCGCTCGGTCAAGCCCAACCCGCCGCAACTCGGACTGGCCGGACTGGAATTGCCCGTGTTCGATCGTGAAGCGCGCAACCTCATGGTCTACGGCACGCCGCGTTCCAAGACATTCCTTGCTGCGGACTGGGAACTCGGTCACTGGACCGTGCGCGGGCGGTTGACGCGCTATGGCGAATGGAAGACCAAGGGCTCGACACCCGCGGGGGACCAGACCTTCGGCTCAGCGACGCTGCTGGATGCTTCGGTGAGCTACACGCTGGATCACTGGGACTTCACGCTGGGTGGCAACAACGTCACCAACGAATACCCCGACAAGAACAACGCGTCGAACAACTACCACGGCATCATCACCTACCCCCTGACCTCGCCGTTCGGTTTCAACGGCTCGTACTGGTACGCAAGCGCGGCGTATCGGTGGTAGTCAGGCAATGCTCGGCGCTGAACAGTCGACACCATCCCCATCCCGGCCTTCCCCTTGAAGGGGAAGGAGTCTGAGCTTGAAAGCCTTCCCCTTGAAGGGGAAGGGGTCTGAGCTTGAAAGCCTTCCCCTTGAAGGGGAAGGGGTCTGAGCTTGAAAGCCCTCCCCTTCAAGGGGAGGGTTGGGTGGGGATGGGTTTGCGATGGAAGAACGCCGACGGCAACGGTGGCGGCCTACCCTTGAAGGGGAGGCCACCGTAGGTCGAGCGCGCAGCGCTGGTGGGGATGGGCTTGGCTTCAGCGATCAGTGCTTGTGGAACGCGAGCTTGCCGCCTTCGGCGTCGACCTTGATGGTGTCGCCGCCGGTAAACTCGCCCGCGAGGATCTTGGTCGCCAACGGGTTTTCGAGTTGGCTCTGGATCGCGCGCTTGAGCGGACGCGCGCCGTACACCGGATCGAAGCCGACGTTGCCGAGCAGCATCAACGCGGCATCGGAGATTTCCAGGTCGATCTGGCGTTCCTGCAGGCGCTTGGCGAGGTAGTTGGTCTGCAACCTGGCGATCTCGCGGATCTGCTTCTTGTCGAGCGGGTGGAACACCACGATCTCGTCCAGCCGGTTGATGAACTCGGGCCGGAAGTGGGCCTGCACCACGCCCATCACCGCGGCCTTCATTTGTGTATAGGCCTCGGGACTGTCCTCGTCGATGCCGCTGGACGCAATCTCCTGGATCTGTTGCGAGCCCAGATTCGACGTCATTACGATGACGGTGTTGCGGAAATCCACCGTGCGGCCCTGGCCGTCGGTCAGACGTCCGTCGTCCAGCACCTGCAGCAGGATGTTGAACACATCCGGGTGCGCCTTCTCGACCTCGTCGAGCAGGATCACGCTGTACGGACGCCGACGCACGGCTTCGGTGAGGTAACCACCTTCCTCGTAGCCGACGTAACCCGGCGGCGCGCCGATCAGCCGCGCGACCGAGTGCTTCTCCATGAACTCGCTCATGTCGATCCGCACCATCGCCTCGGTGGTGTCGAACAGGAAATTGGCGAGCGCCTTGCACAACTCCGTCTTGCCGACCCCGGTCGGGCCCAGGAACAGAAAGGAACCTGACGGACGGTTCGGGTCGGACAGCCCCGCACGTGCACGCCGGATCGCGTCGGACACGGCGTGCACCGCCTCGTCCTGGCCGATCACCTGCTTGTGCAGCGCGTCTTCCATCTGCAACAGTTTTTCGCGCTCGCCTTCCAGCATCTTGGAAACCGGGATGCCGGTCCAGCGCGCCACGACTTCCGCGATTTCCTCGGCGGTGACCTTGTCCTTGACCAGCTTGAACTCGCGCTGGTCGGTGGCCTGCGCGGCGGCAAGCTGCTTCTCCAGCGCCGGCAACTGGCCATACTGGATTTCGCTCATGCGCGCGTAGTCCTGGCGACGCTGCGCCGCCTCCAGCTCGTGGTGGGCCTGCTCGATCTGTTCCTTGATCTTGGCATCGCCTTGCAGAGCGGCCTTCTCCGACTTCCACACTTCGTTCAAGTCGGAGAACTCGCGTTCGATCCTGTCGATGTCGGTCTCGAGGTCGGCGAGACGTTTCTTGGATTCCGGATCCTTCTCCTTCTTCAGCATCTCGCGCTGGATCTTCAACTGGATCAGGCGTCGTTCGATGCGATCCAGTTCCTCCGGCTTGGAATCGATCTCCATCCGGATGCGCGAAGCCGCCTCGTCCATCAGGTCGATGGCCTTGTCCGGCAACTGGCGGTCGGTGATGTAGCGGTTCGACAACGTGGCCGCGGCGACAATCGCGGGGTCGGTGATCTCGACGCCGTGGTGCACGGCGTAACGTTCCTTGAGGCCACGCAGGATCGCGATGGTGTCCTCGACCGTGGGCTCGCCCACGAACACCTTCTGGAAGCGCCGTTCCAGCGCGGCGTCCTTCTCGATGTACTTGCGGTATTCGTCAAGCGTGGTCGCGCCGATGCAGTGCAGCTCGCCGCGCGCCAGCGCCGGTTTCAGCATGTTGCCGGCATCCATCGCGCCTTCGGCCTTGCCGGCGCCGACCATGGTGTGCAGCTCGTCGATGAACAGGATGATCTGGCCTTCCTGCTTGGCGAGGTCGTTGAGCACGCCCTTCAGGCGTTCCTCGAACTCCCCGCGGAACTTGGCACCCGCGATCAGCGCGCCCATGTCCAGCGCCAGCACGCGCTTGTTCTTGATGCCTTCGGGCACCTCGCCCTTGACGATGCGCTGCGCCAAGCCTTCCACGATCGCGGTCTTGCCGACGCCGGGTTCGCCGATCAGTACCGGATTGTTCTTGGTGCGGCGCGAGAGCACCTGCACCACGCGACGGACCTCCTCATCGCGGCCGATGACCGGATCGAGCTTGCCGGTCTCGGCGCGCGCAGTGAGGTCGATGGTGTATTTTTCCAAGGCCTGGCGCCGGTCCTCGGCGCCTTCGGATTGCACCTTCTCGCCACCGCGCAGCTTGTCGATCGCGGCCTCGATGTTCTGCTTGTTGGCACCGGCGGCCTTCAGCGCGCGCCCCACATCACCCTTGTCCTCGAGGCAGGCCAGCACGAAAAGCTCCGACGCGATGTACTGGTCGCCACGCTGCTGCGCCAGCTTGTCGGTGAGATTCAGCAGCCGATTGAGCTCGTTGCCGAGGTTGATGTTGCCTTCCTGGCCGTACACGCTCGGCAGCTTGTCCAGGATTTCGCCGGCGCGCTGGCGCAGCAGCGGCACGTTGACGCCGGCCTGGGCCAGCATCGGCGCGGTCGAACCGCCCTGCTGGTCGAGCAGCGCGGCCAGCACGTGGACCGGTTCCAGCATGTTGTGGTCGCGCCCAACCGCCAGCGATTGCGCGTCGGCCAACGCCTGCTGGAAGCGCGAAGTCAGCTTGTCCATCCTCACGTGGGCATCCTCATCGAGTGGGCGGCGCCAGTCGCCACGCACAGTAATAAGGCCGCAGCCGCGCTGCTTCAACCGCCGTTGCCGAGACCGCGTCCCGCGCAAACGTGAAACGGACGTTCACACGTGCTGCGGCACAATGGGCGACTGTGCAAGCCATGACCAGCCAGGTGCCCACGATCCGTCACGACATCGCGGTCTTGCCGGCGCCGCCCCAGGTCGGCGTCGACGGAAGTTGGGCGCTGTTTCTGGATGTCGACGGCACCTTGCTGGATTTCGCCCGGCACCCCGACGAGGTGGAAGTCGCGGCGCAATTGCATGCCGATCTCGCCCGCATGCGCACGCTGCTGCAAGGCGCGGCGGCGCTGCTGAGCGGCCGGCCACTGTCGCAACTCGACGAACTGTTCGACTGGCACGGTCATGCGGCCGCCGGACTGCACGGCGCCGAATTGCGTACCCCCGACGGCCGCCAGCACATGACCGGCGAGGATGGCGCGTTGGCCGAGGTGCACGCGCGGGCCGCCGCGCTGGTCGCCGAAGTGAACGGCGTGGTGCTGGAGGACAAGCGCCGCGCACTCGCCCTGCATTTCCGCGACGCGCCCGGCGCGCGCGCGTCGGCCGAACGCATTGCGAAGGCGCTGTTGCAGGTCACGGGCGACCGGTACGCCGTGCAGCGCGGCGACCAGGTCATCGAACTGAAGCCGGCTGGCGTGGACAAGGGGCGCGCACTCGAGGCCCTGATGAAGGTTGCGCCGTTCCGCGGACGCCGCCCGTGGATGCTCGGGGACGACCTGACCGACGAGGATGCGTTCCGTCGCGTCAATGCTCGCGACGGCATCAGCGTGATCATCGGGGACCGTCGCCCGACCGCGGCACATTACTCGCTGGCCAATCCGGCCGCAGTACGCGCGTGGTTGCACGGGTTGGCGGCCGGCTGACCGCGATCGGAAGCGGCAGTATGCGGTCCTGCGCCATCCATCCACCGAAAGGAGACCTCCGTGGCGAAAAAAACGTCCCGTTCAAAATCCTCCGGAAAGCAACGCGCGCGGACCACACGGGCCGCCGGGGAAACGCGCCCTTCGGCACGCAAGCGGTCGCTGCCGGCCCGGCCCCACGCGCGCCAGGCCAGCCTCGATCTCGGCATCATCGGCAACGGCACCATCAATGCCTTGATCGATGCAAGGGGCCGGATTGCCTGGCATTGCGTACCGGCATTCGACGGCGACCCGGCGTTCTGCTCACTGCTTTCGCCGAAGCTTGAAGACGCGGGCTTCTTCGATATCGCCCTGGAAAACGAAACCGGGCGGCACCAGCGTTACGTGGACAACAGTGCGGTACTGGTGACCGTGCTCACCGCCAGCGATGGTGCCAAGGTCGAGATCGTCGACTTTGCGCCGCGCTACAAACTGCACGAGCGCATCTACCACCCGATGCAGATCCTCCGGCGCGTGCGACCGCTGTCGGGATCACCACGCATCGCGCTCAGGCTGCGCCCGCTGACCGGCTACGGCGAGCGCAAACCGGAACGCACGTTCGGTTCGAACCACCTGCGATTCATGCTGGACCCGTTGGTGCTGCGTGCCACCACCGATGCGCAACTGCCGATGCTGCGCGATGAACTGCCGTTCCTCCTCGACCGCGAAGTCCATATCGTGCTCGGCACCGACGAAACACTGCAGGAGTCGCCGGGCCATTACTTCGACGAGGCGCTGAACGCCACGCTGCGGTATTGGCACGAGTGGTCGCGCTACCTGTCGATCCCGGCCGAGTGGCAGGAAGCGGTGATCCGGGCCGCGATCACGCTCAAGCTGTGCCAGTACGAAGGCACCGGCGCGATCGTCGCCGCGATGACCACGTCGATACCGGAAGCGCCCGACACCGTGCGTACCTGGGACTACCGCTATTGCTGGCCGCGCGACGCCGCGCTGTCGGTGCGCGCGCTGAATCGCCTGAGCGCCACCCGCACCATGGAGGAATACGTCCGCTACATCTTCAACCTGGCGGTGGGCGACGGCAAGATGGCGCCGGTCTACGGCATCCACTTCCAGGACGAACTGCCGGAACGTGAAGCGACCACGCTGGCCGGTTACCGCGGCATGGGTCCGGTGCGCATCGGCAACGAGGCCTGGAAGCAGCAGCAGAACGACATTTACGGAAGCGTGGTGCTGGCAGCGACGCAGATGTTCTTCGACCGGCGCCTGATCAAGGCCGGTGACGAAACCGAGTTCAGGCGCCTGGAACGCTGCGGCGAGGCTGCATGGAAATTGCACGACCAGCCCGACGCCGGCCTGTGGGAGCTGCGCGGACGCCAATCGGTGCATACCTATTCCGCGGTGATGTGCTGGGTCGCGTGCGATCGCCTGTCCAACATCGCGGACTGGCTGCAACTCGACGACCGCGCGGCATTCTGGCGCAAACGCGCGGATCGAATCCGCAAACTGGTGCTGAAGCGCGCCGTGCACAAGGATGGCCATTTCGTCGAATCCTTCGGCAGTGACGATCTCGACGCCAGCCTGCTGCTGCTCGAAGGTCTGCGTTTCGTCAGCGCCGATGACCCGCGCTTCATCAAGACGGTCGATGCGGTCGGCAAGACCCTGATGCGCAACGGTTACCTGCTGCGCTATGCGCGACCCGACGACTTCGGTGCGCCCAGCACCAGTTTCCTGGTCTGCAATTTCTGGTACGTCGAGGCACTGATCGCGATCGGTCGCCGCGACGAAGCGCGAAAGCTGTTCGAGAAACTGCTCGCCATCCGCAATCCGCTGGGCTTGCTGTCCGAGGATTTCGACCCCAGGCGCAAGGAATTGTGGGGCAACTTCCCGCAGACCTATTCGATGGTCGGATTGATCAACGCGGCGCGCAGCCTGTCCACCAAGTGGAGCGACGTGGTATGAGCCGTCTGGTCGTCGTTTCCAATCGGGTCATGCAACCCCGGGAAACGAGGGCCGGAGGCCTTGTCGCGGCGATGCGGGCGGCGCTCAAGGAAACCGGCGGCGTGTGGTTCGGCTGGAGCGGCAAGCTGGTCGCCGCCGCCGAGCGCAAGCTGCACCGGGAATCCGCGGGCGCGATCGACTACGCCCTGCTCGATCTGACCCGCGATGAATACGACGCCTACTACCTCGGGTTTTCCAATCGCACGCTGTGGCCGTTGCTGCACTTCCAACCGACGGTGATGCAATACAGCCGTGCCCAGTACGCGGGCTACCGTGCGGTCAACGCGCTGTTCGCGAAGAAACTCGCACCGCTGTTGCGCGACGACGATCGCATCTGGATCCACGACTACCACTTGATCCCGCTGGCCGCGGAGTTGCGCGCGCTCGGGATCGGCGCGCGCATCGGTTTCTTCCTGCACATCCCGCTGCCCCCGCCCGAACTGCTGGTCAACCTGCCCTGCCACGAAGATCTCATGATGACACTGGGCGCGTGCGACCTGGTCGGGGTCCAGATCGAGGACGACGCGGACGCGCTGTTCCGCTACTTCCTCGGCGTGACCGGAACCCAACGGGCCGGGGATCTCATCGAGATCGACGGCCGCCGTACCCGCATCGCGGCGTTCCCGATCAGCATCGACACCACCGAGGTCGCGCGCCAGTCCCTCAACGCACTCGGCAAAGCCCCGCTTCGCAAGCTGCGCGCGAGCCTCGACCACCGCAAACTCGCGGTCGGCGTCGACCGGCTGGATTACTCCAAGGGGCTGCCGCGGCGATTCGCGGCGTTCGGGCGGTTCCTCGCCGAACACCGCGAATGGCGTTCCAAAGTGTCGTACCTGCAAATCGCACCACCCTCGCGCGAAGAAGTCCCGGAATACCGCGAGTTGCGCTCCAAGCTGGAACGCTTCGCCGGCGCCACCAACGG
>DASTIS010000152.1:0-14449 GCA_035717365.1 Rhodanobacteraceae bacterium
GCGTTGGGGGCCGATCCGCGCGACCTTGCCGGCATGCGTGCAAGACTCGCGATGTTGCAGGGTGATCGTGCCGGCGCGGAACGGCAGTTCGGCATCCTGCTCGCTTCCGGCGATGCCGAGGACTGGAAGACCTTCGCCGCGGCGCTGGTGGCTGCACGCGACAAGGCCCTGGCGGGCAGGGTACTCGAGGATCTTGCCACGACCGGACGCCTGCCGCGCGATGAAAGCGTGTGGGTGGCGCTGAGCCAGTTGGGCGAGCATCTCGGCCGGCATGCGTTTGCGCGCAAGCTGGCCGATGCGGCGATTCGGCGATTCGGCGGGCCGGTCAGCATCCGGTGGGCCGCCAACCTGAAAATGTCCACCGGCGATCGCGCCGGCGCGACGGCGCTCTACGCAAAGGGCGTGGCCGCGCACCCGCACGACGCGGGGTTGAGGCTCGGTTATGCAACCTTGTTGGGCGACCAGGGGAAAAATACGGACGCCTTGCGCGTGCTCGGAAAAGGTCCGCAAACCCCGGCGACCTGGTCGGCGCGGGTGGCGTTTGCGGCGCGCGCCGGGAACGATGCCGCGTTGCGGCGGCTGTACGCCGAACTCAAACAGGCGCCAGAGGCCGAGCGCGGCGGCAGTACTTTCCTGCTCGGACAGCTCGCCGAGTTGCTGAAGCATGACCAGCAGGCGCTCGACTGGTACGGGCAGGTCGACCCGGACGGCCGTCACGGCTTCGATGCACGGGTCCGCAGCGCGGTGCTTCTGGACAAGACCGGGAAGCCCGAGCAGGCGCATGCGCTCGCGGAGCAACTCCAGCAGGACTATGCCGACGACCCCGATAACCTGCGCACCGCCTACGAGCTGGAAGCACAGTTGTATTCGCGGCACGGTGATCACGCCCGCGCGATCGCCGTCTACACGCGTGGCCTCGAAGCGCTGCCGGACGATCCGGTGTTGATCTACGACCGCGGCATCGAAGAGTCCAATGCCGGCAACACCGATGCGGCGCTCGAGGATTTCCGCAAGGTCCTCGCGCAGAATCCCGACAACGTCGAGGCGATGAACGCACTCGGGTACACGCTGGCGGACACCGGCCGCGACTTGCCCGAGGCAACCCGGTTGCTGCGCAAGGCGCTCGCGGCGAAACCCGACGTCGCGGCGATCATGGACTCGTGGGGCTGGCTGCAATACCGGCTCGGTAATCTGGACGAGGCCGAAAGCTATCTGAAGCGCGCCTGGACCCGGCAGCAGGATCCCGACATCGGCGTGCATCTGGGCGAAGTGCTGTGGAAGCTCGGCAAGCGCCAGGATGCACGAGAAGTGTTCGGCAAGGTGCGCAAGCTCGATCCGCACAACCCGGCCCTGCGGCACGCCGAGGGGCGGCTGCGTCCATGACGCGGCCGCTCCATTTGGCGGCGGCAGTGGCGCTTGCCGGGGTGGTCCTGGGCGCCTGCGCGCCGCTGCCGGTGCGCACGCCGGGCACGGCGCAGCAGCTTGCCGCTCAGAACGCGCGCGAGCAGGCGCTGGGCGCCCGGCAGGACTGGAGCCTCGACGGGCGCTTCGCCGCGTCCGACGGACACCACGGCGGCAGCGGCGGCATCGCCTGGCAGCAAGACGGCCAGCACTATCGATTCACGTTGCGCGCGCCGGTGACCGGCAAGACCGTGCAGTTGATCGGCGGTCCCGACGGCGCCGAATTGACCGGTGCCGGCAGGCAGCCGGTGGTGGGTCGCGACGCCGGCCAGGTGCTGAACGCGGAATTTGGCTGGGACGTACCCGTGGCCGATCTGGCGTGGTGGGTGCGCGGCCTGCGCGTGCCCGGTCGCCCGGCCGTCCTCACTTTTGGCGCCAACGGGTTGCCGGCGACACTGGACCAGGACGGCTGGCACGTCGATTACCGCGACTGGTATGGCGAGCGTCGTCCACCGCTGCCACGCAAGGTTTACGCCACCCGCGATCCCTACACGGTCAAGTTGTCGATCGAACAGTGGAGCGACGCCGACGCCGGGAGGCCATGATGTGAACGACGGCTGCCTGTCCGCGGCGTGGACGCCCGCCGGCTGAATTGACGCGGCCTGGACGGTCCACGACAATACACAGCTTTTCTGTCTGCGGTCCAGAGTACCCCGGATCGCCCATGGGTGGCGGCTGCCGTGCCGCGGCCGTTTGCAATACAGGGCGCGGCAGGATGCCCATTGAAGTCGATCGTGCAAGATTTCGGCACATGGATGTGCCGACGCAAAGGCGCTTGCGCCGATGCGGAACACGTGGCGCGGCTTTGCCGCGGCCGTGTTCATCGCGCCGGGCACGATGTAGGTTGCGGTTGCGGAAGTGGTACGGAGTCACGAGATCGCGGCACATGGATGTGCCGCCCGCGAAGGCGCGATAGCGCCGTAGCGTGAAAACGTGGCGCAGCTTTGCTGCGACCGTTTTCTTGCAAGCTGCGGCAGGATGCCCAGCTTGCGCATAATGGGGCGTAGCCAAGCGGTAAGGCACCGGGTTTTGATCCCGGCATTCGCAGGTTCGAATCCTGCCGCCCCAGCCACAGGTGGCGTCGCAGCCAAGGTGTCGAGCAATGCACAACGCATCCAGCTTGTTGTTGTTCAGCGGCAACGCCAACCGAAAGTTGGCGGAGGATGTCGCGCGCACCCTTGGAGAGCCCCTGGGCAAGGCCGTGGTCGGAAAGTTTTCGGACGGCGAGGTGCAGATCGAGATCGACGAAAACGTACGCAACCAGGACGTGTTCGTGATGCAGTCGACCTGTGCGCCGGTCGCGGAAAACCTGATGGAACTGCTGGTGCTGGTGGATGCGCTCAAGCGCGCGTCGGCCGCGAGCGTCACCGCGGTCATCCCGTACTTCGGTTATGCCCGCCAGGACCGGCGGCTGCGCGCGGCGCGGGTGCCGATCACGGCCAAGGTCGCCGCCCAGCTGATCGGGGCGGTCGGCACCGACACGGTATTGACGGTGGACATCCACGCCGACCAGATCCAGGGTTTCTTCGACATCCCGCTCGACAACGTGTACGCATCGCCGGTGTTGCTGGCCGACATCTGGCGCAAACACGGCACCGAGGGGGTGACGGTGGTCAGTCCGGATGTCGGCGGCGTGGTCCGCGCGCGTGCGGTCGCCAAGCGTCTCGACGATGCGGACCTGGCGATCATCGACAAGCGCCGACCGCGCCCGAACGAGGCGACGGTGATGAACATCATCGGCGACGTCGTCGACAGGACCTGCGTGCTGGTCGACGACATCGTGGATACCGCAGGCACCTTGTGTGCAGCATCCAGGGCACTCAAGGACCGCGGTGCCACGGAAGTCGTCGCGTATTGCACGCACGCCGTGCTTTCGGGCCCGGCGGTGCGCAATATCGAACAATCGCAGATGGACGAGCTGGTGGTGACCGACACCATCCCGCTGAGTGCCGAAGCCGAGGCCTGCGGGAAGATCCGCCAGTTGTCCGTGGCGCAGTTGCTGGCCGAAACCGTGCGCCGGATGGCGTTCGGCGAATCGGTGAGCAGCCTGTACGTCGATTAGCGAAGATCCAGACAATTCGTTTTGTCGTCATTCCGGCGAAAGCCGGAACCCGGTGAGTTCCACGCAGCACCACGAAACAAAGGCACTGGGTCCCGGATATCGCTACGCGACCGCGTTTGCAGGATTGCAAACGCGAACGCCGAAGGCGGCGCGTAGCGCGAGCGCCATGGACGGCGCGAGTAATTCCGGGATGACGAGCAAAATCAGATGTTCTTGTCCACTCCCCTGGTCGCGGGGGAGTGTTTCCTCCGCCGCGAGGCGGTTCATGCAACCTCAGAGGTAAAAGCAAATGGCAACCATTCATGAAATCACGGCCGAACGCCGTGCCGACCAGGGCAAAGGTGCGAGCCGCCGCCTGCGTCGCGCCGGCAAGGTTCCCGCCGTCGTGTACGGCGCGGACACGGCCGCGGAAAACATCCAGTTCGACCACGAGACGCTGGCGCTGACTGCGCGCAACGACTGGTTCGCGTCGTCAATCCTCGACCTGCTGGTGGAGGGCAAGCGCCAGAAGGTCCTGCTGCGCGATCTCCAGAAGCACCCGGTCAAGCCGCAACTGCTGCACCTGGACTTCCTGCGCATCGACGAAGCGAAGCCGATTCGCGTTTACGTGTCGATCCGGTTCGTGAACAAGGAAACATCGCCGGCCGCGAAGACGTCCGGCGTGGTGATTTCGCACAACCTGACCGAAGTCGAGGTGTCGTGCCTGCCGAAGGACCTGCCCGAATACATCGAGCTGGACCTCGCCGGCCTCGATCTCGGCGACATCCTGCACCTTTCCGACCTGAAGATGCCGGCCGGTGTCGAGATTCCCGAGCTGAAGCTGGGCAAGGAGTACGACCACACCGTCGTATCGGCGCAGATGGTCCGCGAGGAAGTCGAGGAGGTGCCCGAGGCCGCGGAAGGCGAAGCCGCGCCCGAAGGCGAGGCCGCGCCGGCCACTGGCGACGCTGCTGCCGCCGCCAAGGCCCCGGCGGCCACCGATGGCGACAAGCAGTCGCCCGAGAAGAAGTAGGAGCCTGCCTGCAGGCGACCCCACGGTGACATGCCGGAGGGGTCGCCGTGCGCAGCCGCATGACTGGCATCCGACTTGTCGCCGGCCTGGGTAATCCCGGCCCCGAATACCTGCGCAACCGGCACAACGCCGGTTTCTGGTTTGCCGATGCGCTGGCGACCGGCGCGGGCGAGCGCTTCGGGTCCGGGAACCGCCTGCATTCGGAAGGCTGCCGCGTCCGGATCGGTGGCGAGCAGGTGCGGGTGATCAAGCCCGATACCTTCATGAACAAGAGCGGGCTCGCCGTCATCTCCGCGCTCAACTACTGGAAGCTCACGCCGGAGGAACTGCTGGTCGTGCATGACGATCTCGACCTGCCGCCCGGCACCGCGCGGTTGAAGTTCGACGGCGGCCACGGCGGCCAGAACGGGCTTCGCGACATCATGGCGCAGCTCGGGCACGGCCGCTTCCACCGCTTGCGCATCGGCATCGGCCATCCCGGCGACCGCGACCGGGTGACACCGTGGGTACTCGGCAACCCTTCCGCCGCGGACGAAGACGCGATGCTGGACGCGATCGCGCGCGCGCTGGACGTGTTGCCGTTGGCGATCGCGGGCGATTTCAACGAGGCGACGAAGCGGCTGCATACGAGCCGGGACTCGGGACTCGGGACCCGGGACCCGTAGAGTCGTGCGTTGGCCAGCGAGCCGGCGCGATTGTGCCGTTGCTTCCACGCCAAGGCAGATTCCAAGCTCACGGTACGTAACAACGATCGAGTCTCACCGTCGCCGCCTCACCTGATTCCTCCAATCCGAGAGAAGCCGTCATGCATTTGATTTTGCTGTCACCGAGTCCCGGGTCCCGGGTCCCGGGTCCCGAAATTCGGATTCGAGGTTGCATCTCCGGAGCCCGGAGCCTGGCGCACCGGAACCCCCGATGAGCATCCAAAGCGGCATCGTCGGTCTGCCCAACGTCGGCAAATCGACCCTTTTCAACGCGCTGACCAGGGCGGGCATCGCCGCGGCCAATTTCCCGTTCTGCACGATCGACCCGAATGTGGGTGTGGTCCCGGTGCCCGATCCCCGGCTTGCGCAGCTCGCCGACATCGCGCATCCGCAGAAGGTCATTCCGGCTTCGGTGGAATTCGTGGACATCGCGGGGCTGGTTGCGGGGGCATCGAAGGGCGAAGGCCTGGGCAACAAGTTCCTCGCGCATATCCGCGAGGTCGACGCGATCGCGCACGTGGTGCGCTGCTTCGAGCACCCGGACGTCGTGCATGTCACCGGCAAGGTCGATCCCGTCTCCGACATCGCGACGATCGACACCGAGCTGGCGCTGGCCGACCTCGACTCGGTGGACAAGGCGCTTGCGCGGGTCGAACGCGCCGCCAAGGCCAACGACAAGGAGGCGATGGCGAAAAGACCGGTGCTCGAGAAGCTCGCCGCGGCGTTGAACGCAGGGAAATCCGCGCGTTCGGTCACGCTCGACGACGAGGAACGCGCCGCCGTGCGCGAGTTGTTCCTGCTGACGATGAAACCGCTGATGTACGTGGCCAATGTGCGCGAGGACGGCTTCGAGAACAACCCCCATCTCGATGCGGTGCGCACGCATGCGGAAGCCGAAGGCGCGGTGGTGGTCCCCGTGTGCGCGGCGATCGAGGAGGAACTGGTGCAACTCGACGAAGCCGATCGCGACGAGTTCCTGGTTTCGATGGGTTTGAGCGAACCCGGTCTCGACCGCGTGATCCGCGCGGCCTACACGCTGCTCGGGCTGCAAACCTATTTCACTGCCGGCGAGAAGGAGGTGCGCGCGTGGACGGTCAAGCGCGGCGCCACGGCGCCGCAGGCCGCCGGCGTGATCCACACGGACTTCGAGAAGGGCTTCATCCGCGCCGAAACCGTGTCGTTCGACGATTACATCAAGTACAAGGGCGAATCGGGCGCCCGTGATGCGGGACGCCTGCGCCTTGAAGGCAAGGAATACAGGGTGCAGGAAGGAGACGTCCTGCATTTCCGCTTCAACGTTTGATTTGTGCGGTCGTCCCTGATCGCCGCGTTGCGGAAGTCGTCGTGGATTGCGGCGGCCGGTGATCCCGGACACCAGAGCGGCCTCAATAGCGCCATCCATGGCCGGGAGCTCCGTGGCCTGAATTATTCACAACCGCCGCTCCGCACGAGGCCGGTTCGCTTGCGCCCGCGTCCTGCGATGGGCCGGCTCACATGCCGTTCTTGCCTCCGAACTTCATGTCCAGATGGACGTAGTAGGCACGTCCCACCGGGCTGAACCAGGCGCGGTAGTAGTACGGATAGCTCGTCCAGTCCGACGGGCGCTGTGGTTTGGTGTCGAGCAGATTGTCGATGGTCAGCCAGACCTTCAGGCCGGGCGCGATGTCGTAACCGAGCGTCAGGTTGGCCAGGTACGTGGGGGATAAACGCTTGGTGCCGGAGTAGTTGGGTATGCCGCCCAGGCGCGATACGAAGAGGGTGCTGTTGAAGTCGTGGTAGTTCCAGGTGACGGATGCGTTGGCCCTCGTCCGCGGAATCAGGTAGTAGTAGAGGTCGGTGAGCTCGTCTTCGACGGGCTGACCTTCGGCGATCTTCGTCTTGTGCATGATCACGTAGGTCGCGCCGAAGTTGAAATCGAACGTTCCCGCGCGTTGCGTGCGCAGCCGGTAGTGTGCCTTCAGGTCGATGCCGGAGGTCTCGTCGGATGCGGCGTTGATGGGCAATACCAGTACCGAGGTGACCTGCTCGGGCTGGAACGACGCGTCTGCGGGGTTGCGTACAACCTGGCTCTCGATCTGCCTGCAGTACGCGCTGTTTCCGTCCACGGGAGTGCCGCCGAGGGTCTGGCCGAGCCGGCAGTCCGCCTCGCGCCGCAGGATGTCATCACTGCTCTGGAACTCGACCTCGTCGTTGATCTTGATGTGGTAGTAGTCGGCGCTCACGTCGAAATCGTGCGAAGGCGCGTACACGAAGCCGTAGGTGAAGGACCTGCTGGTTTCGTCCTTGAGGTCGGTGCTGCCGTGACTGCGGCCGTTGAAGTCCCCGTAGAAGTCGCAGTAGTAGAAGTTGTCGGGGTAGGTTTCGGGTTCATCGCGGCGGCACCGGTAGTAGTCGGTACCGCTTGAGCTGGAGCCGCTGAGTCCTTCGAAGAGATAGTTGAGATCGGGTGCGCGAAAGCCTGTGCTCAGCGATCCGCGCAGCAGCAGACTGTCGAATGGGCGGTATTCGAGGCCCAGCGCATAGGTGAACTTGCCGCTGTTGTGGTCGCCGTACTTGTAGCGGTCGTAACGTCCGGCCGTGGTCGCGATCAGCTTGGAGAACAACGGGACGCTGAATTCATAGCCGACCGCGGCGTGGCCGCGTGAGCCTACGGCGGTGGTGTTGTGCAGGCCGTAGTAGCTGCCGTCCAGCGACATGGGGTCGGCGACCTGCGCGAAGTACTGGTTGCCGTACTCGCCGATGACGGCGACACCCACCGGCCCCGCGGGCAATTGAAAGAGGTTGGTGTTGGTGAGAAGCAGCGCGTAGTTTTCGGCGCGGCTCTTGTCGTGGTCGATGGAATCCTGGCTGATTGAGCGGAACTGCGGCACCGTCAGTGGCGTGTAGAGGCGGCTGGGCGGCGCGTAATACATCTGGTAACCGCTATCGGGATCGACGCCCAGCGAGGGTCCGAGGTACAGCGCCTGGGCCTTGGCCGCGACCAGCGCCGGCCATTTTTCCTCGACCTTGTTCTGGCCGTGGCTGAAATAGGCATCATAGTTCCAGTCACTGTCCCTTCCGAGAGTGCCGCGAACGCCGACATTCAGCGACAGCGTACGGCCGATGTTGCGGATCTTGCCGGCCTGGAAGTTGCCGTTTTCCTCGAGGGTGAAATAGCTGCGCCCCCATTCCTCGACCTGGCCGGTGGCCGTGTTGTAGAAGGGCGTGTCTGCGCAGTCGCCGTCCAGGGGTTCGCAGTTGTACCACTGCAGAGGCGTGTTGTATCCGGCCACGTGGGACCATCCGCCGAGCACGGTCAGGTAGAAATCGGTGTAGTCGTTGAAGTGGTACGTGCCGCTGGCGAACAGGGTGGCCATCTTGCGGCCGTTCTTCAGGGTGCCGTAGCCGACGTCGGCGTAAGTGCCGCAGTAATGGCCAGGGCCGCCGTCGGCGCCGTAGCGGGGGCGCGAGGCGTAGAACATGGTGCCCTGGTCGAGATACGCAAGTGAATCGCAGGTGGCCTTGCCGGGGTCGATGTAGTTGCCGTCCTCGTCGGAGCGGTAGAAGTTTCGGCTCGCGATGACATCGGCGGGATCGAGCGGCGCGTCGAGGCGCGAATCGGTGAAGTCCCGCTGGAACGCCCACAGTGGGTGTCGCTGGGACAGGTCGAGCCCGAACATCGCGTCGAACTTGCCCTTGGAAAATCCGGCGGAGAGGTCCAGCATCTGCGAGCCGTAGCCGCCATGCTCGGTGATGCCCGCGCGATAACGGACCTGCACGCCATCGACCTTCTTCTTGAGAATGAAATTGATGACACCGGCCATCGCGTCGGAGCCGTACACCGCGGAGGCGCTGCCGGTCAGGATCTCCACCCGGTCGATGAGCGCAATGGGAATGTTGGAGATATCCGTGAAATCGCTGCTCCCGCCATAGGCTTGGGGATACTGGGCGATGCGACGGCCGTCGAGAAGCACCAGGGTGTGGTTGGGCCCCAGCCCGCGCAGGTCGACGGCTCGGGCACCGGGCGTGAAACTGTCGGTGTACTGATCGTTGGTGAGTGCGCCCAGGCTCTGGGTCAGGGACTGCAGGAGGTCGGGGACATTGGTGAACCCTCGCTGCTGGATGTCCTGGGCGGTAATGGTGATGACGGGTGAGGGTCCCTCGATCTGCGAGCGCGGAATGCGCGAGCCGGTCACCACGACCGGCTGCAGCGTCTTTGCGGCCGGTTGGCCGTTGCTGTCGTTGTCGGTTGCGTCGGGCGGAGCGGCGGGCGCCGGGGGTTGCGTGGCGGCCCTGTCCTTCACGATCACCATCGCGCCCGAACTGTCCTGATGCGCAACGTAGCCGCTGCCGGCCAGGAGTCCTGAAAGCGCCTGTTGCGCAGTGAATACGCCATGCACTCCCCGGGTTCGGACCTCCGCCAGCTGGGTGGCGTCATACACGAACTGCATGCCGGTCTGGTGGCCCAATGCATCCAGTGCGGTCACCAGGTTGCCGGCCGGGATGTCGATTTCCTGCGTGGGCGGGCTCTGGGCCAGTGCCAACGTGGGCAGCAGCCACAGCAACAACAGCAGGCTACGAACGAACGGCTTGGACATATGTGCTCCCCAGCAGCGCCGGCATGACGCCTTTCGTGACAAGACGAACCAGGGCAACCGATCCCCCTGTCGGCTTGCCCCGAACCTGATTCAATCCGATGGCTTCGGGTGTGCGCGCCGGGACAGTACGATCCGCTCGGCATGCTGCGTTGCACGGACCGGGAACACTTTCTGCAACAGGCGCACGAACGCATCGCTGTTGTCGAGGCGGAAGTTGCCGCCCACCTTCAGTTCGTCCAGCGACGGGTCGGCGATCACGATCTTGCGTGCGTTGTAGCGGTTGAACTCCCGGATCGCTTCGGCCAGCGGGGTACCATGGAACACGACATAGCCGTCGCGCCAGCTCAGGAATTCGACGGCCTGGTCGAGCGGGACGCGCCGGATCGCCACGTCGTCGCCGTCGATCGTCGCGATGCTTCCGGCCGGCAGCATCGCTGGCGCCTGCGCGGGGTCTTGCCCGGATTGCAGCCGCACCAGCCCGCGCGTGACCACCACCCGCAATTTGTCCGCGTCGCGACGCACGTCGAAGCGGGTGCCGACCGCAATCACGCGGTAGGCGCCGGCGTGAACGACGAACGGCCGTGCCGCGTTGTGCGCGACATCGAAGAATGCTTCGCCTTGCGTGAGGTCGAGGTTGCGCAGCGACCGCGAGAACGCCACGCTGAGTCCTGTATCGCTGCCCAGCGTGGCGGTGGAACCGTCGGAAAGGTGTACCACCTGTCGTGCACCGATTGCGGTGCGCCAGGTGCCTCGCTCGACGTGTGCAAGATCGCGCCACGCGAAACCGCCCGCGACGACGGCGATCAGCAAGCCCGCCACCAAACCGGCCAGCATCGGCCAGCGCCGGCGTCGCCGGCGTGTCGTTGCATGGACCGTACGGCCGTGCCCGCCGGTCATGGCGTTTGCATTGCCGATGTGCGAGGCGAAGTAGGGTGAGCGCGCCCATTCGCCCCGCGCCGGAGGACGGTCTTGCCGTGCTCCCGCGCTCAGCGCCTTCAGCCTTCCGGTCTCTCGCCAGGCGGCGTCCAGCCGCAGGAACACCACCCGATGGGCAGCGTCTGCCTCGAGCCACGCCGCAAAGGCCACCTGGTCCGCGGTGGACCAGTGGTCGCCGTCGCGGCGTGCGAGCCAGGCCGCCGCAACACGCTCGATTTGGGCGCTGCCTCGATTCATGACGGCTTGTTCCTGCGCAAACGCGGGTCACCCGTGGCCGTCCGGGCGTCGCCGTCCTGCAATCCCGCGTAAAAATAATTCGCCATCATCCGGCATCCCTTGGCGATATGCTTCTCGACCGTCTTCTCGCTGATGCCGAGTCGCCGCGCGATTTCCTTTTGCGGCAAATCCTCGACCCGCCGCAGCCAGACCACTTCGCGGCAGCGGTCGGGCAGGCGGTCCAGCGCCCTCGCCAGCCGTTCGAGGGCGTCGCGACCGCCCAGCCAACGGCCGGGCTCGAGCTCATCCTTCAAGACGTTCGACTGCTCGAGATCACCCACCGCGGTGATCGACACGATGCGCTGGCGGCGAACGCGGTCGGCCAGCAGATGGCGCGCGGTGGCGAACAGGAACGATTTGGGCGAGTCGGGACGCCGACGCCCGGCCGCTTCGTAGATGCGCACGTAGATTTCCTGGCGCAGGTCGACGACTTCGTCGTGATCACGCCAGTTGCGGTGCAGGAAGCGCATCAGCGCACCCTCGTGCACCAGCACTTCGCGCGCGAACCAGGCGTCGAGCACGTCGTTCATGACGCGACATTAGCGCAACCTATGGCCGCCGAGGGGCGTCGTTTCGCATGACTGACGGCATGGGGGAAGTCGCGCCCTGCTTCGTCTTGGAGAGGTCGCGCGTGCGTTGGGTACACGGCTCCGATCGACGGCAAGCGCGCCGCCGCGCTCGCTTCGGGAGGGTCCACACCATGCAGTTGCTCGAATCCCGCACGAGGCACCCGCTGACGGCGTGGCTGATCGTGGCAATGCTGCTGGCGGGCTTGTGTGGCGCAGCGCGGGCACGGGCCGACGGGACCGGCTACCAGTATTTCTCGATCGGCAACGTGTCCGCGCCGACCCCGGCGAAAACGTCGCCCGGCTTGCTGCTGATGGGCGGCGGGCGCGAGATCGAAGCGGCGTTCAAATGGTTCGTGCGCAAGGCGGGACACGGCCACATCGTGATCATCCGCGCGTCGGGCGATGCTGCGTTGCAGGATTGGATCTACCGCGACGTCGGTGACGTGGAGTCGGTGCAAACCCTGATCTTTCATTCCCGCGCAACTGCCAGCGACCCGCGCGTGCTCGGCATCATCCGCCACGCCGACGGCATTTTCATCGCCGGCGGCGACCAGTCCAACTACGTCCGGTTCTGGAAGGACACGCCACTCGGCAAGCTGTTGAATGAACACGTCCGCTTGGGCAAACCGATCGGTGGGACCAGTGCCGGTCTCGCGATTCTCGGCCAGTGGGGCTACGGCGCGATGGACGGCGGCAGCATCACCTCGCCCGAGGCTCTGCGGGATCCGGCCGGCCCGGCCGTGACGCTGGTCGACCATTTCATCTCGATTCCGTTGCTCGAGGGCACCATCACCGACACCCACTTCGCGCAGCGCAGCCGGCTCGGGCGCCTGCTGGCATTCGTGGCGCGGATCGCGAAGGATCACCGTACTGCTGCGGTGACCGGGCTGGGCGTGGACCAGGACAGCGCCTTGCTGGTCGAAGCGGACGGTAGCGCTCGGCTGCTGAGCTGGCACCCCGACGGTCACGCGTGGGTGGTCGTGCCGGAAGCATTGCGCAAGGTCGATCGCGCGGGTGGCCGGGCTGCGCTGGATCGCTACCTGAAGAACCGCGTCGTGCCCGGCAAGCCGCTGGATCTTCCGGGTTATCTGGTAATCGGCATCGGTACGGGCAGTCGGGTGGATTTACCGGACTACAAGGTGACCGATCCTGCGTTTCGCCGGTGGATCGACGCCGTCGACGGGCGCCTGGTCGAGCACGACGCGGCGCCAGCGGGCGCCGACCATGCGTCGCGCTCCGACCTGGTCGATGGCACCGCAGCGCAACCCTGATCAGGGCATCTTCGGTTCCTTCCGCGGGCTCGCGCGCATGGACGCCAGGGGCAGTTCACTGCGAAGCTGCCGGCCGGTTGGCTCTGGCGGCTACTGGTAGTTGATGGTGCAGGTGGCGATGCCCTTTACCGAGCCCGCGGTGCCCGGCGTGCCGGTGCGGTAATAGCGTGCGTACAAGTCGATGGCGTAGCCGCTGCCGGAGGTGGTGCCGGTGAAGATCGCCTGCGCAGGCGCATTGCCAAACGCGACCGGGGTGCTGCCGCCGGCCTTGAGCGCCTGCACCCCCATGCGCGCGGCGTAGCCCGCACCCACCGTCGGGGCGATCACGCCGGTGGCCCCGGTGTACGGGTTCGCGGTGTCGAGGTTGACGTGGAATGCTGGCTCGCCGGCAGTCGGCCCGTTGCAGGCTGAAGGGCGTGGATCCAGGTGTCGGGTTGGTCACAAGCTGCGTCGTCGTCACGCTGGGCAAGGTGACGATCTTGTCGACCGAACCTGGGGCGGTTCATGCGATGGCCGGGCGGGGCTGTCCAGGGCATGGACGGGACTCCCGCCGGAATGGCCGCAACGGTTGACTTGCGGACCCGGCCACGTGAAAATACGCGGTCTTTGTGATGCAAACTGCTCAAGCCCGGGTGTCATTGCGCATGCCGGGTTCTTCGTGTCGCTGCATTTTGGCTGACGCGCTGCGCGCGGCGGCTGGGCGACAGACCAACCAAAAACCCGGAGGGATACCCAAGCGGCCAACACGGGCAGACAGGAAGTGTGATCTGCTGGCTTGCGCTTTTGGTGGGTTACAGGGTCTCCTCCAATCAGAGGTACAGGTACACGACAAGAATGCGGAGGGATACCCAAGCGGCCAACGGGGGCAGACTGTAAATCTGCTGGCTTACGCCTTCGGTGGTTCGAATCCACCTCCCTCCACCAGCTTCAACGCATTGAGGCGTTTCGCAGAGGTGGATTCGAACCACCGAAGATGAAATGACGGTTCGACCGATTCGCCGGGAGCGAATCGGAACGCGACGCCAAGCGGCGCGGCCCCGGAGGGGCGGAGGGCAGGACGCCCGGAGTCATCCACCTCCCTCCACCAGTTTGAACAGTGCAGGACGCCCGGAGTCATCCACCTCCCTCGACCAGTTTCATGCAACGGAGCCGAAGGCTCCGCCAGAGATCGCCCCGATGCGGGAGTAGTTCAATGGTAGAACCTCAGCCTTCCAAGCTGATGGTGCGGGTTCGATTCCCGTCTCCCGCTCCATTGAATGAGTTTCGCAGCGCACACGCTCACGTAGCTCAGTCGGTAGAGCACTTCCTTGGTAAGGAAGAGGTCACAGGTTCGATTCCTGTCGTGAGCACCACAAGCCGGATCCCGGGTCCCGCACCAAGATTCAACCGAAGCCAAGATTTTCACCGACACGAAAAACCTACAGTACGCAGAAAGGTAGAAACGTCATGTCCAAAGAGAAATTCGATCGCACCAAGCCGCACGTGAACGTAGGCACGATTGGTCACGTGGACCATGGCAAGACGACGCTGACGGCGGCGCTGACGAAGGTGGAGGCGGAGCGGTTTGGAGGCGAGTTCAAG
>DASTIS010000153.1:0-30773 GCA_035717365.1 Rhodanobacteraceae bacterium
CGGTGAGCAGGAAGCCGCCCTTGATCGGCGCGACCGAATGCATCGCCCACGCACCCTGCCTGACCAGCAACGTGGACTTGCCGCGGGTGTCGAGCGCCAGCAACTTGCCGCGCGGCGCGTCCTGGTACGCGATCACCAGCAACCGGTCGCCATCCCACGTCGCGCCGTGGTTGACGCTGGACGCGGCGCGCACGTTGGCCTCGGTATCCAGCGCGAGCTTCCAGGGGCCAGCACCATTGCGCAGGTACACCGCGTCGGGAGCGCCATCGCCGTAGTGCAGCATCGCCGCCGCGTGCCGGCCGTCGGCCGAGGCGAGCAGGGTGTATTCGGCAACCTTTGATAACCCCTTGCCGAATTCCAGCGTGTCGTCCTTCGCGGCGGTACCGAGTTCGTGGTGGTACAGCGCCGCGTTGAATTGCAGTTGATCCGCGGGAACGCTGCCCGGCAACGGCAGCCGCACGTAGGTGACGCCCTTGCCGTCGGCATCCCACACCAGCGCCTGCGGGGTGGTGCCGCCGCCGGCATGCGGCAACGCATCCTGCAGCGTCTTGCCGGTTGCGACCTCGACGAAGCGGATCGTCGTGGCCTCGCTGCCACCTTCGGCGGTGCCGTAGGCGACATACCTGCCATCCGGCGACGGCCAGTAGCCGGTGATCGCGAAACCGGAGTGCGCGGCATTGGGGTCGACCAGCACCTTCGGCTCGCCTTGCGGCCAGGCTTGGACCGCCAACACGGCCTGCGGTTGCGGCGGGGTCTGGCGCAGGTAGAACAAGGTGTCGTCGACGATCGCGGGATCGGATCGTCGCGTGGACGTCAACGCGAGTTCGCCGACGCGTTCGGCGATCCCCTTGGCGTCCTTGAATCCATCCATCACCTTCTCGGTGTACGTATTCTGCGCGGCGATCCACTGCTTCACGGCCGGTGCGTCGGCGTCTTCCAGCCAGCGGTACGGGTCATGCACCACCGTCCCGAAATACGTGTCGGTGACAGCATGTCTTGGCGTTGACGGCGGCATCGTGGGGACCTCATGTTGCGTGTCGATCAGCGACTGATCCCATCCGGCCGCCGTTCGTGGCGGGGGCGTTTGCGCCATCGCGGCCATGGACAGGAAACCGAGAACGACACAGGCGACGATACGGGTGCGTGACATGGTGTGACTCCGGCTGGGCACGGGGCAACAGCGTGCAGGGTAGCGTCGGGGCCGGCGTTGCGCCATGCGGACGGGACTTTCGGCGGTTGCAGACACGCCCGGCGCTTGGCTAGGCTGCGGGTTTTCGTCGGGATCATGGCCATGAATCGCATCATCGTCGCCGGGCTGGCCGGCTTGCTGGTCAGCGCGGGCGCGTTCGCCGCGCCTCAAACCGCAACGTCCACGCAAAGCGCAACGACGACGAAGCTCAACCTCGAGCAGATCATGGCCGATCCCGACTGGATCGGGCCGCCGGTCGACGACCAGTACTGGAGCGTGGATGGCCGCAGCATCTACTTCAAGCTGAAGCGCAAGGGCAGCCCGCTGCACGATCTTTACCGGGTGTCCGCAAACGGCGGCACGCCGGTCAAGCTCGGCGACGCCGAACTTGCGACCGCCGACGGCCCGGCGGTGTTCGACCACGCCCACGACCGTGCAGCTTTCCTGCGCCACGGCGACGTGTTTGTTCGCGAAATCGCCCGTGGCGCGACCCGCCAGATCACGCGCAGCGCCGCGGACAAGTCCGGGCTGCAATTTTCCGCGGATGGCCACCTGCTGAGCTGGCGCCAGGGCAATGATTGGCATGTCTGGAACGCGTCCACGGGCATGGTATCGCAAGCCGCCACCCTGGAAACCAAGGACGATCCAGGCGAGCCCGAACCCGACCAGCTCGAGCGCCTCCAGTTGAGCCTGTTCTCGACCTTGCGCGCAGACAAGGCGAACAAGCAGGCCACGCGTGAGCGCAACAAACAGTTGGACGCGGAGAATCCCGCACGCGCGCCGGCGCCGTTTTATCTCGGCGACAAGGTCAAGGTGACAACGACCTCGCTGTCGCCCGATGCGCGCTGGCTGCTGGTGGTCACCGAACCGACGTCGTACCAGGCCGGCAAACACCCGGTGGTGGTGCATTACGTCAACGAGTCGGGCTATCCGGAAACCGAGAAGGCCCGTACCTATGTCGGCCACAACAATCCCGCGCCACAGTCCCTGCTGTTGCTCGATCTCCAACACCACAAGCAGTATCCGCTGTCGCTGGGCGGCCTGCCCGGCATCCACGACGACCCGTTGCACGACCTGCGCGTCAAACGCATCGCGCAATTGAAGAAGGAAGGCCACGATGACGAAGCCGCAGCACTGGCGGCGCCGAAGACGCGCCCGCTGTCGGTCAACTTCGTCCCGCTCGGCGGCAACTACGAACCGGCCATCGTGTGGACCGATGATGCCAGCAACGTCGCGATCGAACTGGTCGCCAATGACCACAAGGACCGCTGGATCACCACCCTCGACTTCGCCGACCACAAGCTGGTGACGCAGGACCGGCTGACCGATCCGGCCTGGATCAACTGGAGTTTCAACGCGCTTGGATGGCTGCCCGACAACCACACGCTGTGGTTCGAGTCCGAGGCCAGCGGCTGGGCCCAGTTGTACGTGAAGCCGCTCGACGGCAAGGCGCGCGCACTGACCAGCACCGGTTACGAGGTTTCGAACCCCGTGGTGTCGCCGGACGGCAAGTGGTTCTACGTGCTTTCCAACAAGCAGGCGCCGTACGCCTACGACATCTATCGCGTGCCGACCGCGGGCGGCGATCTGCAACGCGTCACCCATTTCGAAGGCGTGTCCTGCGCCGAATGCAGCGGTTTGTTCGAGCTGTCACCCGATGGCAGCAAGCTCGCTGTGTTGCATTCTTCCGCGTACATCCCGCCACAACTGGCCGTGGTGAACGTGGACGGTTCCGGCGCACGCGACCTCACCGACACCCGCACGCCCGAATACAAGGCGCTGGCATCCACCTGGGTCGAGCCGCAGTTCGTCAAGGTCCGCAGCAGCCACGGCGATTTCGGCATCTGGGCGAAGTACTACCAGCCGGCCGGTCATGAGGACACGCACGACACCTCGCACAGCCACCCCGCCGTGATCTTCGTGCACGGCGCGGGCTACCTGCAGGACGTCGAAAAGGGCTGGTCGTACTACTTCCGCGAGCAGATGTTCAACAACCTGCTGACCCAGGAAGGTTATGTCGTGCTCGACATGGATTACCGCGGCTCGGCCGGTTACGGACGCGACTGGCGAACCGCGATCTACCGCCACATGGGCCACCCCGAACTGGAAGACCTGCTGGACGGCAAGGCATGGATGGTGAAGAACCACCACGTCGATCCCAAGCGCGTGGGCATCTACGGCGGGTCCTACGGCGGCTTCATGACCGAAATGGCGCTGTTGCGTGCGCCCGGCGAGTTCGCTGCCGGTGCGGCCCAGCGTCCGGTTTCCGATTGGACCAGCTACAACGACGGCTACACGTCCGACATCCTGAATACGCCGCAACTCGATCCCGAGGCGTACAGGATTTCCTCGCCGATCGAATACGCGAAAAACCTAGCCGACCCCTTGTTGATCAACCACGGCCTGGTCGACAACAACGTGATGCCGGGCGACTCGATACGCCTCTACCAGCGCTTCATCGAACTGCACAAGAAGGATTTCTGGATCTCGCTGTATCCGACGGAAAGCCATGCGTTCGAACACGCAGATGCCTGGTACGACGAATACCGCCGCATCCACGAACTGTTCACACGCTTCGTGAAACCGGTGCGATGAAACACGGATTCGCGCGCAGGCGCGCTCCTACGAAAAGCTGTGCCCAATTGCGAGGAGCCGGACGATCACGGATTGCGCTGGAGGTAGTACTGCGCCGCGGCGGTCGAATTGATCGCGCTGGTGAGGGGCAGCAACTGGGTGAGGAAGCGGTTCCAGCGCGTGATGCCGGCTGTGGACGCGAACACCACGTCGCCCGGCTTCACCTTGAACTGGCCGGCCAGGGCGAAGGCGACGACGGACTTGGCATCCAGCTCGTAAACCGTGGCCTTGGGGTTGCCCTGGCTCGACGTGTTGCGGATGACGTAGACCTTGCCCTGCGAGGTCACCTGGTTCAGCCCCCCGGCGGCCCCGATTGCGCGCGTCAGCGAGACGGAAGCGGTACTGAACCGGATTGCGCGTGGACGATTGACTTCGCCCATCACGTAGATTTCCTGATGGGTGTTGTAAGGCAGGAAGACGCGGTCGCCCGGTTTCAGGTAAATCTGCTTGGTGAGGCCGTTCCGCTCGAGGGCGTCGACATCGAGGTGGTAAACCTTGCCGCCACGCGAGAGCGTCACGTTCGACAGGTTGGCAGTGGGATCGTCCACGATCGCCTTGCCCATCGCTTCGCCGAGTGTCAGCGGCACCGACGTGATCGGTTGCGCTCCGGTCTTGTCGAAGGCCCCTTCGAGCAGCACGTGCTGGCTGCCATAGTCGATCACGCTGACGTCCACCTGCGGATTCTTGAGATACGAACCCAGCTTGCCCGCAAGCATCTGGCGCAGTTGTTCGACGGTCTTGCCCCCAGCCTGAACCTTGCCGGCGAACGGATAGAAAATCGTGCCGTCCGGTTGCACCACGCGACCATTGGCGGCCGTCTGCTGCTGATTGCCGGCCGGCGAAGTCAGTTCGGGGTGGTTCCAGACCGTGATGTACAGCGTGTCGCCGGGACCGATCTGGTAGGGCCGGGGATGATAGTCGAGCAGTGGAGCAGGAATGGCCGCAGGTGGATTCGATGCCTTCTGGGTCGCGATGACCTGCGGCGTGATCGGCACCAGGTTGACGTACCCGGGATTCGTGTCTTCGCTGCGGACGTTGAGCGAAGCATTCTGTCCGGGGATGCAGCCTGCCACGACGACGCACGCGACGAGCGCGAGGAGGCAACGCAAGGCACCCGCGCTGCGAGTCCGGCGCGCGGCACGCGCTGCCAGCACACGGGGGGTCGTTCCATCGAGGATCCGCTGTGAAGGTTCCATGGTCTGAATCGCCTTGAAGTTGCGGGAGCGCGCGTCACGCAAAACGCTGCCATCGATGCTCGATGTCCGGCACACGACGGAATGGATACACGATGCGCACACGGCGCATCCGTGACATCCCGCTGGGCGGCCCGCCGTGGACGGATCCCGCCAGCGGCAGGCATGGCGCGGTGCCCAGTGCCATCGCAGGCGATGCCAACACGTGCACCACACCACGATTGGATGGATTGTCATCCTGCCGCGATGTCGCGGACAGTAGGCCATGTCGATCCGGTCGTGTCCAGCGCGTGCGAGCGGTGCGTTTGCCTCCCGTTTTGCAAGCCATCGGCGCTTGTCGTCGAAATGCCGTGACAAGTTTTTGTAAGCGTTCGCCTTTTGTGGACGTTTAGGTGGCTGTCTGTTTTCTGAATGCGAAAAACGTTTCGTCCTCGTGTGGCATTCGTGATGGATGCGTTCAGCGCTCCGTTGCAAGAATCACAGGCTCGGAGTTGCCAGACAGCGGCGTGCAGCGTTTGCCAACGGATGCCGGCGGATCACGAACCACCGCATCCAGACCGATTCCCGGAGGGCCGCCGACGCCCGCGGGCGTCGAACAGCGACCGCACGACGTTGTCCACCGAGCGACGACCGGATGAAATCGCACGCGTACAACCGGAGCGCGCCTGGACCAGGCTTGCAGGCGAGTTCCCCGCTTCGCTTTTCCGCGTTCCTCATCCGCGTTCGGTGTTCCTGTTCACCGGCCCGGACGGGCCTGGATGCACTGCATGACACCCACAAGACGACTTGAATACCCGCAAAACACCCTGATCGACGCCCCCGCGCTGCCGCCGCCCGCAGCGGAGCCATCCGGCGACGAGATCGACGTGCGCGCCATGCTCGGTACCTTGATCGACCACAAGCGGTTGATCATCACGGTCACCGCGATCTTTTTCCTGCTCGGGCTCGCCTACGCCTTTTTGTCCACGCCGGTCTACCGGGCCACCGCGCTGCTGCAGGTCGAACAGGCGCCGATGCTGCCGGGCATCGCGGCGGTCGAGCAGGCGGTGGGGGCATCCAACAATCCCGAAGCCACCGACGCGGCGTCGATCCTCACCTCGTATTCGGTGGTCAAGCACGCGGTTGACGCGCTCAAATTGAACATCGACGTCTCGCCCTATCGGATCCCGCTGCTGGGAAGTCTTGCCGCGCGGCTGTACACGCCGGCAAAACCGGGCGACGTCGCCAAGCCGTGGTCCGGCCTGGCCCAGTATGACTGGGGCGGTTCGAACCTGAGCGTCAAGAAGCTGGACGTGCCGGACGATTTGCTCGGCAAGGACCTGACCCTGATCGCCGGAAAGGACGGCGCCTACTCGCTGTGGGAGGACAGTGCGATCCCGCTGCAGCGCGGGCAACTGCTGTTGCACGGGCAGGTCGGGCAACCCGCGAAGCAGTCCGGCATCAGCATGCTGGTGACCGGCATGCATGCCAATCCCGGCATGCATTTCCACGTCAGGCGCGACAACGAAGCGTCGACCGTCTCCGGGCTTCGGGCCTCCATCAACGCCCAGCCGACCCGGCAGGATTCCAACGTCATCGTCCTGAGCCTGAACAGCTCCAGCCCGCAGTTGGCGGTCCATGTGCTCGACCACGTCACCCAGGCGTTCCTCGAACAGAACGTGGGCCGCAACTCGGCGCAGGCGGCCAACAGCCTGAAGTTCGTTCGCAAGCAATTGCCGGTGGTGAAGAAGCGTCTGGAAGACGCGCAAGCGGCACTCAACGCGTTTCAAGTCAAGGCGCATTCGGTCAACGTGCCGATGCAGACGCAAAGCCTGCTCACCCAGATCGACGACATCGACAGCAACCTGCGGCGGCTCGAGACACAACGCATCGAGGCGGCGCGCCTGTACACGCCGCAGCACCCGGCCTACAAGGCCATCGTGAACCAGATTGCCATGTTGCGCGCGCACAAAGCCGACATGCAAAAGCAGATGTCCACGATGCCGGACACGCAACGCGAATTGTTGCGCCTTAACGGCGACGTGCATGTGCTCGACACCACCTACACGGGCCTGCTCAACGAAGCACAGCAACTGGAAATCGCGCAGGCAGGCGCGGTCGGCACCACCCGCATCGTGGACGAACCCACCGTCGACATCACCGATCCGGCGAAGCCGAAAAAAATGATGGCGGTGGTGGGCAGCACCGTTGCCGGCGGCGTGTTCGCGGTGGCCTTCGTTTTCCTGCGGCAGTTGTTCAAGCGCGGCGTAGAGGACCCGGCCGAGATCGAGCAACTGGGCTTGCCGGTCTACACGGCCATTCCACTGAGCGAGCAGCAACTCGCGCTGTCGCAGCACAGGACGCACCTGTTCGCGCGACGGCGGCAGCGCCTGCTCGCGCTGGCCGCGCCCGCGGACCTCGCCGCCGAAGCCTTGCGAAGCTTGCGCACCAGCCTGTACTTCACTTCGCCCGACGCGACCGACAACCGCATCATGATCTGCGGTTCCAGTCCGAATGCCGGCAAGACTTTCGTCTCCGCCAATCTCGCGGCGATCAACGCGCAAGCGGGCCAACGCGTCCTGCTGATCGACGCCAACATGCGCGACGGCAAACTGCACACCATCGTGGGGGGCCGGGCGGACAACGGCCTGTCGGAACTCCTTGCCGACCAGATCATCGTCGAGGAGTCGGTCCGTCCCGTCGATGGCGTCGACAATCTCGACTTCATTCCGAGTGGCAGGAAACCGTCCAACCCGTCGGAACTGTTGATGCGGCCGAATTTCGCTGCGCTGTTGCAGAGGGTGTCCCAGCAATACGACCTCGTCGTGATCGACAGCCCGCCGATCCTCTCGGTCACCGACGCGACGATCATCGGTCACCACGTCGGCACCAGCCTGCTGGTGGTGCGGTTCGGACTCAACCAGTCGCGTGAGGTCGAACTCTCGATGCAGCGCTTCGGCCAGAGCGGCGTCTACATCAAGGGCGTCGTGTTCAACGGCACGGAAAAGCGCAACGGTGGACCCTCCGCCTACGATTACCACGGGTACGGGGCCACTGCATGACCCGATCCCCGGCCCACGGCGAACCCGCAACGTGCCTGTCCCGGAGAACGGACGATGCACCCTGAGGCAACCGGGGTGTCCGACGCAGCTGCCGCTTCCCGCCACGGTCCGGTCGAATTCGCCTCGGCCTTGCGCCTGCTGCGGCGGGGCGCATCCGGCGCGCTGCTCGTCCAGGTCGGCGGCGCGGGCCTCAGCCTGGTCATCAACGTGCTGCTGGCGCGCCTGCTGGGAAAGTCGCAATACGGCATTTACGCCTACGCGCTGTCGTGGGTGAGCGTTCTCGCGGTGCTGGCATTGCTCGGCCAGAGCAGCAGCGTCGTGCGCTTCGTTCCCGTCTACCTGCAGCGCCGCGAATGGGGCCGGTTGCGCGGGTTGCGGAGGGGCGCGGGCCTGATCGTGCTCGTCGCGAGCGTCGCGATCATGCTGGTCGGCGGGGGCGTGGTCCTCGGCCTGCGCGGGCGGCTCGACGACGGCGTGGCGCGCACCTTGCTGGCAAGTTTCCTGTTGTTGCCGCTGCTGGCGCAACTCGGGTTGAACGGTGGATTTTTCCGCGGCCACAAACAGGCCGTGAATGCCGGCGCCTACAACAGTCTGGTGCGCCCGATCCTTTTCATCTCGCTGGTCCTAGTCCTCGCCGTACCGTTGGGACTGCGGTTGACCGCGCCCGCGGTGATGCTGGCCAACGTCGTCGCGGCGCTGGCGGCCGTCGCCTGCTCGGAATGGCGACTGACACGCGCATGGCCCACCGCCGCCAAGCGTGTCGAGGCCGCGTACGATGTCGGCGCCTGGTTCAGGCTGGGCCGTCAACTGTTTCTGTTGGCCACGATCGGCATCGTTTCCAACCGCGTGGATGTGCTGATACTCGGCGGGTTGGCCGGCGCCGACGAGGTGGGTCCGTATTACGCGGCGGTGCGGCTTGGGGCGATTGCGCTCTATGGCCTTACCGCCGTCAACACGATCCTCGCGCCGATGATCGCCGAAAGCTACGCGGCCAAAGACCACGCCACGCTGGACAGGCTGGTACGCCATGCGGCCAAGTTGACCTTCATCGTCACCGCCGCGGTGACGCTGGCGCTCGCGATCGCCGGGCCCTGGATCCTCGGATTGTTCGGGAAGGGTTTTGCCGAAGTCGCGTACGTTCCGCTGCTCATCATCCTCGGCGGACAGTGCGTCAGCGCCGCGGCCGGACCGGTCGGCTTCCTGATGACGATGACGCGCTACGAGCGCCAGGCATCCTGGTTCATGGGCCTCGGAGCCGCGCTGAACGTGGTGCTGAGCCTTGCACTGATTCCGCGATTCGGCCTGATCGGCGCGGCAATCGCATCGGCTTCGGGGATCGTGGCGTGGAACCTGTCTGCGCTGCTGTTCGTACGCACCCGGCTCGACGTCAATCCCACCGTACTTCGCCTGCCCGGAAAATGACGATGGCCTTGCCGAACTTCTTCCTTGTTGGCGCACCCAAATGCGGAACCACCGCGCTGGCCACGTACCTGCGTGCGCATCCGCAAGTATTCATGTGCCGGCCGAAAGAGCCGCACTATTTTGCCTTCGATTTTCCCGCGTACCGTCATGTTGCGCAGTGGGCGGATTACGAGTCGCTGTTTCGGGATGCCTGTGAAGCCCACTTGGCCATTGGCGAGGCCTCCGTCCTGTACCTGTATTCACGGGTCGCGATCGTCGAGCTGCACCGAAAATTCCCCGACGCGCGGCTGCTGGTGATGTTGCGCAACCCCGTCGACATGGCGATTTCGATGCACGCGCAGATGCTCTGGACCTGCGACGAGAACGTCGCCGACTTCGACCGCGCGTGGGCGCTGTGCGCGGATCGCCGTACCGGCAACAACGTGCCACGGCAGTGTCGCGACCCCAAGGCGCTGCTGTACGACCGCGTGCCCCTGCTCGGCGACCAGTTGCGCCGCCTGCTCGGGATCTTCCCGCGTGCGCAGGTCGGGTGGTGGTTCTTCGACGATCTGATGGCCGACCCGGGCCACGTCTACCGCGAGGTGTTGTCTTTTCTCGACGTGCCGGACGACGGGCGCCGCGAGTTCCCCCGCATCAACACCCGCAAGCACGCGCGCTCGCGGATGCTGGGCCTGTGCACGCAGAAGATGCCGCGCCGGTTGTCGTCCGCGGCCATGCAGCTCAAGCACGGTCTGGGTATCCGGCGCTGGGGCGTGCTGGACGCACTGCGGCGCGCGAACGTGAAGTCGCGCCCGGGCAACAAGGTGCAGCCGTCCATGCGAAATGAATTGCAGCGTCACTTTGCGTCCGATGTCCACCTGTTGGAAGACATCACCGGACGCGATCTCGGGCACTGGCTGCGCAGCGCGCACGCAGCGCGCGTGGGCGCCGCCACCCCGCCCGTGCGGGACGACGTCCCAGTCGTTTGAATTTCAGTCATGCCACCGGATTGAGGATCGATCGATGGACCAGGAAAAAATCTGGGATTACTACCAGGGCCAGGGCATCCATACCTTCGATGGAAATGCCGCACGCCTGAAGTTCCTGGCGCGCCAGCTTTCGGCCGCCGACAGGAACGTGCTCAACATCGGCGTCGGCAACGGCTATCTCGAGAAGATGATCCGTGCCCGGCGGGGGCACGAAGTCCATTCGCTCGATCCAAGCGAGGTCGCGATTGCGAGGCTCCGCACGGAAATCGGCATGGATGCCGAACATGCCAAGGTCGGGTATTCGCAAGCGATTCCATTTCCGGACAACTGGTTCGACGTGGTCATCATGTCCGAGGTCGTGGAACACCTCGAAGACGACGTGATCGCCGATACCTTGCGCGAGATCACGCGGGTGCTCAGGCCCCATGGGCGTTATCTCGGGACCGTCCCCGCGGACGAAAGGCTCGACGCACACCAGGTCGTATGCCCCAAATGCGGCGAGGTATTCCATCCGGTGGGGCACGTCCAGTCCTTCAGCAAGGAGCGTCTTTCCAGGCTGCTCCTGCGCGACTTCCAGGACGTGACCGTCAAGCACGTCTATCTCGTCGGTTGGCACATGCTCAACTGGAAAGGGCGACTGAAGTGGCTGGTCAAGAAGGGCCTGCTGTACGCGGGCGTGACAGGTGCGGGCCAGAATCTCTACTTTGAAGCCGCGCGCCGGGGCTCGCGGTGATGTCGCGACACCTGCACCCGCGTTCCGGGCCGGCCGAAGGCAGGGTCCGATGAAACTGGCCCTGGTCATTCCATCACTTGGCGGTGGCGGCGCGGAACGCGTGATGACCACGCTCGCGAACGCGTGGGCGAACAACGGCCACGCCATCACGCTGATCACGCTTGCGTCGGAACGG
Source organism: Rhodanobacteraceae bacterium (assembly GCA_035717365.1). Taxonomy (GTDB): domain Bacteria; phylum Pseudomonadota; class Gammaproteobacteria; order Xanthomonadales; family Rhodanobacteraceae; genus 66-474. The sequence continues at coordinate 11,356 of DASTIS010000153.1, forward strand.
GCCGACAAGTATCCCCTGGATGCCGCGGTGCGTCGCATTGCGCTGGGCGTGACGGGGAGGTCTTCGAATCTGCTGGATGCGATCGGCCACAACCTGGGCCGGATCCGCGCGTTGCGGCGCGCGATCAGGACGACGCGGCCGGACGCCCTGCTCAGCTTCACCACGCGCACCAACGTATTGGTGCTGATCGCCGCCGGAAGCGCGCGCACGCGCGTGATCGTTTCCGAGCGCACTGCGCCGGGGCCGTCCTGGGCGGGCGGCGTCTGGCGCATGCTCGGGCGCCCGATGTATCGTCGCGCCGCCGCCGTGGTGGCGCAAACCCGACGCTGCGCAGACCGGATGGAAGCCATCCTCGACTGCGCGGTCGATGTCATTCCCAACCCCGTCGCGCCCGGTTTCGGCGACCCGGCTCCCGATTCACGGCCCCCGGCATCGCCGCAGGCCGCCCGCGCAGGCAGGCCACGAACCCTGCTGGCGGTGGGGCGGCTCACCCCCGAAAAAGGCTTCGATGGACTGGTCGACGCGTTCGCGCAAGTTGCCGACCGTCACCCGGAATGGATTCTGGTCATTCTCGGTGAAGGCAGGATGCGCGGGGCCCTGACGCGAGCCATCGCCGCGCGCGGACTCGCGGACCGCATCCTGCTGCCGGGCTTCGACAACCGGGTGCGGCAGGCGATGCGACGCGCCGACCTGTTCGTGCTGTCCTCGCGGTTCGAGGGTTTCCCCAACGCACTGCTCGAAGCCATGTCGGAGGGACTGGCCTGCGTGAGTTTCGATTGCGAAGCCGGTCCGCGCGAACTGATCAGGCATCGCGAAAACGGTTGGCTGGTCCCCGCGCAAGACACGCGCGGTCTGGCCGCGGCGCTCGACACCCTGATGCGGGACGAGGGTCTTCGCGCGCGTCTCGGAAACGGAGCGCGCGAGGTCCGCACGCTTTATTCGATGCGCGAAATCATCGGTCAGTGGAATGCACTGCTGGCACGGACCGCGGCGACGACCGGCGGCCATGCACGCGCCGCCGTGGGAGACAGGGAATGAACGCCCCCGATCCCGCCGCCCCGACAGCGCCGATGCGCGGCATCACGGACCATACCGTGACCGCGGACGGCCGCAATCCGCGGGTCCTGTTCCTCATACGCTCGTTTGGTCGGGGCGGGGCCCAGCGACAACTGGTCGGGCTGGCCGCGGCCCTGCGCCGCTCCGGCTGGGATGTCTCCGCAGCCTGCTTCTATGCGGGCGACGCCTTCCAGCGCGACCTCGTCCGTGCGAACGTTCCCGTGATCGATTTGCGCAAGCGCGGTCGCTGGGATGTCGCCGGATTCCTGTGGCGATTGTGGCGGACATTCCGCAAGAACGACCCCGATATCGTCCACGGTTACCTCACCGTCGGGAACCTGCTGGCATTGCTGGCAAGGCTTGCCCATCGCCGCGCGCGTGTCGTGTGGGGCGTGCGGTCCGCCTACATGGATCGGTCGCGCTACGACTGGGCGTCGCGCCTTACGTTCCGGCTCAGTTGCATGTTTGCACGCCTGGCGGACGTGATCATCGTCAATTCCGAAGTCGGCGCGACGCACCATGCGGCGCTGGGCTATCCGCGCGCGCGCATCCGGGTGATCCCGAACGGCATCGACACGACGCGGTTCCGCTTCGACGCCGAAGGCCGCGCGGACCTGCGCCGGGCGTGGGGTGTCCCGGACGACGCGTTGCTGGTTGGACTGGTCGGCCGCCTGGATCCCATGAAGGACCACCCCACCTTTCTTGCGGCCGCTGCCATGCTCGCGGCGCGCGATCCCCGCTGGCGGTTCGTCTGCGTCGGCGGGGGCAAACCGGACTACGCGGCGACGTTGCGCTCGCAGGCCGATGCGCTGGGACTTGGCGATCGCCTGATCTGGGCAGGACCGCGGGGCGACATGCCGGCGGTTTACAGCGCGCTGGACGTTGCCGCCTCCACATCCTACGGCGAAAGTTTTCCCAACGTGATTGCCGAGGCGATGGCGTGCGGCCGACCCTGCGTGGTGACCGACGTGGGTGATTCGGCGCGCATCGTGGGTGGGTGCGGCGCGGTGGTCGCGGCACGCGATCCGGCAGCGTTCGCGGCGGCCGTCGAAAGCATCCTGCCGTGGCTGGCGCAGCGCGATGCCGCCGACGGCATGCACAAGGCTGCCCGCGCACGCATCGTCGATGCCTATGCGCTGGACGCGTTGCTGCGCAACTCCACGGCCACGCTCCGGGCGCTTTGCACCACCCGCAGGTTCACCTAGCGACCATGGCCGTGCATCCCTTCCCGATCGACCAACTGATCTGGCCCACGATTGCAATCATGTTCGTCGGGTTCCTGCTCTCCGTGTGGTTCACGCGCCGGGTGGGCTTGAGCTGCTGGGTCGCGGCATTGAAGGCGGGGCTGTTCCTCGTCTATTTCGGTTTCATCTTCGACGGCACCTACACCTTTCTCGACGACTGGAGGTACTTGCGCCTCGGGAAAAAACTGGTCAGCGACGGCATCGGCATCTTCAACCTCATCCACAACTACGACTACGTCCGCAGCACGGTAGAAAGTTCGAATCTCTTTTATTACGTCTACAACGCTACCGCCCTCGTCACGTTCGGGCGCCACTATTTCGCACCCGTCGCGGCCAACATCCTGTTGACCTTCGTCGCGGCGGGCATGCTGATGAAGGCCGCGCGCATGGGGCTTGGCATGAGCCGCAATACCAGCGTCGGCCTGTTCGTGTTCCTGGCGCTCAGTCCCACCATGCTTGCCTGGTCCACGCTCGCCAACCTCAAGGACATTCTCGTCGCCATGGGAACCGCGGGGGTGGTTTATGCCGTCGCCCTCGTCGAAGCCGGCAAGGCAAAGCGCGCGGTCCCGATCACGATCGGGTTCGGCCTCGTGTTGCTGGCCACACGCTTCTACGTCCCGCTGATGCTCGGCGCGGCATTCGGGATCACGTTGATCGTCTCGCACCGTGGCCGGCGCAGCCCCTGGCTCTGGCTGGCGGCGATCGTTGCGCTGGTCGTTGTCGTGTACGGACTCGACCAGGGCAGTCTCGGCAGCGCGTATCACGAGTTTCGTTCCCGTCTCGGCAATCCGGTGACCGGCATCGTGCGCTTCATCGCCACGCCCATTCCCTTCCATACGGAACCGCAATACGCCTTCCTCGACCTGCCGCAATTGTTCTTCTGGATCCTGCTGCCGCTCGAGTTTTACGGACTGCTCGCGGTATGGAGGACCAGGAAGATGACGGCCCGGTACATGGTCATCTATTTCGTGATGTTGACGTTGCTGTACGGCATGTTCCCGACCCTCCAGGGTCCGCGCCATCGGGTGCAGCTGGACGGGCTGATCGTGGTTTTCCAGTACTACGGCATCCTGGCGCTCGTCCGGCAGCGCTTCCGCTTCCGGCGACGGCCACGCTTTGCGCCCGCGCGGCCGCCCCCGATCCGCACGGATGAAATCATGCACGAGGGACTTTCCCGTCAGCCCGGGAGGAGCGTGTGACGATGCAGCACGAGACCATCCGGGATGACTCCGGCGACGTTGTCGACGAAGCACGTCGAGCCCATCCGCGCATGTCCCACCAAGGACGCGGGCGCGCGGGGCCGGGGCCCTCCACATGAAGATCTGCCACGTCATCACCGGGCTGGATACCGGTGGCGCGCAGACCGCGCTGTATCGCCTGCTGCAGATCCTGCGTCCGCCGGCCTTCGAGCACGTGGTGGTGGCATTGGCCGCCGAGGGAACGATGAGCGCCCGGATGGCGGACCGGGCGGAGCTGCATCACCTCGACATGCGTCCCGGTCGCTTGCTGCCGCACGAGGTCCTGCGCCTGCGCCGCATGCTGCGCGACAGCCATTCCGACGTGGTCCAGGGCTGGATGTATCACGCCAACCTGATGGCGTCCATGGCCGGGTGGCGCGGGTCCGCGCCGATCGTCTGGAACATCCGCCATTCCCTGCATGGCTTGCGAAGCGAGAAACGGGCGACGCGGTGGGTCATCCGGGCCGGCGCACGACTTTCCCGCCGGCCCGCGCGGATCATTTTCAATGCGGCTGTCAGCCGCGCGCAGCATGTCGCCTTCGGTTACGACGGCGACCGGTCGGTGGTGATTCCGAACGGTTTCGACACCCGCACATTCGCACCCCGTCCGGAGGAGCGCGCACGCTTGCGCAGCGAGCTGCGGATCGCCCCGGACGCCTTTGCGGTCGGACTGGTGGCGCGGGTGCATCCGATGAAGGACCACGCCAACTTCCTGCACGCGGCGAAGCACCTTGCGGCGAGTTGCCCGCGCTCCGTGTTCGTCCTGGTGGGCGAGGGCGCGGACGCGCAAAACCGCGCGTTGGGTGCCTTGATCGACGAGCTGGATCTGCGCGACCGCGTTCGCCTCTGCGGCCGGCGCACGGATATCGCGGCCATCAACAATGCGCTGGACGTCGCCGCGTCCGCCTCCGCGTGGGGCGAGGCCTTTCCCAACGTGGTCGCCGAGGCGATGGCGTGCGGCGTTCCCTGCGTGGTGACGGATGTGGGCGATGCGCCGGCGATCGTTGCAGACACCGGCGTGGTCGTGCCGCCGCGCGATGCCGCGGCGTTGTGCGCGGCGTGGGCGAATCTCGCCGCACTCGGCGGCGAAGGTCGACATGCACTGGGCCGGCGCGCGCGCCGACGCATCGTGGAGCACTACGCCATCGACTCGGGCGCACGCTGTTATGCCGAGCTCTACCGGACCGTCACGGACACACGATGCACGTACCCATAGAAATCAATCGTGCGATCCGGCCTGCCGCCGTGAACGGGTTGCCGCGGGAGCTTCCCGATCCACGTCATTTGACGGGTCGCCGCATGGATGCCGCATCGCCGTTTGCCGAAACGACTTGCATGAGGACGCTCTCACCATGTGTGGAATAGCCGGTTTCTGGGACGTTGCACACCGCCTTGGCGCGGAAAACGGCGCGATCGCGCTGCGCCGGATGACGCGCGCGATCCGCCACCGCGGGCCCGATGACGAGGGTTTCTTTCGGGATGCCGCGGCCGGCATTGCGCTGGGCCACCGACGCCTTTCGGTCATCGATCTTTCGCCGGAAGGACACCAACCGATGGTGTCGGCCAGCGGCCGGTACGTCATGGTCTACAACGGCGAGGTCTACAACCACCGGCCACTGCGGCGGGAACTCTCGCGGTTCGGTGCGGCGTTCCGCGGACATTCGGACACGGAGGTCATGCTCGCGGCGATCGAGCGCTGGGGACCCGACGAGGCCTTGAAGCGTTTCATCGGCATGTTCGCGTTCGCGTTGTGGGACCGCCGCGAACGCTCGCTTTCGCTCGTGCGCGACCGTCTCGGCATCAAGCCGCTGTATTACGGGTGGGTCGGCCCGCTGTTCGTGTTCGCGTCGGAACTCAAGGCCGTGACGGCCGTTCCCGGTTTCGCCAACGCGATCAACCGCGATGCCCTGTGCCTGCTGTTGCGCCACAACTACATCACGGCGCCCCATTCCATTTACCGGGGCATTCGCAAGCTGGAGCCGGGAACGATCCTCACGCTCGGGACCGGTGACGTCGCGAAAGCGCCGGCGGACGATTCGCTCGTGGCCTCGCGGACACGCACATTCTGGTCCGCGCGCGAAGTCGCGGAAGCCGGCGCCGCCGAGCGCCTGCACCTCGGTGATGCCGAAGCGGTCGAGGAGCTCGATCGATTGCTGCGCGACGCCGTGGCGCTGCGGATGGAAGCGGACGTTCCGCTGGGTGCGTTCCTCTCGGGCGGGGTGGATTCCTCGCTGGTGGTCGCCTTGATGCAGGCGCAATCCGGGCGCCCGGTCCAGACCTTTTCCATCGGGTTCCGGGAAAAGTGCTACGACGAAGCCGTGCACGCCAACGCGGTGGCCAGGCACCTGAAGACGGCGCACCACGAGTTGTACGTCACGGCACGCGATGCACTGGACGTGGTGCCGCGGCTGCCCGAAATCTTCGACGAGCCATTTTCCGATTCGTCGCAGATCCCGACCTTCCTGGTGTCGCAACTGGCACGCGGCAGCGTCACGGTGAGCCTTTCCGGCGATGGCGGCGACGAATTGTTCGGTGGCTATCGCCGCTATTTCGCCGCCCACAAAATCGAGCGCGGGCTGGGCTACCTGCCGGCCGGCATGCAGCGACTGGTGGCGCGCTCGCTCTCGCGCCACGCCGGTTTCCACGAATCCGCGCTGGCGGGATTCAACGCCTGCCTGCCGGCGAGATTGAGGATGAAACGGCCGAAATCGAAGGTGGCAGTCCTGGCCCGCATGCTCGAAGCCGGTTCGCAGGAAGAGCGCTATCGACTGCTGATGTCGCACACCCGCAATCCGGCCGCCGTGGTATTGCATGCGATCGAACCGGTGGTCGCGGGCAATCCGGCGACGGACTCGAACGTGGGCTCGGGCATCGAGCGGATGATGTACAACGATCTGGTCACCTACCTCCCGGGTGACATCCTCACCAAGGTCGACCGCGCCAGCATGGCGGTGAGCCTGGAGGCGCGGGTGCCACTGCTGGATCACCGGGTTGCGGAATTCGCATGGCGCATGCCCGTCGGGCAGAAAGTCCGGCACGGGCAAGGCAAATGGCTGTTGCGGGAAGTCCTGTACCGGTACGTGCCGCGGCAACTGATGGACCGCCCCAAGCAGGGCTTCGGCGTCCCCATCGGCGAATGGTTGCGCGGACCGCTGCGCGATTGGGCGGAGGCACTGCTGGACGAACGACGGCTGCGGGAAGAAGGCTATTTCGATCCCGGACCCGTGAGGCAACTTCTGGACGCCCACCTTGCGGGAACGACCAACGAAGGCGCCCGGCTGTGGGACGTGCTGATGTTCCAGGCCTGGCTGGCGGAAACCACGCGCGACCGTTTGCCAGTGCGCGACGAGGTCGTCGCATGACGGGGCAGGCCGCGCTGCCGCGGGATGCGGACGAGCCGCGAGCGAGGCGCGCGGGTTGGATCGCCGCGCTCGCGTTCGCGCCACGCAAGGAATCCTGGGTGGCCTCGTCGGAGGACAATTTCTACAAGATCTTCCGCAACAGCGACGACCCGGCGCGCGACTGGCTGGACCCCGCGTGCATCGAACAGGCCCGCCGCGAATATGCCGACATGCAGCTTTTGCACCGCTTCAGCGGGCGCGTCTGCCGCCCGTTGCGGGTGGACCACGCCTGCGTCGTGTATCCCCACTTGTCGGGCCCCGACTTGCGCGTGACGTTGCGACGGCGCGGCGGCGCGCAAGGTGCCACGGCCCTGCGCGACGCCATGTCGTTGCTGGCCCGGTTGCACGCCGCAGGCGATGCCGCGTTGCATTATCCGCTCAAGGATTACCTCGTCCACAACCATCTCCGCCCCGATGCGAACGTGCTCCGGCGCATCGCCGAGCGCGAGCGCACGCTCTGCATCGAGGGCTTCGAAGTCCGCAATTTCAGATACGACCGCGATCGCAACGCATGGTTGTTTTTCGATCCGCAAGTTGTTCATCGCGGCGTACCGGAAAACGATCTTGCACGCTTCCTCGTTTCACTGCTGATGGTTAACTGGGGTAAAGGCGGATCGCCGAAAATATGGACCGGCTTCGAATCCCGTGACCTGGTGTCATCCTACGAACATGCCGCATCGCGGCCGGTCGACAAGATATTGCTCAATTATTTTCTGCACGAAACGATCGCGATGAGGCGGCATTTTGCTGAACGGGCCTTGCGGGCGCTGCACGGCGTACCGCGGCTCCTGGGTCGACCGTACCTGGCTGCCTATTTCCTGCAACTCGAGAAATGGGTGACAAGCCATGGGTTTTGACTACGAGCGCGACACCCGGGGGTTTTATCAGGACGAGGCCACGGCGCAGCGCTATCACGACATGTACGCGTCGCCGCGCGGCTGGCGCGATCTTCCCTCGCGGGTCGTGGCGAACCGTGAACGGCGCGTGGTGCGATCCGCGCTGGCGCGAATTCCGCACCGCAGCGCGCTCGATATCCCCGCCGGCACGGGCAAGCTTGCCGGCGTGTTCGCGTCGCTGGGGACGCGTGTGGTGGCCTCCGACGTCTCGCCGAGCATGCTGAAGCGGGCCGAGGCCGAGTTCTCGAAGGCAGGCCACGGGCACGTCACCTTCCAGGTCGCCGATGCGGCGGAGCTCGATGATTTCCAAGATGGCGCCTTTGACGTCGTGGTGTGCCTGCGCCTGATGCACCGCGTGCCTTCCGCGTTGCGCATGCGCATGTTGCGGCAATTCGCGCGCATCGCGCCCCACGCCATCGTTTCCTTCGGAATCGAAAACGGTTTCCACGGCATGCGGCGGTCATTGAGGGCTGCGATCTTTGGTGGTCGAAGGGATGCATTGTGTTTTTGCAGCCTGGCGCAAGCTCGCGCGGAACTCGAACCCCTGTTCGACGTCGTGGCCAGGAACTGGATCGCCCCCGCGCTTTCGCAGGAGATGATCTTCCTGCTCAAGTCGAAACTGCGGCCCGCAGGACCCATCGACGAGCTGCATCCTGCAGCGGCCGGACTACCGGCTGCTTCCTGAAGACTCCGCCCGCGCACACAAACCGCCGTGCGCGGGCCCCGATCCGTCGACGCCGACGGGAGGAGCGCACGACATGGACAACCCCACGCACCGATCGATGCTGGCCCGGATGGCCCTTTGCGTTCTGCTGGCAGGCGCCTGGTACCCGGCTTTCGGCGCCCAATGCCCGAAGCTGTTGATGTTCGACGGCGTCGATCTCCGCACCCAGACCAACGCCGAACAGGCTGCCTATTGGGGCAAGACCGTCGGCGTGCAGGGCTTCTTCCTGAACAACGTCATGGCGCACTGGCGGGTCGACGTCGGCACCGATCCCGACAGCGAGTTGTGGCAAAAGGCGCGCCGGTTCCAATCCATCTACTCGAAATACGGGGTCACGGACAACTTCATCAAGGTCGCCCTTTACAAGGCCCATGACTGGCACGACAAGCGTGAAAACGAAGCGGTGGTGAAGCGCTTCGCGCATGCCGCCGAGCTGGCCCGCCACGCCGGGTTCAAGGGCATGGCACTGGACCTCGAGCCGTACAAGCCGACCTGGGGTGGCCCCGCCGGGGAGCCTGAACTGGCGTCGACCGTCGAACAGGAAGGGCGCGCGATCGGCCAGGCCATGCACAAGGCCTACCCCGGCATGACGCTGATCGTGCTTCCGGACGTGCTGGCACAGACCCATCGGTACGACACGCTGGTACAACGATTCAAGTCGCAGGTGCACGGCATGAAATCGGGCAAGCCGCCGCGCTACGACGCCTACGAATTGTCGGTGCCGTTCGTGCGCGGCCTGCTGTCGGTGCCCTGGAAGCACGTCGTGATCGCGATGGAACAAACCTACAGCAGGAATGCCGAAGGCATGGGGCCCTCGGCGCAGCGTTCACGCGACAGTTACGAAAAACTGATGGGGCGCAGCGCGGAGGCGATGAACCTCAGCGCGTCCCCGGGACTGTGGACGCTTGGTCCGACCCAGCGGGACAAGTCCGCCCGCGAGACCCCGGCGCGGTTCAAGCAGCGCCTCGAAGCTGCGTACGCCGCGTCGAAACGATACGTCTGGATCTACGGGAAGGGCAGCGCGTGGCAAACCGACGGCCCGTACGCACCCGGCCCGGTCAATGCGGACTTCGACCAGTACCTGGACGTGATTCACCAGGTGCGGGCGAGCTGCAGCAACGCACACGCTGCACCGAACGATCGGCGTTGATTCGGCGCCCTAGGAGCCGCGGCATGTCGAAGATCATCCTGTTCGCCAACACCGACTGGTACCTCTACAACTTCCGGCGCTCGCTGGCGTTGGCGGCGCAGGCTGCGGGCCACGAGGTGTTGCTGGTTTCGCCGCCCGGCGAGTACGGCGCGCGGTTGCGCAAACTGGGGCTGCGCTGGACGCCGTTGACGGGGATGGATCGCCGCAGCCTCAACCCGCTGCGCGAGATCCGGGTGCTGGCGGAACTGGTAGCTCTGTTCAAGCACGAACGCCCCGCGATGGTGCACAACTTCACCATCAAGTGCGCGGTCTACGGATCGCTCGCCGCGATGCTGGCCGGTGTCCCCGCGCGGATCAATGCCGTGGCGGGGTTGGGGTACGTGTTCGCCAGTGACGATCGACGCGCGCGGCTGTTGCGTCCGCTGGTGCGATTGCTGCTGCGGGTCGCGCTGCGCGGGAGGCGTTCGCGGTTGATCCTGCAAAACAACGACGATGCAGGGGTGTTCATGCGGCATGGCTTGATCGAGAACGGTCACGTGCTCGTGATCCCCGGTTCCGGTGTGGATTGCACGCGCTTCGTGCCGCCGTCCAGGCCAATCAACGATCCGCCCCGCGTGCTGCTGGCGGCGAGATTGCTGTGGGAAAAAGGGCTGGCGGAATACGTGCAGGTGGCGCGCGCGCTGCGTGCACGCGGAAGGAAGGTCCGGTTCGTCCTCGCGGGTGCTTCCGATCCGGGCAACCCCGCGGCGGTGCCCGAAGCAACCGTGCGCGGCTGGGTCGACGAAGGTATCGTCGAATGGACCGGCCATGTCGAAGACATGCCGGCGTTGCTCGCATCGGCCGACATCGTGGTCCTGCCGAGCTACTACCGCGAGGGGCTGCCGAAATCGTTGATCGAAGCGGCCGCCTGCGCGATTCCGCTGATCACTACGGACATGCCGGGTTGCCGGGACGTGGTGACCGACGGGAAGGACGGATTGCTGTTGCCGCCGCGGGATGCCGGGGCCCTGCTCGCGGCGGTGGTGCGGTTGCTGGACACGCCGGCGCTGGCCAGGAGACTGGGGCTGGCGGCGCACGCCAAGGCGCTGGCCCGGTTCGACGAACGCATCGTCATCCGGCGCACGCTGGAGACCTGGGACGAAGTCCTGGGCCATTCGGGCGCGGTCCCGGCCACCCCCTGAACGCGGCGCGCGATGCGCCCGATTCAGGAATCCATCTTCCTCGAAGCAGGCCTCGCGGCGATGGCCGGTATGCCCTGCCGCGCCGCTTGCCTGCGCTCCAGTCGGTTGGTGAAGACCCCGTACAGGATCAGCACAACGATGAAGGCGACAAGATTCGCGATCGCTCCCAGCTGCGCGTGGATGACCGCGCCAACGAAAGGCAGCACCGCGGCGAACACGACGAGGTAAACCAGTGTCCGGCGCGGACCCAGCCCCGCGTTCATCAGCAGATGATGGATATGCGTGCGATCCGGCGTGAACGGCGACACGCCGCGCTTCAGGCGGCGAAAGATCACCGCGAGCGTATCCATGACGGGAAGCGCGACACACCAAAGCACCAGGCCGGGCGAAATATGGCGCGGCGTACTCTGGCTCAGTGTGATCAACGTCCAGGCGATGACGTAACCCAGCACCACGCTGCCGGAGTCGCCCAGAAACACCTTGGCCTTGCGTCCCAGCAAGCCGAGGTTGGACAGGAGATAGGGATACAGCGCTGCCGCGAGCAACAGCACGATGACGGTCGGCGGGGCTGGCATCCGCGAAGGGATGAGCAGCGCAATGGCGCCGGTGCTGACCAGCGCCAGGCAACCGGCCAACCCGTCGATGCCGTCCATCAGGTTGAACGCGTTGATCAACCCGATCACGGCGAGGATCGTGAACGGAATCCCCAGCCATCCGAGCGTCAGTTCGTGTCCATGCAGGATGCCGAGCGAATGCACGTACACGCCCGTCGTTGAAATCACGATCAGGATCGCAAGAACCTGTACGACCACCCGCACGCTCACGCGCAGGCCGTAACGATCATCCAGTGCACCGAGCGCGACCAGCGCGCACGCCGTGGCCAGCACGACATCGTCGAATCGTTGCATCCGGCCGAGCCACAACCATCCGGCCAGCATGCCCGCGAAAATCGACAAGCCTCCCACCAGGGGCGTCGCAAACGCATGCCGTTTGCGGGCATCCGGATAATCGAGCAGACCGGCCGGCCTGCTGATGGGAACCAACACGCACAAGCCAAGTGCCGACGCACCGACCGACACCAGGCATGCCGACAACACCGTATGCGCCGTGGAAATCATCCGTGGGGGACTCTCGCTTGCTGGAATCAAAGTGTCTCAACACGCGAAAAACATGCGCTGAATATTCCGAGTCGATTCCCATTTGAATTCACCAATGAACATGAATGTGTTTACGTATTTGAATCATTGGTGAATCGTTGCAATTCATTTTGGCGGGTCCGCATCGCATGTCGGCGAATGATCGATCGACTGCGGGCGGCGTGCGCACGTTTGAAGTCTGTCGCGGATCTTTCGCCACACGTCGCCAGAACGACCTTCGACGAAGCAAGCGCATGCGTGACGGTTACTGCGCGACAGCCCGGCCGCCGGCAGGGCATGAATATTGCTTGTATCCTACGCATGCAGGGAAAGATGGTCGCGTGGGGAAACTCCTGGTTGCTCGTCCGGCCTGCCCTTTCCCCGCGGGAAATGCCCCGCCGCGAGAGAGCCACACCGTGACGACGACTGACATCGGCATCCTGCTCATCGTCCAGTGCATCCTGCTGTGGGCGATCATGGCGGCGCTGCACCGGCATACCGTGCAACTCCAGGCCCTGAAAGCGCAAATGGAAGCACTGCGGAAGATGCAGCATCGCGAACGCGACCCCGCCGCGGAGAGCCCGGCCGCGACCACCCGGCGCGACAACGTCGATGAACTGAGCGTCGACGCATCCGGCGAACAGGCAACGCGCCCGACGCAACCGACGTTTCGGGAGTAAGGTTGCGTCGGTCGGCGTCGGTGCGGCGCAGCGCCGTGCGGCCGGTGCCCGCTTGCCAAAATCCCGGGTGCCGATCTCTCGCCACCTTGACGGTTTTCACCACCGCACGCGATGCGTAGGCCAAAGCTCCCCCGCGCCCGCGGGCGACCGCATCGCGCACATCCTCGTGCAGGACCCATGCGACCCGTCTGCTCAAAAAAGCTCGCCCTGCGGTGAGCGTTTGCGCGGCGGCGTGAATCGCGTGCAATCCAGTTGCAGCGTGCGGGCGCGGACCAGTCCGTGGCGGCGGGAGGCCACCTCGAAGCGCTTGCGCAGCAACTCCGCGAACGGCCCCTGGCCGCGCATGCGGGTGCGAAAGTCCGCATCGTAGTCACGGCCACCGTTCATTTGCCGGATCAAACTCATGACGTGTTCGGCGCGCTGCGGCACGTGGATCGCCAACCACTCGCGAAACAGGGTTTTCAATTCCCACGGCAGGCGCACGACGGTGTAACCGGCCATGTTGGCACCCGCTTCCGCGGCACGTTCCAGTACCGCTTCCATGTCGCGGTCGTTCAACGCCGGAATGATCGGTGCGACCAGCACGCCGACCCGCACACCCGCTTCGGTCAGCGCACGGATGGCCTGCAGGCGCCGGTGCGGCGCGCTGGCGCGCGGTTCCAGTTTCGCGGCGAGCCGGTTGTCGAGTGAGTTCACCGACACGAACACCTGTACCAACTTTGCGCGCGCCATCGGCGCCAGCAAATCGAGATCGCGTTCGACGAGCGCGTTCTTGGTGACGATGGTGCAGGGATGATGGCACTCGGCTAGGACCTGCAGAGCGGCACGGGTGAGCCGCCACTTTTTCTCGACGGGTTGATACGGATCGGTGTTGCTGCCGATGTTGATGGGCCTGGGCACATAACCAGGTTTGGCGAGGTCCGCGCGCAACGCCTCGGCAAGATTGCTCTTGGCACGCAGCTTCGTCTCGAAGTCCAGTCCCGGCGACAGATTGAGGTAGCTGTGCGACGGCCGCGCGAAGCAATAAATGCATCCATGCTCGCAGCCACGATAGGGGTTCATCGCCTGCTCGAAGGCGATGTCGGGTGAGTCGTTGCGGGTGATCACACTGCGCGCGCGTTCCCCGGTGACTTCGGTGCGTGGACGCGGCGTGACCTCGTCGAGCAGCGCGCTTTGCCAACCGTCGTCCTCGGCGTGATGGCGCACACTTTCGAAACGCCCCTCCGGGTTGGAGGCAGCGCCGCGACCCTTGATGCGCGACGGCGGCATCGCTTGCATCCGGCCAGCATACGCCGCCCCGTCTCGGCGCTTGCGACATGCCACCAAAGCCAAACTTTCCGTCGCGCGAAGGAATCTGCCAAGGCCGGGTCCCGACGTGGACTTTGGCGAAGTCGAGTATGCGGGACCGCGCAAGCACAACAAGCCTCGCGGATAGCGTCCCGTTGGAACTGCCCTGTGACGCGTGCGCCTTCGTGCCAGATCCGTCCGTTCGGTCGTCATCATCCTCGTAGGGAAATCCTGACGACCATTCGGGAGATTTGCCTATTGCCTCGATCGTGTGTGCGCGGGATGGTGGACGCGCTGCTGCGCTTGTCATTGGGAGCGCAGCGCGCAGCCCGACACGCCTGGCCGCCGGCAATCACCTGCGTCGCGCTGCGGGTGTATGGTGCATGGGTTTTTGCGCGATGACCACGCTGCAGTCGATGAGCGTTGGCATGTCGTGCATATCCATTTGTGCTGAATCCACCGACGCGAGGGAGGATGTCGGTTTGGTGTCCGGGGAGACGCCCGCGTCGGTGTCGCGCCGGGGCAGGCCACTGGCGGGTCGCCACGCGGCCCCGTGTTCATCCATGCAAGCAAAGGAACCGACGATGAAGAGAAGACTGATGGGGTTGGCCACGGCGATTTCACTGGCGCTGATGGCGGGTGGGGCCATCGCCGCGACGAACGATGCGAACGTGACGCGCGCGACGCTGGACAACGGCTTGCGCGTGGTGATTGTGCGCGACACGCTGGCGCCGGTGGTGACCACCGAGATGAATTACCTCGCGGGTTCGGACGAAGTGCCGCACGGCTTTCCCGGAACCGCGCACGCGGTGGAACACATGATGTTCCGCGGCAGTCCGGGCCTTTCCAAGGACCAGTTGCTCGCGATCGCCTCCGACATGGGCGGCAACTTCAACGCCGACACCACCCACGCGGCCACCCAGTACTACTTCACGGTGCCGGCGCAGGACCTCGATGTCGCCCTGCACGTGGCAGCGATCCGCATGCGCGGCGTGGACATGACCCAGGCAGGCTGGAGCAAGGAGCGCGGCGCGATCGAGCAGGAAGTCTCGCGCGACAACTCCAACCCGTTTTACAAGTTCTACAGCCATTCGCTGTTGCCGCACATGTTCGCCGGCACCCCGTATGTCTATTCCGGGCTCGGCACGCGGCCCTCGTTCGACAAGACCACCGCCGCGGACTTGAAGAAGTTCCACGACACCTGGTACGCCCCCAACAATGCGATCCTGGTGATCGCGGGCGATGTGGATCCGACTTCCACGCTGAAGCAGGTAAAAGAGCTGTTCGGCGACATTCCGAGAAAGACCCTGCCCGCCCGGCCGAGTTTCGAGTTCAAACCCGTCAAGGCCGAAACCGTCAAGCTGCCGTCGGATTTTCCGGTCGGCATCACCGCGATGGCATGGCGCTTGCCCGGCCTGCGCGACAAGGACTACGCCACTGCGCTGGTGTTGTCCGACGCGCTCGCCTCGAAGCGCGGCAAGCTGTTCGAGATGGGACTGACGGGCAAGGCGCTGTTCGGCGAGTTCGGCGGCAGTTTCATGCCGCACGCCGGCATTGCCTTCGCACTGGCCGGGTTCCCGCGCGGCGGCGACTCCGGGAAAGTCCTGGACAACATGCAGGCCATCATCGCCGAAGCGGCCTCCCAAGGCGTGCCGGCCGAATTGGTCGAAGCCGCCAAGAAAAAAGCCATTGCCGACCTCGAGTACAAGAAGAATTCGGTGTCGGGGCTGGCCAATGCCTGGTCGTCGGCCCTGGCGTTCCGGAATGGCGCATCACCCGATGACATCCGCGACGCGATCGCGGCGGTGACGCCCGAAGAGGTCAACGCGCTGGCGAAGAAGGTCCTTGATCCGGCGCACGCGATCACCGCGATCCTGACCCCGACTTCCTCGGGCAAGCCGGTCGCCAGCAAGGGCTTCGGCGGTGCCGAGAGTTTCGGCGGCAAGCCCAGCGGCGCGGTGACGTTGCCCGACTGGGCGAAAGCCGACTTCGCCAAGCTGGAGTTGCCGAACCTCAAGACCAACCCGTCCTCGTTCACGCTCGCCAACGGCCTGCGCGTGATCGTGCAGCCGGAATCGGTCAGCAAGACCGTCGAGGTGTTCGGCGAGATCAGGACCCATCAGGATCTGCAGGCGCCCAAGGGACAGGAGGGCGTGGCAAGCGTGCTGGACTCGCTGTTCAACTTCGGCACCACCCACATGAACCGCCTGCAATTCCAGGCCGCGCTGGACGCGATCAGCGCGCATGAAAACGCGGGCTCGAGTTTTTCGTTGAAGGTGCCGGCGGCGAACTTCGCCAAGGGCATGCAACTGCTCGCCGACAACGAACTGCACCCGAACATGCCGGCGCAGGCCTTCAAGGTCATGCAGCACAACCAGGAAGGCGCGGTGGCGGGACGGATCAAGTCACCGAACTTTCTCAACAATCTGCATCTCCTGCGCGCACTGTACCCCGCCAATGACCCCGACCTGCGCCACGCCACGCCGCAATCGGTGGCCGGGCTGACGCTGGCCGATGTACAGCATTACTACACGCAAGTCTTCCGCCCCGACATGACCACCATCGTCATCGTCGGCGACGTCAAGCCCGCCGATGCGCGCAAGGTGGCCGAAGCCGCATTCGGGGGCTGGAAAGCTGTCTCCGGACCCAAGCCGAACACCCACTACCCGGCCGTGCCCGACAACAAGCCCAGCGAATTCCACACCCCGGATTCCTCGGCGGTGCAGGATTCGGTGACGCTGGCCCAGACCATACCGATGAACGAGAACAGCTCCGACCGTTACGCGATGAACCTGGGCAGCCAGATCCTTGGCGGCGGGTTCGACGCGCACCTGATGCAGGATTTGCGCGTCAAGGGCGGCCTGGTTTACGGCGTTTACAGCAGCGTCAACCTGCAGAAACACCGCGGGCGTTTCAGCGTCAACTACGGTTGCGATCCGGACAAGGTCGGGCAGGCGCGCACCGTGGTGATCCGCGACGTCAAACAGATGCAGGACACGCCGGTCACCGCCGTGGAACTGCACGCGGCCCAGGGCAAGATGCTGCGTTCGCTGGCGCTGGGTCAATCCAGTTTCTCGTCGATCGCGAACAGCTTCCTGAGCCTGTCCATGCAGGGCAAGCCGCTGGACGCCGACGCGATTGCCGCGAAAAAGTACATGGCGATGACCGCGGCCGACATCCAGACCGTGTTCAAGCAGTACTTGCGTCCGGATGGCTTCGTCACGGCGGTGAAAGGCCCCGCACCGAAATAGCCATCATCGTTGTACGCGATACGAAAAAGGGCCGCGACCGCGGCCCTTTTTCATCCACGCTTCAGCCCCCACGCAGCGACCCGCGCGCGAACAGGCGCTGGAATCCGCGTTTCAACGCCATCAAGCCACGCCACAATTTCGGAATCAGCCAGACCAGCAGCAACGCGAACAGCGCAAGCAGCACCACGAACACAACCGGGTGCTGGAAGGCCAGCCACATCCCGAGCAGCAACACGGCGTCCTCGGAGAAACTCAAGCCCCAGTTCGAGAAAGGCTCCGGCGACGTGTTGACCGCCGCGCGGGTGCCGGCCTTCGCAATGTGGGTGCCTGCCGCCAATGCGCCACCGAGGATCGCCGCGATGGTCTGGGTCTCGGGCGATGCCTGTGCGAACACGCCCCACGCCAGCAACGCTCCCAACGGGACCCTCACGAACGTCTGCACGCTGTCCCACACCGAATCGATCGCGGGAACCTTGTCCACCAGGAACTCGACCACCAGCAAGGCCCCGGTCAGGACAAGCACCGGCGCATGCGCAAGGACCTCGAGCTGCGGTGGCAGCGTGACCATGTCGAAACGATCCAGCATGCCCGCGATGAACAGCGCGGCATACAACCGGAAACCCGACGCCCAGGACAGCACGCCGGCGAGCGCAACCGAGGGAAGGGCGACCATCTTGCGGATTCCTGGGCTCGATGGTTTGACGATACGCCGACCGGGGGCCGCTGCGCTATGATCGGCGCGAAAGCAAACCGGGGAAAGTTCATGATCTGGGGTTTGGCCAGCGTTGCGATACTGGCTTTCATGCTCGCGTTTGCCAGCCACTCGCCGGGTTGGATGGGTTTCGGCATTGCGGTGGGTTTCCTCTGCGGGCTCGCCGCCGCGCTGCTCTTCATCGACCGGCACGTGCGCGCGAGTTCGCGCCCCGAGCACATGACCCAGCGCGAGATCGACGCGCTGCGCAGCACCGTCCGCAAGCCGGAAGACGCCAAGCGACAACTGCCGCCGGGTCCGCAGGGCTGACGTTTTTTTCACGTCCGCGTCGCCGCCGATTTGCTACGCTTGATCCCTTGCCTGGCTTGAAGGAGATCCCGCGATGAGCACCGTGCATCCCGTTCCTGCCGCGTTCGCTGCCTCCGAGCAGATCAAGCCCGGCGATTACGAGCGCTTGTACGCGGAGTCGCTTCGCGATCCCGAAGCCTTCTGGGCCAAAGCCGCGGAGCGACTGGACTGGATCACCCCGCCCACGCAAATCAAGGATGTCTCCTTCGACGAGAAGGATCTGCACATCCGCTGGTACGCGGACGGGGTGTTGAACCCGACCGTCAGTTGCCTCGACCGCCATCTCGACCAACGCGGCGACAAGACCGCGATCCTGTTCGAGGGGGATGATCCGGACGTCTCGCGCAGGATCAGTTATCGCGAGCTGCACGCGGAAGTGTGCCGGTTCGCCAATGCCCTGCGCAACCTCGGTGTGGCGAAAGGCGACCGTGTCGCGATCTACATGCCGATGATCCCCGAAGCCGCGATAGCCATGCTGGCCTGCGCGCGCATCGGCGCCATCCATTCCGTCGTGTTCGGCGGCTTCTCGCCGGATGCGCTGGCCGGCCGCATCATCGACTGCAAGTCGAATTTCGTCATCACCGCCGACGAGGGCCTGCGCGCCGGCAAGCGTATTGCGTTGAAGGTCAACACCGACAAGGCCATCGAGATTGCGGACGAGGCCGGGGTCAAGGTCGACAAGGCCGTCGTGGTGCGCCGCACCGGCGCTGCGATCAACTGGGTCGAAGGGCGCGACGTCTGGCTGCACGAGGAAGAGGCCTCGGTGAAGCCCGATTGCGAGCCGGAAAGGATGAAGGCGGAGGACCCGCTGTTCATTCTTTATACGTCAGGCTCGACCGGCAAGCCGAAGGGCGTCCTGCACACCACCGGCGGCTATCTCGTCTATGTGTCGATGACCCATCAATATGTCTTCGACTACCATGACGGCGACATCTACTGGTGCACGGCCGATGTCGGCTGGGTGACGGGCCATTCCTACATCCTCTACGGGCCGCTCGCCAACGGCGCGACGACGCTGATGTTCGAAGGCGTGCCGAACTATCCGACCCCGTCGCGCATGTGGGAGGTGTGCGACAAGCACAAGGTCAATATCTTCTATACCGCGCCGACCGCC
>DASTIS010000154.1:0-19202 GCA_035717365.1 Rhodanobacteraceae bacterium
CGCAGCCTGACGCGGATCGGCACATTGCGCCGCATGTTGGTCGGGATCGGCCCGGACATCGTGCACGTCCGCTCGCGGGTACCGGCGTGGCTGGGCTGGTTTGCGCTGCGCGGCATGCGGCCGCGCCCGCGTTTCGTCACCACCGTGCACGGGCTCAACTCACCCGGCATGTGGAGCGGCATCATGACCCGCGGCGACCGCATCATCGCGGTCTCGCAGACGGTACGGGATTTCGTGTTGAGCCACTACCCGCGGGTGGATACGACGAAGCTCACGGTCATTCCGCGCGGGATCGATCCGGAAGTCTTCGCTTACGGCTACCGGCCCGAAGCGGCCTGGCGCGCCCATTTCATCGACGAATTCCCCCAGCTCACCGACGCCCCGTTGTTGACCTTGCCCGGGCGCGGCACGCGCCTGAAGGGGCACGCCGATGCGATCGCACTGGTCGCCGGCCTGCGCGATCGCGGCATCGATGCGCGGCTCCTGCTGCTCGGCATCGTCGAACGCGGGCGCGAGGCGTACCTGCGCGAAATGCAGGAGCTGGCGCAAGCGCGGGGGGTCGCCGACATCGTGGCGTTTTCGCCGCCGCGCAGCGACGTGCGTGACGTGTTTGCGGTCTCGGATCTCGTCCTGCAACTCTCCAACAAGCCGGAAAGCTTCGGCCGCACCGTGATCGAGGCGTTGTCGCTGTGCCGCCCGGTACTCGGATATGCCCATGGCGGGGTCGGCGAATTGCTGGCCGAGTTGTACCCGGCCGGCCGGGTGCCGGTGGGTGACGTCGACAAGCTGATCGTGCGGGCCGCCGAATTGCTCGGCCGCGCGCCGCCGATCGCGCCGCTGCAGCGCTATCACCTCGCCGACATGCAGGCGAGCGTGCTCGCGCTGTATCAGGAACTCGCCGCGGTTCCGCAGCGCGACGCTTGACGGACGACGCGCGTTAGGATGCGCGCTTTGGTCCGATGGCCCCGGTGGTGACGGTTTCCCTGCGCGCGCAACTCACCGCGATCCTGCGATCGCCGCTGACGCCGATCTGGCTGGTGGTCTTCCTGCTGCCGTTCGGGCGGGCCAGCGAGCTCGGCACCTTGCTGTGCCTGCTGGGCGCGATCTTCCTTTTCGTGCGCAATCGCCATGCGCTGGCCGGGCATCCGGGCGCGCGCTTGCTGCTGTGGTTGTGGGCCGCGTATTTCCTGGCCGCGCTGATTTCGGCGCCGGACGCGCTCGAACCCGCGCGTAGCTGGAAGCAAGTCGCCGCGTACCTGCGCTTCGCGCCGTTCGGCGTGTACGTCTGTTTCGCGGTGCGGCGGGAATCGCGCCTGACCGCTTTGTGCCTCGCCACCGGGGTGGTGGTCGCGCTGTGGGCGCTGGATGCGTGGGTGCAGGCGCTGACCGGCTACAGCCTCGGCGGCCTCGCGCAGGCGCAGCGGATTTCGGGGATCTTCGGTGCCGACAACCTCAAGCTGGGTCCGGTACTGGCGTCGTTGTCGCCGTTCGTGTTGTGGGCCGCGCGTCGGCGGTTCGGGCGCGGGGGCCTGGTCGTCGCCATGGTCTTCCTGCTGGGGCCGATCCTGCTGGCCGGCTCGCGCGCGGCCTGGATCACCTACGGCCTGGTGCTGCTGGCGTTTTTCTGGTTCGACACGCGCAAGCCCGCATGGTTTGCCGCGTGGGTGCTGGGGGCGTGCGTGGTGGCCGCCGTGGCCATGGGCGTGGCGTGGCAGACCTCGCCGCGGTTCGATGCGCGCATGCAACGCACCCTTGCCGCCCTCAACGACAACCCGCACGCGCTGAACGAGGCACTGAGCGGACGGCTCGACATCTGGCGGGTGGCAGTGGACATGGTCGCGGCACATCCGGTGAACGGCGTCGGCGTCCGCGATTTCCGCTATGCGTACCCGCAGTACGCATCGCCCGGCGACCATTTCCTCGGCGCCGAGGCGTGTGGTGAGGACGCGGGCGCCTGCCACCCGCACCAGATCGTGCTGGAGATCCTCACCAATACCGGCGCGGTCGGACTGGCGCTGTGGCTGGCCGCGCTGGGCCTGGCATTGCGTGCGTGGCGCCGCGTGGGCGCCGAGGCGCGTCGGCGGGCATTTCCGGCGACCGTTGCGCTGGCGGTCACGGTGTTTCCGTTGAACACCCACCTCGCGTTCTATTCGGCGTGGTGGGGATTGCTGTTCTGGTGGTTGTTGGCGTTGTGGTGCGCGGCGTTGCATGCGGACGTGTCCGAGGAGACGCCCGTCGTGATACCGCGGATGCACGTGCGCACGGGGGGCAAGCTGCATGGCGCGTGAAAGGTTCTCGCTGGTCATCATCTCGTACAACAATGCCGACACGCTGGAACGGTGTCTGGGCGCGGCGGACTTCGCCGACGAGATCGTGGTGCTGGACTCGGGTTCGACCGACGCGACCGTGGAGATCGCAAGGCGCCACGGCGCGCGGGTGGCGACGCATCCGTTCGACGACTACGGCCCGCAGAAGCAGCGTGCCATCGACATGGCGGGCCACGACTGGATCCTCAACCTCGATGCCGACGAGGTGTTGTCGCCGGGCACCCGCGAGGTGATCGAACACGCGCTGGAGCATCCGCAGGCGGCGGGTTATCGGTTGCCACGGCGCGAGCGGATGTTCTGGAGCGTGCAGCATCCGTGGAGCCACCGCAACGGACATTTGCGCCTGTTCGATCGCCGGCGCGGGCGCATGAACGCGGTGCCGGTCCATGCCGCGGTGGAGGTCGACGGGCCGGTGGAAACGTTGCACCGTGCGGATTTCGTCAACCTGGGGGACGACGACATCGCCGCGCGCGCGGCCAAGATCAACCGCTACTCGTCCGGCATGGTGGCCGACAAGCTGGCGCGCAAACAGCGTTTCAGTGGACCGATGATGCTGGTCTATCCGCCGATCTTCTTTGTCCGCCAGTACGTCTTCAAACGCTATTTTCTTTCGGGTTGGGCGGGCTTCATCGCCAGCATGCTGGGCGCGTACTACGTGTTCCTGAAGTACGCCAAGTTGCATGAGGCGCGAAGAGCCGGGACCCGGAAAGGCGGTCACGAGTGAGCCAACATCTCGGTCGGGTCGACCAGCTTCTTGCGCGCGCCGTGCCGGACTTCCCGAATTCGGTTGGGTAGCGCCGCTTTTCAGCTCTTTCCCGAGTCCCGGGTCCCGGGTCCCGAGTCCCGGGCTTCAAGTCCGTACACCGGCGGCATCCCAGGCGGTCTCGTCTTGAACCGCTTGTGCGCCCACAGGTATTGCGCGGGCGCCTCGCGCACCATGCGCTCGATCGCGGCATTGACGCGGGTGGTGTCGGCGATGATGTCATCGCTGGGGAAATCCTCCAGCGGCGCTTCCAGCTTCAGTGCGTAGCCGCCGTCGGGCGTGCGCCGATGGAAGAACGGCATCACCGCGGCGCCCGACAGCCGCGCCAGATGGTGCGTCGCGGTGATCGTGGATGCCGGGATACCGAAAAACGGCGCGAACACGGTGTCCTTGCCGCGCATGTCCTGATCCGGTGCGTACCAGATGGCGCCGCCCCGCTTGAGATATTTCACGGTCGCGCGCAACTGGTCCTTGTCGAACATCGTCTCGGCGTACCGCAGGCGCGCGCGCAGCACCATGTACTCGAACACGTCCGAATCCATGCGCCGGTACATCCCCGCGATGCGGATTTGGCGGGAGATGAGACGTGCGCACAATTCGAGATGCGAGAAGTGCCCACCCACCAGTAATACCCCGCGTCCCGCGGCGTGCGCGGCCTCGAGGTGTTCCAGCCCTTCGACCGAAACGTCGAGGCGGGCGAGCCTGGCATCGGAGGCGAACCAGCCCAGCGCGAACTCACCCAGCATCCGGCCCATCTCGCGGGTCGCCTCGCGGCGCAGCGAATCGCGTTGCGGCGGATCGAGTTCGGGGAAACACAGCTCCAGGTTGCGCGCGATCACGCGCCGCCGGTCGCGGATCAGCGGTGAGATCGTCGCACTGAACGCCGCACCCAGTGCAAGGATCCAGCGCGTCGGCAACAGCACCAGCAGCCGGATGAAGCCGATGCCGGCCCACGCCGGCCAGTGGCGCGGCGCGAGCAGCTTGCGCGGGAATGGCGGCATGGCAGGCATGGCGGGCGATGATAGCAATGACCTGTTCACCCCCTTCGCCCTTCCTTCGGAAGGGGGAAGCAATCACCCAAGCATCGCCGCGATCTTGGCAAGTTGCGCGGCGGCGACATCGCGGCGTGCCTCGGCCTCGGCTTCCGGGTCGTCGCCGTCGCGGTGCAGTTCCGTGGCCGGAAGCTCGTCGAGAAAGCGACTGGGCTTGCGCTTGAATGTTTGCCCGTAGCGGCGACCCTGCACGCTGAAACTCAGGTGCAGCAGTTCCTTCGCGCGGGTGATGCCGACGTACAGCAGGCGGCGCTCCTCGTCGAGCCGCCCTTCGTCGATGGCGCCTTCGTGCGGCAGGGTGCCGTCCTCGCAGCCGACGATGTGCACCGACTGGAACTCGAGCCCTTTCGCCGAGTGCAGGGTCATCAATCGCACCGCATCGCCGCCGTCGTCCCTGTCGGCGTGGCCGAGCAATGCGAGCTGCGCGGCGAGATCGCCCACGCGGCTCTTGCCGCCGTCCATCGCGCGGAACCAGTCGGCGAGCTCGCGCACGTTGCCGAGCCTGCGTTCGTGCAACGCACGATCCTTCGCCGTATGCGCGATGTGCTCGGCGTAACGGGTGCGCTTGAGGACGGTTTCGACGAGATCGGCCGCCCCGGCGGTTTTTGCGTCGCGCGCCAGCGCCTCGACGAGGTCGACGAAACCGGTGAGCGCCGCGGCGGGTCGCGGCGAAAGTTGATGCAGGATCGCGTGGCTGTGCGCCGCGCGCAACAGCGAGAGATGTTTCGATTGCGCGAGTTCGCCCAGCTTTTCCAGGGTGGTCGCACCGATCTCGCGGCGCGGCACGTTGACCACGCGCAGGAACGCCGTATCGTCATCGGGATTGGCGACGAGCCGGAGGTATCCCAGCACGTCCTTGACTTCCGCCCGGTCCAGGAACGACAGCGCACCGGTCAGGTGGTAGGGAACCCGCGCCAGCCGCAGCGCCTTTTCCAGCGGCCGCGCCTGGTGGTTGCCGCGGTACAGCACCGCGCAGTCCGACCACGCGAGTTCGTGCTTTTCACGCAGGTACAACAGTTGCGAGGCCACCCGCTCGGCTTCGTGGTCGGTGTCGCGGCACTCCAGCACCCGGATCCGCTCGCCGTCGCCGTGGGCGCTCCACAGCTTCTTGGGATGTGCGTGCGGGTTGTGGGCGATCAACCCGTTCGCGGCACGCAACACGCGTTGGGTGCAACGGTAGTTCTGTTCCAGCTTGACCACGCGCAGCTTCGGGTAATCCTTCGCGAGCTTGTCGAGGTTGCCGGGATCGGCGCCGCGCCATGCGTAGATCGACTGGTCGTCGTCGCCGACGCAGGTGAACGCGCCACATTCGCCCGCGAGCAGCTTCAGCATTTCGTATTGCGCGGCGTTGGTATCCTGGCATTCGTCGACCAGCAGGTAGCGGATGCGTTCGCGCCACGCGAGACGCGCCTCCTCGTCGCGTTGCAGCACCGTCACGGGCAACCGGATCAGGTCGTCGAAGTCCACCGCGTTGAACGCCGCGAGACGCTTCTGGTAGGCGGCATATAGTTGCGCGGCTTCCAGTTCGCGCGGCGCGCGCGCGGCGTCGAGCGCCGCATCGGGCGTGAAGCCGTCGCTTTTCAGACGCGACAGCAACGAACGCAACTGGAACAGCTTGTCGGATTTCACCGACGCACCCGCCAATTCCTTCACCAGCCCCGCACTATCGTCGGCGTCGAGCACCGAAAAACCGCGCCGCAGCCCGGCGCGCGCGTGTTCGATCTGCAGGAATTTCAGGCCCAGCGCATGGAACGTGCAGACCGACAACGCGTCCGCGGCGTCGCCTTTCACGCGCCGCGCGACCCGCTCGCGCATCTCGCGCGCGGCCTTGTTGGTGAACGTGATCGCTGCAATCCTTGGGGGCGCGACTTCATCGCGCGCGACCATGTACGCGATCTTCTCGGCGATCACGCGCGTCTTGCCCGATCCCGCACCGGCCAGCACCAGCAGGGGGCCGTCGGTGTATTCCACGGCGACGCGTTGTTGGGGGTTGAGCACGATGCGGTCCGGGTCTGGCAAGGGTCATCCGTGCATGGCCAGCATCGACGGGCCGGCATGGACAAGGTGTCTCCCGACGCCCTGTCGGGTCGACAATGTTACCGTGTCGGATGCGCGGCATGGCCGCGCGCCGACCCCGATTGTCCGAGGAAACTTCGCCATGACCGAACCCGACTGGACGCGCCCGCACTGGTCGCGGGACGAGGCCAGTGCGATGTTGCTGTACTTCGTGTTTGGTCACTTTGCCGAACAGCTTGAGCTGAACCTGTCGGCGCACGGCAGCGCAGGCCTGCCGCAGGGCGTGGAGATGCGGCGCATCCCGAAGGAGATGCTGGCCCACTGGGACGGGCATCCGCTGCGCGGCGCCCTGGGCGAGATCCTGCGCGACGGAAATTCCTTAGCCTTCGAGGCCGCGCGCAAGGCGCCGGGGTGCCTGATGCTGCGCGGCGAATTGCCCGATCCGGATTCGCTCGCGTACCTGCGCGACACGCTGGGCGTGGTTGCAGCCTTGCTGGATGCGGGTGGCGCCGCGGTCGTCGATCCGCAAATCCTGGAAATCTTTTCCGCAGCCGACTGGCGCGCGCGCTACGCCGGCGCGGAATGCTCCGCGCCCCGAAATCATATGGCGATCCTGTGCCAGGACGACGACACGGGCCACGCGTGGATCAAGACCCGCGGGATGCGCAAGTTCGCGCGGCCCGACGTCAGCATCCTGAAGGTTCCGCAGGATGAAATGCAGCGCGCCGGCGCCGTGGCCGCAAGACTGGTCGAGCTGCAGGCACGCGGCATGCGTTTCGGCGAGGGTTCGACCGTGGATGTCGAGGGGCTGCCGGACGGATTGCGCGTGACATGGGGCGGCTCGCTGGATGATCCCGCGTTCAACAATACGCACATCGAATTGGTCTGGCCGAAGGCATGAGGAAAGGCTGGTTCTGCTCGTCATCCCGGTGAAAGCCCGGACCCAGTGGCTTTTCTGGAATCCGTTGACATACAAAAGTGCTGGGTCCCGGATATCGCTTCGCGATTCCGGGATGACGACACATGACACGTTTGCGTCGCGAATCGTCTAACCTTGGCGGATGCGTGTTTCCGCGTCCATCGACATTCCCGAATCGGAATTGACCGAACGTTTCCTGCGCGCGGATGGTCCCGGCGGCCAGCACGTCAACCGTACCGAGAGCGCGGTGGAGTTGCGTTTCGATGTCGCGCGTTCGCCCTCCCTGCCGGACGTGGTGCGGGCGCGGGTGCTGGCGCGCCACGACCGCCGGCTCACCGACGACGGCGTGATGGTGATCCAGGCGCGGCGTTTTCGCGACCAGTCGCGCAATCGTGCGGATGCGCGCGAGCGCCTCGCCGAACTGTTGCGGGCCGCGCTGGTGCCGCCGAAAAAACGCGTCGCAACCAGGCCGACGCGCGCGTCGAAGGAACGCCGACTGGCAGGCAAGAAGCAGCGTGGCGCGGTGAAACGCGATCGCGCACGTCCGGGCGGGGACGATTGATGGCAGGCGCGCCGTCGCTCCCGCCGCGGCTGCCCGCGGCCATGCCGCAGCACCCCGATCGCGCGTGGCGGCATGTTTTTCGCGCGTGGGTGCGCGCGAGTGGCTGGCGCCTGGAAGGCGAATTGCCCGATGTCCCGAAACTGGTCCTCATCGTCGCGCCGCACTCGTCGTGGTGGGACGGCATCTGGGGCCTGTTGTTCAAGGTCGCGCTGGGCGTCGACATTGCCTTCATGGCCAAGCGCGAGTTGTTCCGCTGGCCGCTGGGAGGCGCGTTGCGGCGCCTGGGCGGCCTGCCGATCGAACGCCGCGCCGCGCATGACGTGGTCGAGCAGATGGTCGGACGTTTCCGTGCGCGCGAGCGGCTGTGGCTCGGCATCGAGCCGGAAGGCACCCGCAAGCCGGTCACGAAATGGAAGAGCGGCTTCTGGCACATCGCGCGCCAGGCCGGCGTCCCGATCCTGCCGGGCTACTTCGATTACCCGCGCAAGGTGATCGGCCTCGGCCCGTTGTTCCATCCCGGCGACGACAAGGACGCCGACATCGCCGCGCTGCGCGCGTTCTACGCGCCTTATCGGGGAAAGCATCGCGGGGTGTAGCGGGAAACCGGATCGGGCTCCCGCTCACCGCATTCAGTTCTGTTCCGTTCCGTCGAGGCCGGTCGGACCGCCCACCGCCCGAGCGTAGTTGCGGTCCAGGTATTGCTGCACGACGGTCGCGATGCGGGCGAGCATGCCGTTGTCGGTGCCGCCGAAGCTCCAAGCGCCGCCATAGGCCGCGGCGCGCTGATAGAACTCGGGATTCGCGATCATGTGCCCGGTTTGCGCGTCAACCAGTGCAACGTGCATCAACACCGCGGAACTGCCGGCAAGCGCGCCCGCAAAAAAGCGCGTGCCACCGCCCACGAACTTCAGTTGGTCGATGTAAGGCTTGACCTCGAGCACGCGCCCGCTCTGGTTCCGGTTTTCCCAACTCACGAGCGTCCCGCCCACGCGTTGCCGCATGTAAAGCGCAATCTTGTTGACCGCGGCCTCTTCATGCGCGGCCGCGCCCGAGACCTTGACCGGCGCCAGCATGAAGTGCTGGAAATGCGACAGCGGTTCGCTCGGTGGCGGGTTGTAAGTGACGGTCGGACGGATGTGGGTGACGCACCCGCAACTCAGCGCCGCGAGCAGGATCAGCAGCAACCAGCGTGACTTCATGCCCGCTTCTCCCCCTGATGGTGATGACAATCGGCAAGCAGGATGCGTGCCATGGGTCGCCGCTGCGGCCGCGTCAACGCTCCGAATCCCCGGTCTCGTCGTGTTCGCGGTGGGTGAGCAGGCCCGGCTTGATCTGGTCGATGAACCCGCGCGCTTCGGGGGACAGGTACGTACCCTTGCGCATCACCACGCCGTAACTGCGCTGCGGGAACCACGCGCGCATGTTGCGTGCGACCAGGCGTTGGTTGTCGGTGTCGGTCAGGCAAATGCCGGTGACGATGGAAATGCCGAGCCCCATCGCGACGTATTGCTTGATCACTTCCCAGCCGCCGACTTCGATCGCGACGGTGTAGGGCACCTTGCGTTGCTGGAAGACCAGGTCGACGAGCCGGTAGGTCGTCAGGCGATGCGGCGGGAGGATCAGGCCATGCGGCGACAGGTCCGCGAGCTGCAGGTCGGGCTTGTCGGCCAACGGATGCCCGATCGGCACGATCAACATCGGATCGTAGCGCCGGAACGGCTGGTAGCTGATGTCGTGCGGCACGTCCAGCATGGAGCCCACTGCGAAGTCCGCCGCGTTGGAACGCAACAGCGCGAGCCCGTCTTTGCCGGTCACGTTGGCCAGTTGCAGGCGCACGCCGGGAAATTTCTCGCGATAACCCGCGACCAGCGGCGGCAGCAGATACTGGATCGTCGACGATCCGGCCGCGATGGTGAGTTCGCCGGCGCCGAGGCCCGCCAGCGCGCCGTGGAATTGGGCGTCCAATGCATCCAGGCCCTCCACCAGGGGCCTGGCTTGTTCGAACAGGGTCTGCCCGGCACGGGTCAGGGTGACACGGCGCCGGCCGCGTTCGACCAGCAGCGTGCCCAGCTCGCGCTCCAGGGCCTGCAATTGCAGGCTGATCGAGGGGGCCGACAGGAACAGCGATTCCGCCGCGCGGGCGAGGGTGCCGAGCTTGGCGATCGCGACGAAGGCGCGCAATTGCTTGTAGCGATTGCCTTTGTAGTAGAAGCGCGCCCGGGTCCCCGACTGTTTTGCGCCGCGCTTGCCGGGTCCCTTTCGGGCGGTTTTTACGGGGCGTTCAGCCATGATTGCACGCGTGGATTCAGTGGCTTGGAAGAGACATTGAGGATATCAAATATATAGATTGAAAGCTTTGTTTTGTCAAATGTCAGACTCCCGTCTAGCTTCAATTTTCGACAACCGCACGGGAGCGCACCATGGCCGTACCGATGGAAGCATTGCAGGAAGTCGCGGAGATCGAGGTTTCGGATGTCCCGCGTCCGGAGCACCAGGCGGTGCTTGGTGACGGGGTGCTGGCGCTGCTGGTCGACCTGCACCGCCGCTTCGAACCGCAGCGGCAGGCGCTGATGGCCGAGCGGGTCAGGCTGCAAACCCGCTACGACCAGGGTGGGTTGCCCGACTTCCGCACCGATACCCGGGCGATCCGCCTGGCCGAATGGGCAGTCGCGCCGATCCCGGCCGCGCTGGCCGACCGCCGCGTCGAGATCACCGGGCCGGTCGATCGCAAGATGGTGATCAACGCCCTGAATTCCGGCGCCAACGTGTTCATGGCCGACTTCGAGGATTCCACCACCCCGACCTGGGCCAACCTGCTCGATGGCCAGGTCAACCTGCGCGACGCGGTCGCCGGCACCATCGAACATCGTGCCGACGACGGCCGCGTGTACCGGCTCGACCCACAGACCGCGGTACTGATGGTGCGCCCGCGCAGCTGGCACCTTCCGGAAAACCACGTTCGCGTGGACGGCGAACCCCTGTCGGGCGCGTTGTTCGACTTCGCCGTGTTTGCGTTCCACAACGCGCGGGCGTTGGCGGCGAAGGATCGCGGGCCGTGCTTTTACCTGCCGAAACTGCAGTCGATGGAAGAGGCTGCGCTGTGGGAGGACGTGATGGCGCACGTCGAGTGCGAACTCGGGCTCGCGCGCGGCACGTTCAGGACCACGGTCCTGATCGAAACCCTGCCCGCGGCGTTCCAGATGGACGAAATCCTTTATGCGCTGCGGCGGCGCGTGGTCGGCCTCAACTGCGGGCGCTGGGACTACATTTTCTCGTACCTGAAAACCCTGCGTGCGCACCCCGACCGCGTGTTGCCCGAACGCGGGCAAGTGACGATGACGGTACCGTTCTTGCGCAACTATTCGCGCTACCTGATCAAGACCTGCCACCGGCGTGGCGCGTTCGCGATGGGCGGCATGGCCGCGCAGATTCCGATCAAGGGCGACGCGGCGGCCAACGATGCAGCCCTCGCCAAGGTACGCGCCGACAAGCTGCGCGAAGTGGAGGACGGCCACGACGGCACCTGGGTCGCGCATCCGGCGCTGGTCGCGGTCGCGCGCGAGGTCTTCGACCGGCACATGCCGACGCCAAACCAGTTGCACGTCGAACGCTCCGACGTGCATGTGACCCGCGACATGCTGATCGCGCCGTGTGGCGGCAGCATCACCCACGCGGGTTTCGACAACAACGTCGAAGTCGCGCTGCGTTACATCGCGGCATGGCTGTCCGGGATGGGTTGCGTGCCGATGCACCACCTGATGGAAGACGCCGCCACCGCCGAGAT
Organism: Rhodanobacteraceae bacterium; assembly: GCA_035717365.1. Taxonomy (GTDB): domain Bacteria; phylum Pseudomonadota; class Gammaproteobacteria; order Xanthomonadales; family Rhodanobacteraceae; genus 66-474. The sequence goes on from DASTIS010000154.1 coordinate 11,424, forward strand.
CGCGCGCACCCAGTTGTGGTGCTGGCTGCATCATGACGGCGGGCTGGCCTTCGACGACGGAGCGCCGATCACCCTCGCGCGATTCGAGCGTACCCTGACCGCGTGTGTTCATGAGCTTCGCGAAAGCACGCTGCCAGGTGCGGAGCGCGCCGCCGCCGCCGCGGCGCTGCTGGGCGAACTCGTCGGTGCGCCGACTCTGGCCGATTTCCTGACCCTGTCCGCCTACGAGCAAATCTGAGTTCGTCATCCCGGCGCGGGCCGGGATCCACAGGTTGCACTTACACGGAGAATCCCGATGACCAGGCATCCCCCGCTTCCCACCGCCGAACAAATCCAGTTCGACTGGAACAATCATCCGCGCTGGCGCGGTGTCACGCGCGGCTATGCCGCCGCCGACGTGGTGCGCCTGCGCGGCACCCTTGCCGTCGAGCATTCCATCGCCCGCCATGGCGCGGAGCGGTTGTGGCGCGACCTGCACCGCGAGCCGTACATCAATGCGCTCGGCGCGCTCACCGGCAACCAGGCCGTGCAGCAGGTGAAGGCCGGGCTCAAGGCCATCTACCTGTCCGGGTGGCAGGTCGCCGCCGATGCCAACACCGCGGGGACGACGTATCCCGACCAGTCGCTGTACCCGGTCGACGCGGTGCCCGAGGTGGTGCGCCGGATCAACAACGCGCTGCGGCGCGCCGACCAGATCCACCACGCCGAAGGCGACGACGGCATCGACTGGATGGCGCCCATCGTGGCCGACGCCGAGGCCGGGTTCGGCGGGGTGCTCAACGCGTACGAGTTGATGAAGCACATGATCGAGGCCGGCGCTGCCGCCGTGCATTTCGAAGACCAGCTCGCCTCCGCCAAGAAGTGCGGGCACATGGGGGGCAAGGTGCTGGTGCCCACGGCCGAGGCCGAGCAAAAACTGATCGCCGCGCGCCTCGCCGCCGACGTGTCCGGCGTGCCGACCCTGATCGTCGCGCGTACCGACGCCATGGGCGCGGGGCTCCTGACCTCCGACGTCGACCCGCGCGACCGCGCGTTCTGTACCGGCGGGCGCACCGTCGAAGGCTTCTTCCAGACCCGTGCCGGCATCGAACAGGCCATCGCGCGCGGCGTGGCTTATGCCCCGTATGCCGACCTGGTGTGGTGTGAAACCGCCCAGCCCGACCTGGAGCAGGCGCGCCGCTTCGCGGAGGCGATCCACGCGGAACATCCGGGCAAGCTGCTGGCCTACAACTGCTCGCCCAGCTTCAACTGGAAACAGCATCTCGACGAGTCCACCATTGCCACCTTCCAGCAGCAATTGGCGAAGATGGGCTACAAGTTCCAGTTCATCACGCTGGCCGGCTTCCACGCCCTCAATCATTCGATGTTCCAGTTGGCGCGCGGTTACAAGGCTCGCCAGATGGCGGCCTACGTGGAACTGCAGGAAGCCGAATTTGCCGCCGAAAAGGACGGCTACACCGCGGTGCGCCACCAGCGCGAGGTCGGCGCCGGCTATTTCGACGCGGTCAACCAGGCCATTGCGGGCGGGCGTTCCTCGCTCTCGGCGCTGCAAGGCTCGACCGAGGAAGCGCAGTTCCAGCGCGGTGCGGCCTGACCAGACCCGGTTCTGCCCGCCATCCCGAAGAGCGATCTGGAACGCCGCATCCTTCCAGGACCTGCGTCCCTGCCGAAAGGCGGGGCCGCGGATTGCGCCGGGATGACGGGCGGATCGACCGGAGCTGCCGGAAATCCCGTCAACACCCGTTGCGCCCGGTGACCTGGCCGCGACCGCTTTCCTGCGATCGCTCCCGCGCTGCGGTATGATCCGGAGGACAGGAGGGGGATGATCGTGTCCAGTGATGCTTCAGCGGTTTTTGCGGAACCGGAGCCGGGGACGCCCACGATGGGACGCCTGCCGCGGCAGCTGTCGGCGGAAGAAATGGCGTTGTTCGTCGGCGCCGGACGGCGCGTGGAACTGGACGCAGGTCGCGCCGTGTTCCGACGCGGCGAATACGGGCGCAGCATGTTCGTGATTGCATCCGGACGCGTGCTGCTCGAATTCGCCGGCGACCTGCCCGACAAGTTGATCGGCCCCGACGAATACTTCGGTGAGCTGGCGTTGTTCGTCGGCAACCATGCACGTTCCGGTAGCGCCCTCGCTGCCGAGCCGAGCGTCGTGCACCTGATCGATCCGGATGCCTTCGAGGACCTGCTGCGGCGCGAACCGTTGCAGATGGCACATTTCATGTTGCGCTCGTTTACCTATCTGGTCGCCAGCGAGAGGCAGTTGATTGCCAATTACAAGCGTCGCAACGAAGACCTGATGCAGACTCTGGATTCGCTGCGGCAGACGCGCGACCAGTTGCAACTGGCGCGCCACCAGGTTTGTACCGACGACCTGACGGGGTTGAGCAATCGGCGCGGCCTCTACCAGTTGCTCGAAAAGGCGCCCGAGATGCGCGACCGGCATCGCCGCTTCGGGTTGCTGCTGATCGACATCGACCATTTCAAGCAGATCAACGACACCAGCGGCCACCTGACCGGCGACGAGGTGCTGCGTGCGATCGCTTCGGAAATCCAGGATGCCGCCGGCGCCACCGACCTGCCGTGCAGGCTGGGTGGCGACGAGTTCGCACTGCTCACCCAGGTCCACGACCAGCGCGAACTGGCCGAGCGCGCTCTGCGCATCGCCGAGGGCGTGCGCCGGTTGCGCTTTCCGCAATCCGCGCCGGACCTCACGGTGTCGGTCAGCGTCGGCGGTGGCCTGTGCCGCGAGGATGGCGAGTGGTCGGTGTGGTACAGCGAGGCCGATTGCGCGCTGTACCATGTGAAAGGTTCCGGCGGTGACGGCGCGCACGTGATGAATTGATTTTTCCGGGCGGATGGAGAAACCGCTCGTCCTGAGCGTGGGCCCCGGCTTTGAAAAAGACGGGGCCGGAGTCGAAGGACGCCGATCGCTTTGCTCGCAACGCTCAGCGCGAACGGAGCAGCCAACATGACCGCCGAAATCCACCAGCTCGAAACGACCCCCGGTCCGGGCCGCATGGCCACCCCCCAATTGCGCACGCTGGTGGTGTGCGACATCGCCGATTCCACCGCGCTGGTCGAGCGCATGGGCGACCAGAATGCCGCCAACATCATCCGCAAGCACGACCGCCTCGCGCGTGCGCTCATCGAGCAGCACCAAGGCCGCGAGATCGACAAGACCGACGGCTTCCTGCTGATGTTCGAGCGCCCCATCCAGGCCGCGGCGTTCGCGCTGGATTACCAACGCGGCCTGAAGCACCTCTCGGCCGCGGAAGGAGTCGTGGTGCGCGCGCGCGTTGGCATCCACATGGGCGACGTGGTCGTCTGGGAAAACGCACCCGAAGACGTCGCGCGCGGCGCCAAGCCCACCGAGGTGGAAGGTCTGGTCAAGCCCGTGGCGGCACGCCTCGCGCAGCTGGCGCGACCGCAGCAAATCCTGATGTCCTCCGCCGCAGCCCGCATCGCGCATCGCGCCGAGGGGGAATTGGGCCACACCGCCGCCGAACGCGTGCAATGGAAGCACCACGGACACTACCGCTTCAAGGGCCTGCACGAATCACTGGCCATCGTCGAAGCGGGCGAGGTCGGCCTCGCGCCCCTCCACGCGCCGAGATCCGGCCGCACCGCGAAGAAGATCTTGCCGTGGTGGCGGCGTCCGCTGACGCTGGCTGCCGAGACCGCGATGTTGCTGATCGCCGTCGGCGCCTCTGCGTGGTTCCTGCTGCAAAGTCCGCCCACGCTGGCGTTCGCCGCGCGCGACTGGGTGGTGGTGGGCAACCTGCACAACCTCACCGGCGACAAGCTGTTGGACCAGTCGGTCGATTCCGCGCTGCGCATCAGCCTGGAGCAGTCGCAATACGTCAACGTGCTGCCGGAACTGTCGGTGCAGCAGACCCTGCAACGCATGCAACTGAACCCGGACAAGACCGCCGTCAATCGCGCGATCGGCGCGCAGGTCGCCCTGCGCGACGGCGCGCGTGCGTTGATCCTGCCCACCGTCGCAGACGTCGGCGGCCGCCTGCGCGTCACCGCGGAGGTGATCGACCCCAACACCCAGGCCACGGTGTACTCGGTTTCGGCCGACGGTGTCGGCGCGCAATCCGTGCTGCCCTCGCTGGACAGCGTCAGCAAGCAGTTGCGCGGCAAGCTGGGCGAGGCGCTGGCTAAAGTGTCCAAGCAGTCGCAACCGTTGGCGCAGGTAGCGACGCCGGATTTGAATGCGTTGAAGGCGTATTCGTTGGGAGCGCGCGCGTACAACAATGCCGACCTGAAAGGCGCGGAGACATATTTCAACGAAGCAGTGCGCATCGACCCGCATTTTGCATTGGCGCGTATCGGACTCGCCAAAATCTTCGATGCTGAAGATCAACCGGTGAAGGCCCTTCAGCAAATCCGCGCAGCGCAAGCCGATCATTCTCGCCTGTCGGCCCGCGACGCGCTGTACGTGGATGCTTGGGCAGCGAGTTATATCGAGCCGGGGAAGTCGCTGGAAAAGTGGAAGCTGATGGCATCCGTGTATCCGGATTATTTTCCAGGGTTGAATGCCTACGCCTATTTCGTTTGGGAGTATGCGAATCGCTACGACGAAGCAATCATGTATCTCAAACAGGCGCTCTCGAACAAAAATCCTCATCGCGCAGCCACGAATTACCTGTTGGGTGCACTGTATGTGGAAGCAGGGCAATACGCCAAGGCCGTGCACGCCTTTTCGCAGGCGGCCGCCAATGGCGCTTACTATCAAAACGTGCTTTACGCCAACGCTTACGCCGCCCAACGCAAGTATGGCGAGGCGGCCGCGTTATTGGCTAAAGGCAAGGCATCGGGAGTTCACAGTTTCGACATCATAGATTCGGCATGGGCCATTGCGATGGCAGTCGATCAAGGCGATTGGCAAAACGCCAACAAGTTGATGGCGACGACCCGCGCGCAAGCTGATTCGCTGGGTCCGCGTATCGCAGGCCGCTATACCGGTATGGCGCTGAGTCTGCATGCGTTGGATGGCACGCCAGCCAAGGCGCAGCTTGCGGCCATCAAGGGTTACCTTACTCAGCAGGAGAAGGCGCTTGCACAGGCCAATCCAGTCGATCGGGCGGAACTAAAATTCCACGTGGTGCTGGCGGCTTATCTGGCCGCGCGCGCTGGGGAGGTTGATCTCGCAAGCCGGGCTCTGGTCACAGCCAGCCCTGCCTCGGATACAGACACGCCGGTGCTGGATAACCTGCGTGACGTCGCGCGCGCGGAAATCCAGCGTGCATTGGGCAAACCGCGGGATGCGCTGGCAATGTTGAAACCATTGGTGAACGGCAACGAGTTGTATATCACCCACGTGGCACTGATGAGTGCTTATGCAGACGCTCGCGACGAACAAGCGGCGCTATTCGAAGCCCATTGGTTATCAACTCATCGCGGGCGCGCTTATCTTGAATTCAACATGCAGCAAGTGCTGACGCCATTCAATGTCGCCACCTCGGATCTGGCGCTGCTGCGTGCCGCGGAACTTTCGGGTGATCTGGGTGACAGGGTCGCTGCGCGGAATTCTCTGGCAGCTTTTTTTGAGGCGTGGCCTCGGGCAGCGATGCAATCAGACTGGCTGGCACCACGGCTGCAGGCGCTCAAGCTGCCTAAGACAAATCGCTAGCCATCGGAGCCAAGGCCCATCTTGGACGATGGCACAACCATCGTAAGACACTGGTCGGCCGCGGATGTCGTTAATTGCGTATGAGCGGCTTGAAAGTGCTCCTTGTTGGCTAAGCTCGCCGGTGCAAGGCACGATCCTTTGAGATTGACGATCGTTTCATGCGGCACGCCCAACTCGGCCAGCGCGGCGGCGGGCTTCTGCTCGTAACGGCTGCGGAAGCCGTCGTCATTGGCAAGCTTGTGCAACAGCGCAAGCGAGTGCTCGCGCGACAACTTTGAATCGGCCATGGCAATTCCCCGGAATGTCGGCGGTGAATGGCAAAATGCACGAATCGCGCCATCCATGGCAGCGCAAGTAGAAGCGAGAACCGGGTCACATGCAAGTACGCCGTTGCGCGATGGTGCTGGCCGAGCCGCGCGAATCCATCGATTTCGACCTTGCGGAACTCGCGCTGGGCGAAACCGGCGTGCGCGAACGGCTCGGCTGGCTGGCGCTGGCCGCGCACCGCGACGAAGAGATTCCATTGGACGCGGCCGAAGTCGCCGCGCTGGGCGTGTTGTCACCCAGTCACTGGCAATCGCTGGATGATCTGTCGCAGCGGCACCCGCGCACGGTGCTGGAGGCGTTGCTGACGAAGGGCTTGCTGATCGCGCAGGAACCGGCGGACGAAGCGTCGCGCCGGTTTGCGCAAGCCGACGATGCGGTGCGCGCGGTGCACTGGCGCGGGTTGTCCGCCATCGCGCATCGCCACACCCGCTGGCGCGACGTCGATACCGAAGAAGCCGAGCGGCTTTTCTCCGAAGCCAGTCCGCAGACGTTCCTGGAACGCCTGGGTCCTGCGTTGCCGGTGGTGCCCGAACGCGCGCCGGCGGCCTCGCGCCTGCCGCTGGAAAAATCGTCGCCGTCGGCGCTGGATGCGTTGATGGATCGGCGCGTCACCTGCCGCAATTTCGATCCGGCGCCGTTGCCATTCGATGCGTTTTCGGCGGTGCTGTATCGCGCGTTCGGCGCGCGCGCGGTCAGCGATTACGCGCCCGGCGTGCAACTGCTGAAGAAGGGCGTGCCGTCGGCGGGCGGCCTGCACGCGACCGAGGCGTATCTTTTGGTGCAGCGGGTCGAGGGCGTGCCGCCGGGGTTGTATCACTACCACCCGGTCGCGCACGCGCTGGAACCGCTGCGCGAACTGGATGCGGAAACGGCCGCGTCGCTGGCGCGCCGTTTCGTCGCCGCACAGGCGTACTACGCCGACGCGCCGTTGCAGATCGTGCTGGTGTCGCGCTTCGAGCGCAATTTCTGGAAATACCGCAACCACGCCAAGGCGTATCGCGCGGTGATCCTGGATGCGGGGCACTTGTCGCAGGCGATGTATCTCGCCGCCACCGAGTTGAACCTCGGCGCGTTCATCACCGCCGCGATCAACGAGATCGAAATCGAGCAGGCGTTCGGGTTGGAGCCGATGACCGAGGGCCCGCTTGCCGTGTGTGGTTTCGGCGTGCGCGCAGCGGGAAAGACGACGGTCGAGTTCGATCCGCAAGGGAAGGTATGGGCGTAGGGCGGGAGAAGCGAAGCGGATCCCGCCAGTCGAAATTGCGTCCCGTCAAAGAAGACGCGAAAGCGACGGGTTGTCACTCGCCCTACGCACAGCGATGGAGTAGGGCGGGAGAAGCGCAGCAGATCCCGCCGGTTCGAAATTGCGTCCCGTCAAAGAAGACACGAAAGCGGCGGGTTGGCACCCACCCTACGCACAGCGATGGAGTAGGGCGGGAGGAGCGCAGCGGATCCCGCCGGTTCGAGGCAGCGAATGGCACCGGCGGCGTCGCCGATAGTCGCTCGCCTTTCGGCAGAGAGCGGGAAAATGCGGACTTGATGGCATGCCATCGCATTGAAAAATCCGCATCGTCGGGTGGAAGGGTCCAGATGCAATGCAGGTGGTCGGGAAGGATGACCGCGGCGTCGACGGTGAACGGGTGTTGCGCCCGGACCCGGGTGAAAGCATCACGCAGGCAATCGATGTGTTCGATCAATAGCCGTTGACGTCGGTCTAGCAGGGCAATCGTGAAGAAGAATGTGCCGCCGGGAATGTGCGCGCGGATGTAACGGGGCATGGTCGGTTGTCACCTCGCCGCATGTTGGGA
>DASTIS010000155.1:0-24928 GCA_035717365.1 Rhodanobacteraceae bacterium
GCGGCCAGTTGCCAGCACACCCACGTCAATACCGCGTGTAAATTGCTGTTGGTCGACTACGCCTTCGACACGCTCGGATGTGCGGCCGTGGGCTGGGAAACCGACATCCTCAACACCCGCTCGCAGCGGGCAATCGAACGCCTGGGCGCGCATCGTGACGGCGTCCTGCGCCAGCACAAGCGTCGCCACGACGGCACGATCCGCGACAGCGTCGAGTATTCGATCGTTGCCCCCGAATGGCCGGCATTGCGCGCGCGGCTCGTTGCAAAGCTTCGCCGCTGATCGAACGCGCAGATTGGGTTGAGCGTTGCGACGCCCGGCACCGCTGCAAGAGATGTTGGGCTTCCGCCGATGGAGCTGGCGTCAACCCAACCTGCGTGCTGATCGGAGGCGTAGGTTGGGCTGAGCGCATGCGAAGCCCAACGACGCTCGCGAAGCGGCGAAAGCGCTTCGAGCATCAATCGGTCGACTCGCCAGCCACGACGTCCGGCGTGATCTTCATGATCGATTGGCGCACCTCGCGCGCGAGGATCAGGCGCGCGTCGCGTGCGACGTCTTCGAGCACCGCGTCGAATTCCAGCTTGCCGTCGGCGTCGGTGCGGATGATGCGGCGCTCGCGCAGCTTCTGGATGAAGCCGCGGAACAGGCTCTTGTCGAAGAATTCCGGCGCACTTTGCTGGTACAGCAGCGACAGGCGTTGCGCCGCGAGCTGGCACAGGTTTTCGAGTTGCGCGGCCGAGAGCGTATGCGGGCCGTTCTTCACCAGCGCGGCGATCGCGATGTAGTAGCGCTCGAACGCCTGCAGCAGGCAGTGCGCGAGCAGGCGCAACTGGTAGGAGTCGTCCTCTCGACCCGCCGCCTGGTGCAGCAGCCGGCCGTCGCCGCCGGCCGCGAGCAATCCGCGCGCGATCAGGAAATCGATCAGGGCGTCGATGCGTGCCGCAAAACCGTCGGTATCCCACGGCAGGAACAGTTCCGACTGGATGAACGGATAGACCGCGCGCCCCAGCCGCCGGACGGTGTCACGGGCGATCCGCCGGTTGTTGATGAAGCAACACGACACCCACGCGCCGGCCGCAAACAGGTGCAGCACGTTGTTGCGGAAATACGAAAGCAGCACCGCCTTTTCGCCATCGACCGCGAGCACGTCGCCGAGGGGGTGCGCGATGCGGTGGATCCAGCCCATCTGTTCGGCGTAGGCGATGATGTCGGCGGGCGCCATCGGCGTCACCGTGGTGCGCTCGGAGTACGGCAGCCCGATGAGGATCGCCTTCATCAACTCCAGTTGCGCGAGCAGGTCGGCTTCGGCCAGCGCGTGGCGTGGCGAGGCCAGCAGGGCCACCGCAATCAGGTTGATCGGGTTGACGTCGGCGGCGCGGTTGATCTCGACCTGGATGCGCGTGGCGAGGGTGTCGGTCACACCGGACAACCATTCCGGCTTGGCCTCGCCGACGACCTGGTCGCGCCACGCCGGCTCCGCGGCGTCGAGCAGCGGATTCAGCAGGATCGGCTCGCCGAAGTTCAGCGTGACCCGGCCGTAGCGTTGGCGCAACGCACGCAGGGCGCGCGCGATGCCCCACCACGATTCGGTTTCCTTCTTCTGGCCGGACAGTTCGCCGATGTACGATCGTCCTTCCATCAGTTTTTCATAGCCGATGTAGACCGGCTGGAACAGGATCGGCCGGCGTGGCGCGCGCAGGAACGCGCGCACGGTCATCGACAGCAGGCCGCCGCGCGGCGTCAGCAGGCGTCCGGTGCGCGAACGCGTGCCTTCGATGAAATATTCGATCGGTACCCCGCGATCGATCAGTTGCGCCAGGTACTCCTTGAAGATCACCGAATACAGCGCATTGCCCTTGAAACTGCGCCGCTGGAAAAACGCGCCGCCACGGCGCAGGAACGATCCAAGCACCGGAAGGTTGAGGTTTGCACCGGCGGAAATGTGTGGCACCACGACTCCGCTTTGGTGGAGCTGGAACGACATCAGCACATAGTCCGCGTGGCTGCGGTGGCACGGCACGTACACGATTTCATGGCCCGGCGCGTTCGCGCGCAGGGTGTCGAAGTGGTGCATCGTGATGCCGTCGTACAACTTGTTCCAGAAGTTCGACAGCAGGAACGAGACCGAGCGCACGAACGGCGGCGAATAGTCCGCGGCAATTTCGCGTGCGTAGCGTTCGGCACGCTTCCACGCCTTTGCCGCGCTGATGTTTTCCCTTGCTGCGGTGGCGCCGATCGCGGCGCGCACGCCTTCCGCGTTCAGCACCGAATCCACGACCGTGCGCCGGTGCGAAAGGTCGGGGCCGATGACGGCGGTGCGCACCCGCCGGAAGTGCACGCGCAGCACCCGTGCCAGCTTGCGCTGCAGGCGCTCGATCCGTTCGCCGCCGGATTCCTCGCGCAACGCGGTCAGGGAAATGGGCGGCGAGAACCGCACGATCGTGTCGCGCCCGTTCAGCAACATCGCGAGCAGGCGGCGGAAGTGGCCGACCACCGCCCAGTTTTCGGAAAACAGCACGCTGAACCATCCCGATTGCCGGTTCGGCGCGCGCCCCACGTAGATCGCCACCGGCATCAGTTGCACGTTGGATTCGGGGTCGGCTTCCAGCATCCGCAACAGCAGCCGGATCGTGCCCTGCGCGGCGTGGTCGCGGCCGCGCCGCTGGAACCAGCCGCCGGTGCCGCGCATCGCGAACATCGCGCGGCGGCGCTTGCCGAGTCCGGGCACGGTAGCGAGGGGGCTGGGCAGCCCCGCTTCGCGGCAGGCTCGTTCGAGGATCAGGCTGTCGGAAAAACCGTTGCGCTCGATCACGTAGACCACCGGTGTCCCGGCGGCGAGCAGGGCCACGGGCTCGGCCGGGTCGCGCTTGATCTTGATCCACGGTTCCAGCAGCGCGGACCACAGTGCACGCCACCATCCGGCGTGCACCAGCGCGTCGCGGGACAGGGTTTGATTCATGACGTGGGCCATGCTGCGGGCGGTGGAGTGCCTGAACGGGGAACCGGGGATTGTCCCACAACCTTGTCGAGAGCCTGCGTGACCAGGGACCGGGCGGCCATTCCCCGAGTGGCCGCGTGCGGCCGGACGAAAATCAGGAATTCGCCGTTGCGGCGGCGGGCGTCCGTGCCGCGGTCGACGACGGGGCTGCTGCAGGCGTCGCGGTGGTCGAGCCCGGTGCCGCGGCCGCCGTACCACCGGGCGCCGGCGCGGCGTGCGCCTTCCGCCACGCCTCCAGCATCGCCGCGTCGTACCAGTGGCCGTCCTGCTTCAGCATCGGCCATTGCGCGGTCAACGATTGGCCCGCCAGGGTCAGGTCGAGTTTGACGGTGGCTTGCGCGCCCGTCGCGGCGGTGGTGCTGATGCGGGATTCGTTGAGCGCCCGCGCCAGATCGAACCCGTAAATGGTCAACAGGCTTTCGAGGCCATTCCAGATGATGCCGTAGTTCTTCATGGTGGTCGCGTAGTCGAGCGCCCGCCATTGCGCCAGCGTCTGCACGTGCAACTGCCGTGCGGTGGCGCAGACCAGATCGATCGCCTTTTTGGCTTTTTTCGGATCGCCGAAGTCGGCGGTCTTCGCCCACGCGATCAACGCGTCCAGCCCCTGCGTCGCCAAGGTTGTTTGCGCCGGACCCAGTTGCGGCGAGTCCGCGATCATCTGCTTGCCCGCGGCTTCCAGAATGCCGGCGAAGATCGGCATGGTGCCGCCCTTGCCGCCGCGCAGGCGCGCCAGTTCCGGCTGCAGGCGCTTGGCCAGCTTCGCCTCGGCGCCGGGTTCGGTCAGCATCTGCATGATCTCGGCGAACTGCTTCTGCTGCGCGACCGGCGCCGGGACCGGATGCGCGCGGGCCTTGTCCCATTCGGCGCGCCAGGTGGCGTAGTCGGCGGCCGGCAGCCGATTGCGCATCAGCCCGTCGAAATCGCCCATCGCGGTCAGGCGCAGGTTGGTGGCGACGGCCTTTTCGGGCGTGACGTTGCTGGGCGCGGGCGGCGCGGGGTGGCAGGCTGCGAGCGCCAGCGCGAAGGCGCACACGGGCGCGATCGCGAATCCATGCCATCGACCCGGTGGGTGGCGTTGACTGGTTTGCATTGCGCCGGAGTGTGGCGAGGTGCGCCCGGATAGGCAAGTCTGCCGGCTCAGCCCCGCGCAGCCGCGATCTGCGCGACGATGGCGTCCGCCGCGGCACGCGGATCCGGGGCGTTGCGGATGGGGCGTCCGACCACGATGTAGTCCGCGCCCTGCGCGAAAGCGGTCGGCACGTCCACGGTGCGCTTCTGGTCGTCACCGCCGGGGCCGGCCGGCCGGATGCCCGGGCATACGGCCAGCAGGTCCGGGCCGAGCGCCGCGCGCAAACGCGGCAGGTCGGCGCCCGAGCACACCACGCCATCGATGCCGGCCGCCTGCGCGAGGCGCGCGCGTTCGATGACGATCTCGGCAGGCTCGCCCCGGACACCGAGCGCGGCGAGGTCGTCGCGGTCGTTGCTGGTCAGCACGGTCACCGCCAGTAACCGCAGCGCGCCTTTCGCCGTTGCGGCGGCCTCCAGCATGGCGCGACTGTCGCAGTGCACCGTCGCGAACGTGATGGGGCGGCTGGCCAACCCGCGCACCGCACCCTCGACCGTCGCCGGGACGTCGTGGAACTTGAGGTCGGCGAAGATCTGCTTGCCGCGCGCGGCCAGTTTGTCCAGGACCGCGAACCAGTCGCCGCCGGCGAGCAACTCCAGCCCGATCTTGTAGAACGACACGCTGTCGCCCAAACGGTCCATCCACGCGATGGCAGCGGCGCGATCGGGCACGTCCAGGGCGAAGATCAGGCGGTCGCGGGCAGGGATCGTGGTGGGCTGGGTCATGACGGTCCTCGGGCGGCAGAGTCGGGCAATTTTAACGGCGCTTGCGGCACGCAACTGCCCGCCGCCCAAGCCCAGTCACGATCGAAGTGGCTGTCGTGAAAAGCCAGGGCGAAGATGGGCGCTTACGCGATGCCGGTGGCATCGCGTGCCCGGCTGACGAGGCGCGCCGGGAGCGCGCCCGAACGCCGCAGGCGGCCGAAGGTGAGCGCCAGGGATGGCGCGAATAACGCTCGGCCAGGGATGGCCGGGCCGGCGCCCGCGCCATGGATGGTTACTTGCCTGAACCGAAGCTTCCGCGACCCGCGATCCGGGTCGATCGCAAAAAGCGCGTTCATGGATGAACGCAAGAACATGTGCCAGACTCGGCGCGCATGAACGACCCCACGCGTCCGCCCGTCCACGCCTCGCGCCCGACCGCGATCGCGAGCTATGTCGTGGCGGCGGCGGCCCTGCTGCTGGTCATGTTCGTGCACCTGTTGCCCGCGCTGATTGCGGGGTTGCTGGTCTACGCGGTGGTGGGTGCGCTTTCGCCGCTGCTGGAACGCAAGTTGCCAGGCGAATTGTCCCGGCAGGTCGTCGTGGGGGTGCTGGCGGTCGTGGTTGCCGGCCTGCTGGCGTTGCTCATCTTCGCCGCGGTCGCATTCTTTCGCGCCGAGATCGGCGATCCGAACACCCTGTTCGACCGGATGATGCCGATGATCGACCGCGCCCGCACGCAACTGCCGGCGTGGATCGTGTCCTACCTGCCTGTCAGCGCCGAAGACTTTCGTTATACCGCGACCCAGATCGCGCGCACGCATTCCGAGCAACTCCAGGTGGCCGGCAAGGAAACGCTGCACGTGTTCGGCCGCATCCTGGTCGGTCTCGCGCTGGGTGCGCTGGTGGCCTTGACCCATATGCGCACCACCGCTGCGGACGGTCCGTTGTACCAGGACCTCACGGCACGTTGCGAGCGCTTCGTGCGGTCCTTCCACGACATCGTCTTCGCGCAGGCCAGGATTTCGGCATTGAACACCATCTTCACCGCGATTTTTCTGCTGATCGCGTTGCCATTGGCGGGCGTGCACCTGCCGTTGACCAAGACCCTGATCGTCATCACCTTCATCGTCGGCCTGCTGCCCGTGATCGGGAATTTGATTTCCAACACCCTGATCGTGATCGTCGCGCTGTCGGTGTCGCTGTGGGTGGCGGTGGTCGCACTGGTATTCCTGATCCTCATCCACAAGCTCGAGTACTTCCTCAACGCGAGAATTGTCGGAGGCCGGATCCACGCCCGGGCGTGGGAAATCCTGCTGGCGATGCTGGTGATGGAAGCGGCGTTCGGCCTGCCGGGCGTGGTCGCCGCGCCGATCTACTACGCGTATCTCAAGAGCGAGCTGACCGCGGCGAAGTTGATTTGACGCGCGCTGACATCCCGTCTTGTTCCTGCCGCCTCCAAAAGACGGCCGGGTGACTTTCTCATGCGTGGCCGGGATGGCGGACCATGACAGGCGAGCACCGCGCGAAAGTTATACTCGCCCGCTGCCGTTCCGGGTTCCGCCATGCTGCGTTTTCTGTACACCGTTGCGATGTACGTCGCCACGCCGGTCATCGTCTGGCGGCTCATGGCGCGCGGGTTCCGTTACCGCGGCTACTTCCGGCGTTGGCGCGAGCGCTTCGGGCGCTTTCCCGATCCCGGCCTGCGCAATTCCATCTGGATCCACGCGGTGTCGGTGGGCGAGGTCAACGCGGCGGTCCCCTTGATCCAGTCGTTGCGCAGGCGTTACGCGCCGCGGCCGATGGTCATCACGACGGTGACGCCGACCGGGTCGGAGCGGGTCCGCAAGTTGTTTGGCGACGAAGTGTTCCATGTCTATCTGCCGTACGACCTGCCGCGCGCGGTGACGCGTTTCCTGGATCGGGTCCGGCCCGCGTTGGCGGTGATCATCGAAACCGAAATCTGGCCGAACCTGTTTCATCAGTGCGGCCGACGCGGGATTCCGCTGGCGGTGGTGAACGCCCGATTGTCGGAGCGCTCGCTGCGGGGCTATCGCCCGATCCGCGCGCTGGTGCGCCAGGCGCTCGGCAACGTCGCGCTGGTCGCGGCGCAATCCCATGCCGACGCGCGCCGGTACCGCGCGTTGGGGGCTCCGGCGTCGCGCGTGCAGGTCTCCGGCAATCTCAAGTACGACATCCCGCTTCCGAAGGACGCTTGGCAACGCGGCGCGGAATTGCGCGAGCGATGGGGCGACCAGCGGCCGGTCTGGATCGCGGCCAGCACCCACGAGGGCGAGGACCTGGCTGCGTTCGAAGCGCACCTCGCCGTCCTGGCGCGCATGCCCGACGCATTGTTGCTGGTGGCGGCACGGCACCCGGAGCGCTTCCGTCTGGTCGAGCACGCCGCGCGCAATCTCGGTTTCACGGTGGCCACCCACAACGCCGGCGACGCCAATGCAGAGACGCAGTGCCTCGTGATCGACGCGATGGGCGTGATGATGCGCTATTTCGCGGCGTCGGACCTTGCGTTCGTCGGTGGGTCGCTGGTGCCGATCGGCGGGCACAACGTGCTGGAGCCCGCCGCGCTGTCGAAGCCGGTCGTGGTCGGACCGTACACCTTCAATATCGAGGAACTTACCCGCACCCTGATCGAAGCGGGTGGCGCGTGCCGGATCAGGTCGGCGCGGGAGCTTGGCGCGACGGTGCTGAACCTGTTGCGCGATCCCGAGGCCCTCGCGCGGATGGGCGCGGCGGCGCGTGCGGTGTGCGCGCGCGAACGCGGCGCGGCGCGGCGGACGATGGTGCTGCTCGGCAGGATTTTCGCGCGTGCGCGCTATCGAGACGAGAACCGCGGGGCGCCGCTCACTGCAACAAGGCGTTGACCTTCTGGAGCGCTTCGACGGTCAGGGTGCCGGCGGCGAACTCGAGGTTGAGCTGGTTGACCACCAGTGCGTGGCGCGCCTGTGAATACGAACTCTGTGCCTGGAAGTAGTTCTGCTGGGCGATCAACAGATCGACGATGGTACGCGTGCCGATCTGGTAGCCGGCCTGGGTTGCATCGAGGGCGGTCTTGGCCGACACGACCGCCTGCTTTTGGGCCTCCACCGAACTGATGCCGGCTTCGATGGCATTGAAGGCGTTGCGCGTGTTGCTGACCACGGTGCGGCGATCCTGTTCCAGCACGTCGCGGGCCTGGTCGCGTTGCGCGATCGCCTGCTGCTCGCGTGCGATGATGCCGCCGCCCTGGAACAGCGGGACGGTGAGCACCAATCCGACCGTGGTGTCGTTGCGGCGGGTGTTCTCTCGCAACACCGGGTCACCGCTCAGGTCGAATGCCGAACCGATATTGCCGGGTCCCCACGCCGGGTTGCGCGAGTAGCTGATGGACGCGCCCAGGGTCGGCAGGTGCGCCGCGTGCGCCGCGGTGACGCCATGCCGGGCCGATTCGACCTGATCGCGTTGCGCCTGCAGCGTGGGGTTGCTGGCCAACGCGGTCTTGACCCATGTCTCCATGTCGTTCGGTTGCGGCGGATTCATCGGCAAGTTTTCGGTCAACGTGTCGAGCGTGCCGGCCGGCTGGCCGGTGATCTGCGCGAGCGCCTGGCGGTCGTTGAACACCTGGTTCTTGACGTTGATCACGTTGGCGACCGCGGTGTCGTGTTGCGCCTTGGCGTCGACCACGTCGGTGATGGCGGCAAAACCGACGTCGTATTTGGCCTGGGCCTGGTCAAGCTGCTTCTGCAACGCCTTTTCGTTGGCTTCGGCGAACTTGAGGTTTTCCTCGTCGCTGAGCACGGTAAAGTAGGCTTGGGCTACGCGCAGGATCAACGCCTGCTGCGCCGCGACGTATTGCGCCTCGGTCGAGCGTGCGTTGGCCTTGCCGGCGCGCCACTGTTCGAATTGGCCAAGATCGAACAGCACCTGGTTGAGGCCGATCGATTCGCTGCGCGAGCGTAGCCCGCTGCTGGAGCTGGTTCCGCCGATGAATTGCTGTCCGCCATCCGGCCTCTGGACCAGCTGCGACTGGTATCCGGTGCCGTGGCTGTCGTTGTAGGAAACGCTGCCGTTGAGCTGCGGCAGCAGCGGCGCGCGCGAAATGGCTGCACCGGCCTGGCCGATGCGCTGCTGGGCTTCCGCCTGCTTGAGCACCGGATCCGATTGCAGCGCCTGTCGGTACGCGTCCATCAGGTCTTCGGCGTGCGCCGTCGCGGTGCCGGCGAGGCCCAGTGCCGCCACCACGGCGATGGCGCAGGCGCGGAGCGCGAAATGGCGGCGGGACACGGGACGAGAGGTCATGCTGGACAATCCTTGACGGGTCGCGTTTACAGACTGAATCTGGGCGTCGGTTCGGCGCCGGCCAGATAGGGAACGTCGGTTTCGAACAGGCGATCCTCGATCCAGCCGCCATCCGCCGCGTGTTGCAGCAACACGGCCTGCATCGCCGGTTCGACGCCGCGGACCACGAACAAACGGCCACCCGGCTTCAACCAGTCGCCGAAAACAGGCGGCAGCTCGGCGACCGCGCCGGTCACCGCGATCGCGTCGAAGGTCTGACCGGGCGTGAAGCCCGCCAAGACGTCGGCGTGCAGGCATTCCACGTTGTCGATGGCCAGTGACCGCAGCCGGGTTGCGGCGGCCTCCACGAAGTCGGCGCGGCGGTCGATGCTGGTGACATGCGCGCTGAGCCGCGCGAGGCAGGCGGCGAAATAGCCGGTACCGGTGCCGATTTCGAGGACGCGTTCGGTGGCCAGGGGCAGGAGCGCCTGCAAGGCACGGCCTTCGACGACCGGTTTCAGCATCACTTCGTCGTGGCCGATCGGCAGCGTGACATCGGCGTAGGCCAGCGCCGCATACGCTGGCGGCGCGAAGACCTCGCGCGGCAGCGTGGCGAGTACGTCCAGTACCCGCGCATCCAGGACGTCCCAAGGCCGAACCTGGCTTTCCACCATGTTGCGGCGGGCGATGTCGAGACGGGGATTCATGTTCATGTCGGTGGAAATTCCAGCGTAAACCAAAACCGGACAAGCTTAGGCGGGCGTCGCTGCGCCGGCAATCCAAATCAGGTTGCCGGTTGACCCGGTGTCGACGAAGTGCCGGAAGTCACCACGCCGTCGTGACAGCGGTCATTCGCGCCAGGTACCGGGATTGCACCTTTCGCGCCAGCATTGCGTTTCGAATTTTGCTTTTGGAATCAAATACATGAGACGCCATGATCCACGGGATACGTGTCCGCGGACAGCGCCCGGACGTCCCGGACACGGCGTGTGATCCGGATTCATCCATAAAATATGTACTCACGCGTATAATAACGCCAGGTTTCATCATGTCGAATCATCGATCCTGCCATGAACGCTTTGCCTGAACGTTGCAACGGTCCTGGTCGACCCAAGGACCTGGAAAAGCGCGCCGCCATTCTGGACGCGGCCAAACGGCTGTTCCCGCAGAACGGCTTCGAGGGCACCAGCATGGACGCGGTCGCGGCCGAGGCCGGCGTGTCCAAGCTCACGGTGTACAGCCACTTCGGCGGCAAGGAGGCGTTGTTCATCGAAGCCGTGCGCTGCAAGTGCGACGGCATGCTGCCGCAGACGTTGTTCCACGTCGACGTTGCGGCCCCGGTGCGCGAACAGTTGCTCGGGATTGCGCGGGCGTTCTTTGGGCTGATGATGAGCGACGGCGCGCTGGACATGCACCGCACGCTGGTCGCGAGTTCCCAGCAGTCGCCCAAGCTGGCCAGGCTGTTCTGGGAAGCCGGGCCGATGCGGGTACAGGCCGCGCTGTCGGACATGCTGCAGAAGGAAGTTGCCGCCGGCCAGCTCGACATCGTCGACGCCCGTCGCGCAGCCACCCAGTTCTTTGCCCTGCTCAAGGGCGAGCACCATGCGCGCATGTTGTTCGGTTGCGGCCGGCCCAGTCCCGAGGAAGCCGAGGCGCATCTGGAGGCCACGGTGGATGTGTTCCTGCGGGCGTACCAGTGCCATCATCCCTGATCCGGGTGTATTCGTGCGATCATCCCTGATCGCTGCTTCGCTGGTGTCCATTGAGAACGTCGAAGGTCTCTGGTCAGCCCGCGTCAGAACGGTCATCCATGGCCTGATTTTCACAAAATCTGCTTCGAGCGGGCATCCACAGCCGCTTCGATCGGAACCCTGTCGGAAAGCACCAGGCCGCGATCATGGACGATCGCACGAAAAACGTGGTTCAATGGCGGCTTGAAGCGGGGGTGCTTGGCGTCACGACGGCAAGCTGAGAAACACCCTTCGAACCTGATCCGGTTTGCACCGGTGTAGGGAGCTTCGCCGCACGAGCACTCGTCCGTGCGCCCGGTGCCGCCGCTTCGTCCTCTTGCCCCACGAAGGACGCGCGCCCATGAATGCCCAGCCCTCCGAACTCCTGCGCGAAGCGCAGCAGCTTTCCGAAACCGTGACCTCGCCGATACGCGGTTCGTGCAAGGTCCATGTCACGGGCAGTCGCGCGGACCTGCGAGTGCCGATGCGCGAAATCGTGCTGACCGACACCCCGGCGATGTTCGGCACCGAGGCGAACGCGCCGTTCGTCGTGTACGACACCTCCGGCCCCTACACCGACGACGCGTTCACGGCCGACCTCGCAGCCGGTCTGCCGCCGCTGCGCGCCGCGTGGATCGACGGGCGTGACGATACCGAAGTGCTCCCGGATCGCAGTTCCGAATTCGGTCGCCGCCACGCGGAGGCGCCGCAGCTAGCGGGCATTCGCTTCCCGAACCTGCCGCGCCCGCGCCGCGCCCGGGCCGGCGCCAACGTGACCCAGATGCACTACGCGCGGCGGGGGATCGTGACGCCGGAGATGGAGTTCATCGCACTACGCGAGAACCAGCGTCTCGATGCCCTGCAAGGCAGCGCGTTGGCGCAACAGCATCCCGGGCAATCCTTCGGTGCGGCAATCCCGCGGGACATCACGCCCGAATTCGTGCGCGACGAAGTAGCGCGGGGACGCGCGATCATCCCCTGCAACATCAACCACCCGGAAACCGAGCCGATGATCATCGGCCGCAATTTCCTTACC
The DNA here is from genome assembly GCA_035717365.1 of Rhodanobacteraceae bacterium. Lineage (GTDB taxonomy): Bacteria > Pseudomonadota > Gammaproteobacteria > Xanthomonadales > Rhodanobacteraceae > 66-474. The sequence continues at coordinate 11,867 of DASTIS010000155.1, forward strand.
AAGATCAACGCCAATATCGGCACTTCGGCGGTGACCTCGTCGATCGCCGAAGAAGTCGAGAAGATGGTGTGGGCGATCCGCTGGGGCGGCGACACGGTGATGGATCTTTCCACCGGCAAGTACATCCACGAAACCCGCGAATGGATCGTGCGCAATTCGCCGGTGCCGATCGGCACGGTGCCGATCTACCAGGCGCTCGAAAAAGTCGGCGGCGCGGCCGAGGAACTGACGTGGGAACTGTTCCGCGACACCCTGATCGAGCAGGCCGAACAGGGCGTCGATTACTTCACGATCCATGCCGGCGTACTGCTGCGTTTCGTGCCGCTGACCGCCAAGCGCGTCACCGGCATCGTCTCGCGCGGGGGTTCGATCATGGCCAAGTGGTGTCTCGCGCATCATCGGGAATCCTTCCTCTACACGCATTTCGAGGAAATGTGCGAAATCATGAAAGCCTATGACGTCTCTTTCAGTCTCGGCGATGGCTTGCGTCCCGGCTGCATCGCCGACGCCAACGACGAAGCGCAGTTCGCCGAACTCGACACGCTGGGTGAACTGACCGACATCGCGTGGCAGCACGATGTGCAGGTGATGATCGAAGGTCCCGGCCACGTACCGATGCACCTCATCAAGGAAAACATGGAGCGGCAACTGGAGAAGTGCCACGAAGCACCGTTCTACACCCTCGGGCCGCTCACCACCGACATCGCACCGGGCTACGACCACATCACATCCGCGATCGGCGCGGCGATGATTGGCTGGTACGGCACCGCGATGCTTTGCTACGTGACGCCCAAGGAACACCTGGGCCTGCCCGACAAGGACGACGTGCGCGAAGGCATCGTGGCCTACAAGATCGCGGCGCACGCAGCCGACTTGGGCAAGGGCCATCCGGGTGCGCAGGCGCGCGACAATGCGTTGTCCAAAGCGCGCTTCGAATTCCGCTGGGAGGATCAGTTCAACCTCGGCCTCGATCCGGAAAAGGCCAAGGAGTTCCACGACGAAACCCTGCCCAAGGATGCCGCCAAGACCGCGCATTTCTGCTCGATGTGCGGGCCGAAATTCTGCTCGATGAAGATCACCCAGGATGTGCGTGATTACGCACGCGAGCACGGCGTCGACGAAAGCGCAGCGCTGAACGACGGGATGGCCGAGAAAGCCGCCGAGTTCCGCGAACTCGGCGATGACGTTTACCGGCCGGTTTGATCGCCTGCGTCAATGATGGCAATTGAAACAATGTGGTGGTGGCCTTCACATTCGAGGGCGTAGACTAGGCACTTGCTTCGCAAGGCATACGACCAAGGAGTCCGGGCATGGCCAGCAAGAACAAACCGTTTCTGACCGACATCAAGACCCTGCGCAAGCGCGCGCGCCAGCACATCCACAAGGGGGCGATCACGGAAGGCTACAAGGCCGACCGCGAGACGGTGCTGAAGCTGTTGAACGAGGCGTTGGCCACGGAAATCGTGTGCGTGCTGCGTTACAAGTATCACTACTACATGGCGTCCGGCATCAACGCCAAGAGCATTGCGGCGGAGTTCCTGGAACACGCCAACGAGGAACAGGGCCACGCCGATCAGATCTCGCAACGCATCACCCAGCTCGAGGGTGAGCCCAACCTGTCGCCGGAAGGCCTGCTCACGCGCAGCCATTCCGAGTATGTCGAAGGCGAGGATCTGGTCGACATGATCAAGGAAGACCTGGTCGCCGAACGCATCGCCATCGAAAGTTACAGCGAGATGATCCGCTATATCGGCGACGGCGATCCCACCACGCGCCGGATGATGGAAGGCATCCTCGCGATGGAGGAGGAACATGCCGAGGATCTCTCGACCATGCTCGCCGATCTCGGCCACAAGGGCGAACCGGCCAAGCCGCGCAAGCCACGCTGACCCGCGCGGCGTTCCACGCCATTGAACAGCGGCCCGCGCTCCTGCGTAACGGGATGATGGACCGCGGCCGCGCATTTTCCCTTTGCTTGCGGACAGACCGCGAGGGAAGCCACCCTGATCTGCGCCGCCACTATGCTGCGCGCGCATGAATACCCCTCGCACATCCAGCCAGATCCCCTGGAGTTGGCTCGTCCTGTGGTGCCTGCTGTTGTTGCCACTCGTCATCCTGTTTCCGCCGATCCCGGTCGACGAGACGCGTTACCTCACTGCGGCGTGGGAGATGCTCAACTCCGGGCAGTGGCTGGTACCGACGGTCAACGGCGCCTGGTATTCCGACAAGTCGCCGCTGCTGTTCTGGCTGATCGCGGGCGGCTGGGAAATCTTCGGCGTGCACACCTGGGTCGCGCGTCTCGAGGCCCTGGTCGTGGCGGTCGGAATGTTGCTGGCGTTGCGCCGGCTCGCCGTGCGGCTCGGTCTGGATGCGCGTGGCGCCGATGCGGCGATGTGGCTGCTGGCGGGCTGTCTCGGCTTCACGGTGTTCAGTACCGCCATCATGTTCGACCTGCTGTTGTCGGTTTGCGTGCTGGGCGCGCTGCACGCGCTGCTCGACCTCGATGGCGGCAAGTGGAAGCGCGGCATCGGGCTGCTGGGATTGATGATCGGGCTCGGTCTGTTGGCGAAAGGGCCGGTGATGTTGCTGCACATCGTCGCGCTCGCCATGCTTGCGCCGCTGTGGAGCGCAACCGCGCGCCGGCACAAGATGCGCTGGTACCTCGCGTTGCTGGCGGGCTTCGTGATCGGCGTCGCCATCGCGTTGTGCTGGCTGCTGCCGGCGGCGTGGTACGCGGGCCCGGGTTATTGGCAACCCTTGCTGGACAAGGTCACCGGACGCATCGAGCACAGCTTTGCACACCGTCGACCGTGGTGGTGGTACCTGCCCCTGGTGCCTGTCCTGCTGTTGCCATGGCTGTTGGCCCTGCGCGCGCCGCGCGTGGCGTGGACGGGTTTGTGGCGCGGCCGATTCGGGCGTTTCCTGTGGTGCTGGTGGGTGGTGCCGTTCATCGCGTTCTGCGCGATCAGCGGCAAGCAGATCCATTACCTGTTGCCGCTGCTGCCGGCGTGGGCACTGGCGGGCGCGTGGTTGCTGCAACAAGCACGCGCCCGGCTTCGCCCACGGCTGTTCGGCGTGTTCGCGTTGCTGGCCGCGGCCGCGATCGCGAGCCTGCCCTGGCAAGCGGCGAGCGCGTTCGGCTACCCGCCGCGGTCGCTCGTCGCGGGGCTGGCGCTGGTTGCGCTGGTGGTCGCAGTTGGCGTCTGGCGGCGCTGGGGTCGCGACGCCCGCTCGCTGGCCCTGGCCACGACCGCACTGGTGTCGGCAGGAATGCTGGCCGGAGCGCTTGCGTACCTGCCGGCGCTGGACGTGCGTCCGGAAGCTGCATTCGTGCGGAACACGCTGCAGTCGCATGCGGCGATTGCATTCGTGCAGTCGGGCGAAGGCCTGTTCGGCTACACCGGCCGCTTGCATCGACCGGTACCGTGGATTCCCCTCGACGGCGTGCAGCCGTGGTGCAGGGCGCATCCCGGCGGCATCCTGCTGTCCCGTGAGCGGCACGAGGAACCCGCGACCGGCAGTCCGTTCATGGCCTGGCCGTATCTGCTTTCCGGCAGTCGGCGCATCGCCGCCTGGCGCATGCCCGACGACGCCGCGCGGTGCGCGCCCGTGCGTGCATTCGCTGCGCCCATGGGTTAGGCTCATTGGATCGCAACCGGAGGGAACGCCATGCTGCGTACTCGTTTGCTGCCCGCGCTGGCTGCGGGCGCGTTGGTGGCCGCAGCGGCAGGCGCCGCGGCGCCGCCGGCGAATCATCATCCCGAGCTGCAGGCGATCGCGGCCGCGGTGAAGGCGTCCAATCTGCGCGCCACCGATGTCGCCCTGGTCGGCTTCGGTACCCGCCACACGCTGTCCACGACAACATCGGAAACCCGCGGCATCGGGGCCGCGCGGCGTTGGGTCGCGGCGCAGTTCAAGACAATCTCGAACGGTTGCGGCGGCTGCCTCGAGATCGTGACGCCGTCGCAGGTGTTCACCGGCAAGCGCATGCCGAAGGTCGGCGCGGAGGTGATGAACGTGGTCGCCATCCAGCGCGGCACCAGTGACCCCGACCGCGTGATCGTGATGACCGCGCACCTCGATTCCCGCAATACCGATGTGATGGATGCGACGGGTCTCGCGCCCGGCGCCAACGACGATGCGGCGGGCGTCGCGGCGCTGATCGAGACGGCGCGGGTGTTGTCGCAATACAAGTTTCCCGCGACGCTGGTCTATTCCGCGGATTCCGGCGAGGAACAGGGCCTGTACGGCGGCAAGATCATCGCCCAGTATGCGGTGGACCACGGCTGGAACGTCGAGGCCAACCTCAACAACGACATGGTGGGCAACTCGCACGGCGGCGACGGCGTGCACGACCCGCACACTCTTCGCGTGTTTTCCGAAGGCACCAAGACCAACGAAACGCTGGAGCAGGCGGCCTACCGCCGCTATCACGGCGGCGGCGTGGATTCGCCGTCGCGCAACATCGCGCGTTACATGGCGGTGCTGGCCGATCACTACCTCGACAATTTCCACGTGCGCATGGTCTACCGCACCGACCGCTGGGGTCGTTCCGGCGACCAGGTGCCGTTCCTCGAACAAGGCTTTCCCGCGGTGCGGCTGTCCGAAGCGCACGAGAACTACAGCCACCAGCACCAGAACGTCACGGTGGTGGACGGCGTCAAGCACGGCGACGTGATCGCGGGCGTGGATTTCGATTACCTCGCCAACGTCACCCGGCTCGACGCGATCACGATGGCCTCGCTGGCGTTGGCGCCGATGCCGCCTGCGGACCTCACGGTGGAGGGCGCGGTGAGTTACGACACCACGCTGGCGTGGAAGCCCTCACCCGGTGCGGCGAGCTACCACGCGTGGTGGCGCGAGACCACTGCACCGCAGTGGCAGCACGAGTACGTGGCCGGCGACGTGGACAAGGTGGTGCTGAAGGACATCATCCTCGACGATTATTTCTTCGGCGTGTCGGCGGTCAGCGCGGACGGCTGGGAAAGCCCCGCGGAGTTTCCCGGCTTCGCCGGCAGCTTTGCGCGGTCACCGAAACGCGGACCTGACGGCAAGCCGGCGGACGTGCTGTATCCCGACCGGTCCGACAAGTTCGGGGGCGACGCGATCGGCCAACCGTCGTGGCGCAAGGCGACCGGACAAGATGGCCGCGCCCAATGAATGACCCGAAGCGCCCTCCTCGCGCACTCCCGGTGCCGCCGCGGCAAACCCAGCCCACGACGTGTTCCGGGAGCCTGTCATGACCCGCATCATCGCCGCCGTGCTGGTTGCCGCAGGGTTGATCGTCGGCGGCTGGTTCATCGGCAACGGCTTCGAGCAATCGCGCAACGAGCGTTTCGTCACGGTAAAAGGCCTGGCCGAACGCGATGTCACGGCCGACATCGCGTTGTGGCGGATCCGCTTCGTTGAAACCGGCGACCAGCTCGCCAAGGCGCAGGCTGCGGTCCAGCGCGACGACGCGGCTGTCGCGGCGTTCCTGCAAAAACACGGTCTGGGCAAGGACGCGATTGCATTCCGCAACGTGCAGGTCACCGACCGCGCCGCGCAGATGTACGGGAACGCCCAGTACAAGACCCGCTTCATCGTCACCGGCACCATCATGGTGCGCACCAGGGACGTCGATGCCGTGGCCGCCGCCGCGCAGGACACCGGCGTACTGATCGCTCAGGGCGTGGTGTTGGGTGACGCCAACGGTGGCAATGACGAAGGCCCGAACTACCTGTTCGATGGCCTCACCGCGTTGAAGCCGTCCATGATCGCGGAGGCGACCCGCAATGCGCGCGCCGCGGCCGAACAGTTTGCGCGCGATTCCGGCAGCAAACTCGGCGGCATCCGGCGCGCCAACCAGGGCGTGTTCCAGATCCTGCCACGCGACAAGGCGCCGATGCTGCAACAGGATCGGCAGGTCGACAAGACCGTGCGCGTGGTCTCAACGCTGGACTACGAGCTGGTGGACTGACCGGTCGCGCGCGGGCGCGCCTCTGCGAAGGGCGTTCCCGAATGGTGCTTTTCGTGGGAGCCTGCCTGCAGGCGACCGCGGAACTCCTGGCCATGGAGCAGTGTTGATCGCGCGCAGGCGCGCTCCTACGAATTGCGATGCCTCGGTTTGGCGCGGTGCGTGGGCGTGGCGTTCCATGGGTCGTCGGGCCACGGGTGTTTCGGGTACCGCCCCTTCAGTTCCTTCTTCACTTCGGGATAGGTGTGGTCCCAGAAGCCGCGCAGGTCCTGCGTCACCTGGATCGGACGACCGGCGGGCGAGAGCAGATGCAACGTCACCGGCACGCGACCGCCCACGATTCGCGGCGTTTCGGCAAGGCCGAACAGTTCCTGCAGCTTGACCGCGAGGACCGGCGAGCGTGGATCGACGCCCGAAGCCTGCGCCGCTTCACCGGCGAAGGGTGTCGTATTCGAACCGATCGCGCCGTAGTCGAGCTTGCGTGTCATGCCGCTCGGCACCGCGATCGCGTCCGGTGCGGCTTCATCCAGCAGCTTGCGCCGGGGCCAGTCGAGCAAGCCTGACAACGCGTTCGACAGTTCCGCGGCCGACAGTGCATCCAGTTTGCGTTTGCCGTGCAGCGTGGGCGCGAGCCACGTTTCCAGCGACTGCAGCAAGGCCCGGTCCGAGACATCCGGCAAACCGGCATCCGGCGTCGCATCACGCAACCACGCGATGCGCGCGCGCAGTCGCGTCGTCGCATCACTCCACGGCAGCGCATCGAGGCCGCGTGAACGAATCGCCGCCAGCAACGCCGGCAGGACTTCTTCCGCGCCCGCCGGGACGGCACGACGTTCCAGCACAAGCGCGTCGAAGCGGCGTTCCTCGAATGCCTCCACCGCGTCACTGGCAGCGACCCGAAGCACGCGCTCGTGCACGAAGCGCTGCGGGTACTCGCGCTCCAGCAGCGTCGGGTCGAACGGCGCGGCGGTCAGGATCAAGCTGTCGCGTGCATCGAAACGCGCTTCGGTGACGACGAGCCAGGGTTCGCCGATGAGCGCCGAAGCCTCGTGCAGGCGTGCGCCGCGGCCGTTGGCCAGCCGGTAACGGCGCGGATCCTTCGCGTCCTGCTTCGCAACCCGATCCGGAAACGCGTGCAACAGCAAGTTGCCGACGGCCAGTGCATCCGGCGTGCCGCTGGCGCCGTGACGCACGCCAAGACGCTTTTGCCAGCCGCGCGCGGCCCGTTCGATCGCGGACAAGGCGCCGCCATCGACACCGCGAACCGCACGTGCACCGCCGTCGCGCCATGCGTGCAGCGCCGCAACGCCGGCCCGCAAGTCGTCGTTGAAGTCGCCGCGCAGGGGCGAGCGCGCATCCAGCAGGGCCAGCAGGTCGGCCAGCAACGCACGCAGGCTTCCCGGGGCGCGCAGCGCCGCGGCGGCCATGCGCGGCGTGGCGCCGAGTTGCAACATCTTTCGTCCCGGCGCAGTGATGCGCAAATCGGAATCCAGTGCGCCCAGCCGTTGCAGCAAATCGCGCGCGGCGGCCAGCGCGCCCGCGGGCGGTGGATCCAGCCACGGCAGGGCCGACGCAGCGTCCGCGCCCACGCCCCAGGCCGCGAGTTCCAGCGCGAGACCCGACAGTTCCACGTGCGCGATTTCCGGTGCGCGCGACGGCTCCAGGCGACGGCTTTCCGGCCACAACCGGTATGCGACGCCCGGCGCCACGCGGCCCGCACGGCCGGCGCGCTGGTCCGCCGATGCCTGTGGGATGTTGATCGTCTGCAGGCGGGTGAAGCCGGAATTCGGATCGAAGCGCGGTTCGCGGGCCAGCCCCGTATCCACCGCCGCACGCACGCCCGGCACCGTGATCGACGATTCGGCGACGTTGGTCGCGAGGATCACGCGGCGCGTCCCCGCTTCGGCCGGTGCCAGCGCGGCGTGCTGGTCGGCCAGCGACAATTCACCGTGCAGAGGGAGAATTTCGATCTTGCCGCTGGAAGCCCCTCTCCCTTCGGGAGAGGGGTGGGGGTGGGGGTGAGGGTCCGGTTCCTGCGCGTGGTCCCGCACCCTCACCCGACCTGCGGCCACCGCGGAACTCTCGCGCCATGGATGGCGGCTCTCCCGGGGGGAGAGGGATTCATCCAGCGCCCTCTGCGCCTGCCCGATCTCGCGGCGCCCTGGCAGAAACACCAGCACGTCGCCATCGGTGTCCGCAAGCGCCTGCTGCACCGCGCGCCGCAACTGCGCGATGCCGTCTTCACCGCGACGGGCGGGCGGATATTCGATGCGAACGGGAAACGCGCGGCCCTCGCTGCGCAGAAACGGTGCCGCCAGCCATTCGGCCATGCGCGCGCCGTCCAGCGTTGCGGACATCACCACGATGCGTAAATCCGGTCGCAGCGAGGCCTGCACATCCAGCGCGAACGCGGCGCCCAGATCGCCGGCCAGGTGCCGCTCGTGGAATTCGTCGAACACGATGGCGCCCACGCCCGGCAGCTCGGGATCGTCCTGCAGCATCCGGGTGAGAATGCCCTCGGTGACCACTTCGATCCGCGTGTCGCCCGATACGCGTGACTCGAAGCGGATCCGGTAGCCGATCGTCTGTCCGACCGTTTCGCCACGTTGCGCGCTCATGAATTCCGCCGCCGCGCGTGCGGCGATCCGGCGCGGCTCCAGCACCACGATTTTCCTTCCCGCGAGCCACGCCTCGTCCAGCAGCGCCGGCGGCACTTGCGTGGTCTTGCCGGCGCCCGGCGGCGCTTCCATCAACAGCCGCGGGTGCTCGCGCAGCGAGCTCCGGATCGCCGGCAGCAGAGGCGTGATGGGAAATGCAACTTCGTCCGATGACATCGCGCCATTGTAGGTGTCGACGCCGGCGGCTTTCCCGAGCCCCGACCCGGTTTGTTACGCTTGGCCTTCCGTCTTCCGTCTCCGTCCCATGCAACTGATCGACATCGGCGCCAACCTGACCCACGAATCCTTCCGCCACGATCTCGACGCGGTGCTGGCGCGCGCGCACGCGGCGGGCGTGGCGCAGATCGTCGTGACCGGCGCTTCGGGCGAGGGCAGCGAACGTGCGCTGGAGCTGGCGCATCGGCATCCTGGCGTCCTGTATGCGACCGCCGGCGTGCATCCCCACCACGCCGGGGACTACGACTCCGCGACCGACGGGTTGTTGCGTGAGCTCGCGCGCGAGCCGGAGGTGGTGGCCGTCGGTGAAACCGGACTGGATTACTTTCGTGATTTGTCGCCACGGCCGGCGCAGCGTGCGGCATTCGAGAAGCAACTCGCGATTGCGATCGACCTGCACATGCCGTTGTTCCTGCACCAGCGCGACGCCCACGACGATTTCCTCGCGCTGCTGAAATCGGCGCGCGCGGCCGTGCCCGCGGCCGTGGTGCATTGCTTCACCGACGACAGACGCGTGCTGTTCGAATGCCTCGACCTCGACTGCCACATCGGCATCACCGGCTGGATTTGCGACGAACGGCGGGGCAGCCACCTGCGCGAGCTGGTGCGCGAAATCCCCGCGAATCGGCTGATGCTGGAAACCGATGCGCCGTACCTCCTGCCGCGCGACATCCGGCCGGCGCCGGCCGACCGCCGCAACGAACCGATGTATCTGAAGCACATTTGCGAAACCGTCGCGCGCGAACGTGGCGAGGCCCCCGAGGTGACCGCGGAGAACGCGACGGCCACGACCCGCGCGTTCTTCGGCCTGGCCCCGTAGGGGCGCGCCTGCGCGCGATCCAGGTCGCGCAAAGCCATCCCGGAAACCGGGCAGGTTGGGCTGACCTGACTTCATCGGCGAAGCCCAACGCGGGCGGAGCAAGGTGCCGGGATTCGCATGAAGCCGCTCATCCAGCCTGCAAGGCAGATGTCCTGGGTGCGCAACGCACCCCACCGCAGGATTGCCTACATACGTCCGGCGCGAATGGCCAGCGTCCAGCGCACCGGCCGCACGCGTTCCGGTTCGTCCCATGCGACGATCAGCGCGTCCGTAATGGCCGCGATCGCATCGTGCCCGGTTTCCCTGTGGCAACGCTGCGCCGCCGACCATGACGAAAGATACGCCAGAAACTGTTCGGCGCTCCACTTGACGCGCATCTCGAATGTGGGTACCGCGATGCAGGCGAATGGCAACTCGAGCGAAGCGTAGCCTTCGTCGACCAGCCGCCGTTCCGGCGACCAGTATCGGCCGAGGATGTCGTCGTACAAATGCGCGATCACGGCGTCGACCTCGGTCGTCACGCTGCAGTTCGCGTAGCACCAGGCCGCGAACAGGGCGCCGGGTCGCGCGACCCGGCGTACCTCGCCGATGAACGCGGGCAAATCGAACCAGTGCAGCGCCTGCGCGACCGTGACGGCGTCGACGCAGTGGTCGGCCACCGAGGTGCGTTCCGCCGGTTCGACTTTGTAGTCGACGCGGCGATCGGCAATCGCATTGCCGATCTGTTGCGGGCTCGGGTCGGTCGCGATTACGTGTTGGAAATGCCGTGCCAGCGCAACGCTGGCCTGGCCGTTGCCGCAGCCAGCGTCCCAGGCGAGGCCACGCGCGGGCGCGGTGTCCGCGATCCATGCGAACAACGCGTCGGGGTAGTGCGGTCGCGTCGCGAGATACAAGTCGGCGTGCCCGGAAAAATAATCCTTGAAACTCATCGTGGCGTGCCTTGCGGAGGGTTGCGGCGTGCACGCCGCACGGGCGCGGTTTCAAGCGTGCGCATTGCGCCCGGCGCGAGATCGCCCAGCGCATGGTCGCCGATTTGCGTACGAACGAGGCGCAGCGTCGGCAGCCCGACCGCAGCGGTCATCCGCCGCACCTGCCGGTTGCGGCCCTCGCGGATTGTCAATTCCAGCCAGGCGTCGGGCACCGTCTTGCGGAAACGCACCGGCGGATCGCGTGGCCACAACCAGTCCGGGGCGCGATCGAGCAGGCGCGCCCGAGCCGGACGCGTGGCTCCGTCCTTCAGCTCGACGCCGCCGCGCAGGTGCCGCAGGGCCGCTTCATCGGGCCGCCCCTCGACCTGCACCAGGTAGGTCTTCGGCGAGGCATGGCGCGGATCCGTGATCCGGTGCGCCAGCGCGCCGTCGTCGGTCAGCAGCAGCAGGCCTTCGGAATCGCGATCGAGACGGCCGGCCGGGTACACGCCCGCCGGCAGGCCGAACCCGGCGAGCGTCCGCCGTGGCGGATTGCCGCGGTCGGTGAACTGGCACAGCACGTCGAAGGGCTTGTTGAAGGCAATCAGCATTCCGCGCGGCGTCGCTTCCCGCCCGGTGCATCCGGTTCACTTTTGCATGTGCGGAACGACAGCACCAGAACACAATGGCGATTATTCAATCCCGACGCTGCCAGCAGACGCGGGCGCTCCATGGTCCTGCCCGGAATTCATCGGCTTCTCGAATTTCAGGGTCATCCGGTCCGATTCGCCGATCGCGAGGTACTTGTCCCGGTCGGTATCGCCGAGCGTGAGCGTTGGCGGCAGCGTCCAGACACCCTTGGGATGATCGCGATTGTCCTTCGGGTTGGCATTGATTTTACTGCGCGCGACGAGTCTGAACCCGGCGTCGGTAGCCAGCTTGATCACGTAGTCCGGCGGCAGATAGCCGCTGCCGGAAACCTGCTCGAGCGTTTTCCCGGGCGCAGCGCGGTGGTCGGCGACGCCCAAGGTGCCGCCGGGTTTCAACACCGTGAAAAATGCGTTGAACATGTTCTCCGCGGTGCCGGCCCGTGCCCAGTTGTGCACATTGCGGAAGGTCAGGACGACGTCGGCCGAACCGGGCGGCCCGAACACCGGCGCATCGCCGTCGAACATGACTTGTTGCGCCGCATCGAATTCGGACGGGTCCGACGCAAACAGTTTTTCGAGTGCCGATTGATTCGCCGCACCCTCCCCCTTGGGATTCCGCGGTTTGGCAATGGCGGCCACGTAGGTTCCGTCGCCGCGCATCAACGGTGCCAGGATTGCTGCATACCAACCCGCACCCGGTGTGATCTCGATGACGGTCTGGCCGGGCTGGAGGCCGAAGAACTGCAGCGTTTCGCGGGGATGGCGATACTGATCGCGCGCCCTGTCGGCCGGCGGGCGCCAGGCGCCGGCGAGCACGCGGTCCAGACGCTCCGAAAAAGCGTCGGGGGGCGTTGCCTGCGGCGCCTGTGGCGGGGAACTTTCGGACGTGGCACCGGCGGCGGGCGCGGGCGGAGGGACCGTGGAATCCGGATCCTGTTGGCCGGAACAGGCGGCCAGCAGCACCGCAACTGGCAGCAGCAGCGCGAATTTGTTCACGGGGTATCTCCGGACGGCGGATCGCACCAGCATACTTCAAGACAACATCGAACGGGCGCTCGATGTTCCAGTGTCACGGGTGCTCCGCGAACCGGGATCCCGGGTGCAATCCGCGCGCGGGCGCCACCAATACAAATGGCGGTACCTGGGCTGTTTCGTGCGTGGGGCTCGTCGCCGGGGCCGGTGTGGTCTCGTCATCCGGTTGCGCATCCGGTGCGACAACGGTGTATCCGCGTGCCTGCAAGGCGGCGAGATAGCCGTCTGGGTCGAGCAGCTCGTTCATCGGCAACATCGCAAAACTTTGCGCATCGGCGGCGAGCGCGGCCTCGGCGGCGCTCAGCCAGTTGTTCTCGACACGGGCGGGCAGGTCGTTGATGCCGAGTGACTTGGCGAAGCCGGCGCCGGTGATCGCCGACTTGCAGGCGTCGCGATACGCGCTTTCCGGAATGCGGCGCAGGGTCGCGATATCACCGGTCGCCCATGCGTTGGCGCGCGCGCGCAGATCCGGAAGCTGGTGCTCGACGACGTCCAGCACCAGGCCGAGGCAGGCAATCCCGTCCGGGCCCGATGCCGCGAAAGCCTTGACGGCCTGATGGGGCTTGCGGATCTCCAGCGTCGTCTCCGGGTTCACGACTTTCACGTCGTGCTGGCTGGCCAATGCAGTCACGGTGTCGCTGATCTCGCCGTCGCCGCGCAGGCCGTTTTCCTTCAGCGCCTTTTTGGTCAGCTTGAGCGCCGCGATGATCGGCTTGTAGCGTTCGATGCCGTCGTCGTCGCCGAAGTAGCGTTGCTTCGAGGTTTCCCAGCGCGCGTACAGCTCCGGCGGCAACACGTCGCG
>DASTIS010000156.1:0-25694 GCA_035717365.1 Rhodanobacteraceae bacterium
CGGCCACTTCACCCCGGTGACGAAGCAGCGGCAGGCGATGGGGTTGCCATGGTCGTAGGCGCCATCACGGATCGCCGATACCGAATTTTCGCCCAGTTCCTCCTGCGCCATCGCGAACAGGCCGTCGAACAACGGGCTCGCTGTCTGCGCGGTCGCACGCGGCGCGGCGATCGTCCGTTTGCCGAACGCGCCCGTCAGCACGTAACCGCCGTCGTGGCCCATGGCCATGGACGCCGTTTGCCCGCGCCACTCGAGGCTTGTGTGCCAGGCGGGCACGGCCTGCACGGACGTCGTGGCCAGCGCCAGCAATGCACCGAGGATTACGTCCCCGCGTTTCATGGGTCTGCCGGCGGTGGCGTGGCGCTCGCTTCCCGCACCTCCACCACGACCAAGCCCTGGGGCGGCACGTCGAGCGCGAGACGTCCGTCGTGCACGGCCACTCGCTGCGCATCCGGGAGCTTGCCGGCGGCGCGCAACTGCGCGATCTGGGTGCGGCTCGGGAAGGCCGGTCGGCCCATCTTGTCGAACGTGGCGATCACGTTGCCATGCGTGGCATCCAGCCGCCACACGGTGGCCACGGCGTCGCCGGCGAGATGATCGATCCGGAGTTCGAACTGCTTCGTTGCCCCCGCGGGCGCGCCGGGAGTGTACGTGGCACTGTGGCCAACGGGCGGCGCATAGTTCCACAGTGCCAGCACCAGCGTTCCATCGCCGCGGCGGGTCGCCAACGCGCTGTCGGAATCCAGTGCCAAGCGGGTGTGGCCCAGTTTGTGCAGCATCGCGAACGCGTTGAACGAGGGCTTGTCGATCCGATCCTCGGCAATCAGGCCGAACCCGCCGTAGAACGGCGTGCGCACGATGCCCTGTTCCTCGAACACGTCGGAGAAGGTCCAGTAGCTCATCATCGCGACCTTGCCCGCGCACGCATGGATCATGTTGGCGATCCACGGCCCCATGAACACGGTGTCGGTCACGTTCGGCAGGTTGGCATAGGACGCGTTGTATTCGCTGAAGACCAGCGGCAGCTTCGGATACGGCGAGGCCAGGATCTCGTCGTGTACCTTGGCCACCGCCCGGCACACCATGTCCTTGCGTGGAATGCGTTCGTCGGTGTGGAACACGTTTTCGGCGGTGTCGTCGCCGTACACGTGGCTGCTGACGAAATCGATGGGCACGCCTTCCTCGTGCACATGCGCGAGGAACGCCGGGATCCACGCCGCCTGCGCCGTGGCGGGGCCACCCACCCGCAGGCGCGGGCTCACCGACTTGAGGGCACGCACGGTGTGGTCGTACAGCTTGAAATAGGTGGCCTGCTTGGGTTCCCCGCGCCAGAAGTCGATGTTGGGCTCGTTCCAGACCTCGAAGTACCAACCCGCGACCTCGTCGATGCCGTAGCGATCGATGAGGTGCTTCGCGAACGCGCGGATCATCGCATCCCACTCGGCGTAGCTTTTCGGCGGCGCGACGTTCGGGTGGTACCAGAAGCTGTGGAGCCTCGAGGGATCCGAGGACAGGTCCGGCGGCATGAAGCCCAGTTCGATGAAGGGTTTCACCCCGTGCGCAAGCAGGCCGTCGTAGATCTGGTCGATGTAGGAAAAGTTGTAGCTGATCTTGCCGTTCGCATCGCGATTCACCAGTCCCACGTCGCGGTCGAAGATGCCGTGGAAGCGCACGTACGTGAAGCCGGTGGCCTGGTGCACGGAATCGAGGTCCTTGCGGTAATCGTCGCGCAGCGACAGCGACGCGCGCCCGGATCCGAACATCTGCTCCCAGAAATGCGGGAATGGCGTGCCGGCCGCGTTGAAATCCACCTGCAACCGGACGGTTTGCGGCGCGCGTGCCGCCGCAGCCACGGCAAGTCCACCCGCGGTGAACAGTGCAAGGACGGCGAGATACGCGGCAAAACGTCGGAAACCCGTCGGAACATTCATCGCAAATCCCCAGTCGCCAAGCCAATGGAAACGTTTACATGGCTACGAGTCTGGCTTATTCCGGCGCGCACGTCCAGCCGGAGTGTCGATGCGGCGATCGCGCCAACCGGTCGCCGCGATATCACCGCCGCAGCGCCCGGGCGGTCAATGCGCGGCAGCTTCATGCAACGTCACGTCTCGCACTGCACCGGCATCGAGCTTGAGTGCGGTGAACGCGCCGTAACGACCATGCCCCGTCGCCCAACCCTCCCCTTGCGCCGCGGACAACACCGCGGGATCGGTGTAATGCCTGAGCGCTGCGTCCGTCGCATGTACCGAATCTGCCGCGATGCCGTGCACGCGGACGAGGTAATTGCCCAGCGCCGGACGGTAGCTGCCGGTCGGCGCCGCAGTCCGGAAGACCACATCCCGGCCATCGCGCCGTACCACCAGTCGCTGCAGGAAATACGCGCCTTGCTCGTAGGCCCAGGTCTCGCCGTCGTCGTCGTAATAATCGAAGTGCGTCGCGTGGCCGGCTGGAAACACGTCCACCGTCACGGTCTCGACCGGGTGCTGGCCGACGTAATCCATCACCGGTTGGGTCGGAATGATGGCGCCCTCGCGGATGAACAGCGGGATGTCGCGCCAGGTTTTCGCATCCACCGGGTAGTCGATGGTTTGTCCGCCTGTCCAGGTCTTGCCGGTGAACCAGTCGGTCCACGTCCCCGCGGGCAGGTAAATGTGTTTCAGTGTCTGGCCCTTGTCGACCACCGGCGCGACGAGCAACCACTGCCCGAACAACCACGCGTCGACGTCATTGCGCACATTCGGATCGTGTGGCCAGCCGAACGTCAGCGGCCTCACCAGTCCGACGCCATGCGCATGCGCCTGGTGCTGGTAGGCGTAGATGTAGGGGATCAACGCGTAGCGCAGGCGGATCGCGGCGGTCGCGGCGGCTTCGGCGACCGGGCCGTACACCCACGGCTGGCGCTTTTCGCCGAAGGTGCCGTGCACGCGGAAGATCGGGGTGAACGCGCCGAACTCGATCCAGCGTGCGTAGTTCTCGTCGGACGGGTGGCCGTTGAAGCCGCCGCCGTCCATGCCCCACAGCGTCTCGCCGACATCGATCGCGCTCAACATCCGGGTGCGCTGCGCGGCCATGCTGGCGAAACCGGTGTCGATGTCTCCCGACCACATGCCGTAGGCGTAGCGCTGCGATCCCAGCCAGAAGGTCCGGTTGATCGACCACACGCGCTGGTCGCTCACCGCGCGCTGGGCGTCGTACAAGGCGCGCTGCATGTTCAGGAACTGCGTGTTGGAAGTGAGCTTGCCGTCCTTGCCGTACACGTCGGCCTCGTCGTTCCACCAGCCGGCGATGCCTTTGTCGAATCCATACTTCATCGCGAGATCGGCAAACCAGCGCCGGGCCGCCGGCTTGTCGAAATCGACGTCCTTGGCCGGTTTGTGCGAGAAGTACTCCTGGTAAGCCTGCTCGCCAGGAATCCACAGGTCGTGCGCGGTGGCGTAGTCGCCCTCGGCCGTGCCCAGCAGCAGGCGCGGCTTCATGATTCCGGTCAGGTGCACGCCTTCGGCCTCGAGCATTTTCGCGAGCTTGCCGCTGGGGCCATCGGGAAACTTTTCGGGATTCCATCGAAACTCGCCGTAATCGCCCTGCCCCCACGCCTTCCAGTCGAAGTCGAGGGTGAAGTTGTCGATCGGGATGTGCCTGGCGCGGTAGGTCCCCACGATGCTCAGTAACTCTTTCTGGTCGATGCCCCACTGGCTGTTGGTGAAGCCCATCGCCCATTTCGGAAACAGCGGTGCGGGGCCGCTCAGTTTCGACAATTCACCGAACAGCTCTGGCGGCGTGCCGACCAGCACGTAGTAATCGGCATCGGGTCGCGTGAAATCGCTCACCGTGATGCGGCCACCTTCAAGATCGAACGTGGCGCCGTCGCAATCCACCAGCACGCCGTACCCGGCGGTGCTCCACACGAACGGCGCACCGGCATGGCCCTGCTTGCCGGCTTGCGCGATCTGCTTGCCACTGCGCAGCAGGCCGGTGGTGACGGGCTGGTTGGCCTCGAAGCTGCCGATGCCGTACAGCGCGTCGTCGGCCGCGTGGTCGAGCTCGATGCGACCATGCGCGAGTGCGGCGAGGTCGGATTGCCGCAACAGCATGCGCCCACGCGGGTCAGCGACGATCAGCGTGCCCGCCTTCGTATCCCAGGTCACCACCATCCGTGGTGATCGCAGCGTGATCGCATTGCCTTGCCTGGATATCACGGGCTTGAACGTCATTGCCGGCGCGCGTTGCGGGTCCATCACCAGGCTCGGGGGCGTATGGTTGCCCATCGGCATGTAATGCACATGCAGCACGCCGGGTGCGGGCATTTGCACGGAGACCGCCGCATCGCTCAGCGACAGCTCGAAGCCGCGCGCGCCGACGCTCCGTACCTGCGCCGTGACCGATGCATTGGCGGCTGCGGAGAAGCCGGCCAGCAGCAGGACCAGAAGCGCGAGTGTCCGCATCTTTGCCATCATCGATGTTTGTCCTTGTCACTGAAGCACGACGCAAAGCTTTTGCTCGTCATTCCGGGACGACCCGAAGGGTCGAACCCGGAATCGGTTTCAGGCGCCTTCCAAACCGATTCCGGGTTCCGGCCTGCGGCTGGCCCGGAATGACTGCAAAAACCTGGCGCCGCAAGTGCATCCTTGTTGCTCGTTCATTGCAAAACAGCGCTGCCGTACGGCGGCAGCGTCAGCTCACCACCCGCGATCTCCGTGTCCGCGCGGCTGTGCCTGAGCAGCGTGTGGAAGCGCCGCCCCGGCAACGTGACCGTTTGCGACTCGCCGGACAGGTTGTGCAGCACCAGCACGTCGCCGCGCGCGTCGCGAAGTTCCCACGCGGCAACCTGCGTGCCGGCGCCGCGCCAGTCGTGCGCCGTGCCGTCGCGCAGCGCAGGAATGTCGCGCCGCCAGTCGATCAGCATCCGGTACCAGCTGAGCAACGAGGCGGGATCGTCGCCCTGGGCCTCGACCGAGACATCCGGCCCGTCGCCCGCCGTCCAGCCTTCCCAGGTCGGCTCGCCCGGTCCCTTGCCCGCGCGATACCAGCGCATCGGCTCGCGCAGGTGCCGGTCGGGTTTCTGGCCGCGCATCCCGAGTTCCTCGCCGTAATAGACGAAGGGATGCCCCGGCAGCGTCAGCAGCATCGCGGCGGCCATGCGCATGTGCCCGGGATTGCCGTCGAGCTGGCTCATCACGCGTTCCTGGTCGTGGTTCGACAGGAACGGGGCGTCGTCGAAGCGGCCGTGCGCGGCGACGCGATACGCCTTGTCGACGCGTCTCAGCGTGGCGCCGATGTCACGGTCACGTTCTTCTTCGGCGCTACGGACCAAGCGCTCCGCGAGCGGGAAATTGAACACCGCATCCAGCGCACCCATCCAGGGCACGAGCTCGGAAGCATGGTGGCGCGCGACCTCACCCACCAGCCACGCGTGCGGATTCGTCTTGTCGATGCCGCGATGGAACTCGCGCCACCAGTCGAGGTTCTTGCGCAGCACCGACGTATTGTCCCAGTCGGTTTCAAGATCGTCGTAGACGTGCTGAGCGGCATCGAGACGGAAACCGTCGACGCCCTTCGCCAGCCAGAACTTCCCGATCTCGATCATCTGCTGGCGCACGACAGGGTTGTCGTAATTGAGGTCCGGCATCTCGGCAACGAAAATGCCGAGGTAGCTCTGGCCATCCGGCAACGTGTGCCAGGCCGGCCCGCCGGTCGCACTGACAGCCTTGGGGTCGGTCGCGGGCGTCGCCCACGTGTACCAATCACGGTAACGGCTGTGCGCATCCTGCGCAGCCTTGAACCAGGGTGATTCGTTGCTGGAGTGGTTGGCGACCAGGTCCATGATCACCTTGATGCCGCGCTGGTGGGCTTCACGCAGCAGCCGCTCGAAGTCGGCCATCGTCCCGTACTGCGGATTGATCGCGCGGTAATCGGTGACGTCGTAGCCGTGGTAGCTTGGAGACGGATTGATCGGCATCAGCCAGATGCCGCTCACGCCCAGCCGTTGCAGGTAATCGAGTTTCGCCGTGACGCCATTGAGGTCGCCGATGCCGTCGCCGTTGGTGTCGTACCAGCTTCGCACGAAGATTTCGTAATAGACGTTCGACGGCGCCTGGCTGGACGCGGCATTCGCTTGCACGGTCGTGGATGCGTGCGGCGGCGACGCCAACGCGCCACCGGCCGAAAAGAACAGCACGAACAGCCCCAGACCGATCCGATTCGCGAACCGCCTCATGGGACAGTCTCGAGGCGCTGCGATTCGGGATGGTCTGCCGCAGGGGATGCGCAGATGCGCGCCACGAAATCATCGTGCGACGGCAGCCCCGCAGCCGCGCGTTTGACGAGGGTGCGGATGTCGGAGAGGAAACCATCGAGCTTCGAGGCTTCCAGTTCGTCCGCGAGCGCATGGTATGCCGCAGGCTCGATCCGCTGGCCCAGCAGCACCTGCAGCCAGCCGACCTCGGTGAACAGCTCGTCGGCATCACGGAAAATCAGGCCGGTCCGGCGGAACAGTTCGACGCGGCGTGCCAGCTCCTGCGGCACCTCCATCGCCGCGCATTGGCGCCAGAACGGAGTATCGTCGCGCTCGGTGGCCTTGTAGTGCAGGATCAGGAAGTCGCGCACGCGCTCGTACTCGAAGCGCGTCTGGCGATTGTAGGCATCGACCAGCACCGGATCACAATGGCGGTCGGGAAACATCCCGAGAAACCGCGCGACGCCCGACTGCACGAGATGGATGCTGGTTGATTCCAGCGGTTCCATGAAGCCGGCGGCGAGCCCCAGCGCGAGGCAGTTGCGGTTCCATGCGAGCTTGCGCATGCCGGTCGTGAATCGCAGCGGCCGCGGATCTTCCAGCGGCTCGCTCTCGAGGTTCGCCAGCAATTGCGCGGCGGCCTCGTCGTCGCTGATCAGGCTGCTGCAATACACATGGCCGTTGCCGGTGCGGTGCTGCAGGGCGATCCGCCATTGCCAGCCGGCGGTGCGCGCAGTCGCCTGGGTATACGGGCGCATCGGCGTGATGCGCGCGCTGGCCACAGCGAGCGCGCGATCGCACGGCAACCAGTGCTGCCAGTTCTCGTAGCCGGTCTTCAACGCGCCTTCGATCAGGAGGCCGCGGAACCCGGAGCAATCGATGAAGAAATCGCCCTCGACGGTTTCACCGCTGTCCAGCTTCAGCGACTCGATGAAGCCGTCCTCGCCACGCAGGTTCACGTCGACGACCTTGCCTTCGGTCCGCCGCACCGTACCTTCGGGGATGCGTTCGCGCAGATAGCGGGCGTAGCGTGCAGCGTCGAACTGGTACGCATAGCGGATGCCCGCGAGCGGACTGTTCGGGACCTTGTCCAGCCGCGCGAAACGGTTGTCCGCAGCGGCGGTCGCATTCAGCGAGTACGCCCACAACGAATGCGAATCGCCGCGCGCGCGGCTGCGCAGCCAATAGTGGTGGAACGGCAGCAGCCCCAGCGGCAATCCGACGTCGCCGAACCCGTGCAGGTACGAATCGCCCAACCTGCCCCAATCGTTGAGCTGGACACCCAGTTTCCAGGTGCCGTGGGTGAAACGCATCATGTCGTCCTCGTCGATGCCGAGAAACGCATTGATGTGCAGGATCTGCGGGATCGTCGCCTCACCGACGCCGACGGTGCCGATCTCGGCGGACTCGACCAGGCGGATCTCGCGCTGCGGCCCGAGCGCGCGCGCCAGCAACGCAGCAGCCATCCAGCCGGCGGTGCCTCCGCCCACGATCACCACCCGCCGGATCGCGGCATCGTTTGGGTACATCGTGTGCATTTGCATGGTCGGATCAGGGGAGCAGAAGCAATTGACGCGGATCACGGCCGACAAAGCAAACCGCCCGGGCTGTGCAATCGTTACGTGACTGGCGTCGATTCCCGGTAAACCACATCGTCATTCCGGGGCTACCCGCGCTGTGTGCGGGCAGAACCCGGAATGACGAGGAACCTGTTTTGTCGGACTCGATCCGTGTCAATCCGCGTCCGGTTTTCTTAGAACTTGTAGGACACGCCGACCTCGTAGCGGCGACCGTACAGCTCCCAAGTCTGGACCTGGCGCGGATCGTTGTTCTGGTAGGTGACGAACTTTTCGTTGCTGAGGTTCGAGCCCTGCAGGATAAAGGTAAGGCCCGAAAGGCTGCCGCTCGGAACGCTGTAGCTGACCTGCGCCGAGTACGTGCTGCCGCCCTGGATGGTCTGTTCGACGCGGGTGGCACTGATGCCCGAGACGCGACCGAGGAAGCTGCTGCGGTAGGTCTGGCTGACGCGTGCCTGGAAGCCGCCGTGCTGGTAGTAGAGCGTCGCGTTCGCCACCCACTTGGACAGGCCAGGCACCGTGATCGGATCCGGATTGTCCCCGTAGAGCAGTTCGCTCTTGGTGTAGTTGCCGCTGACGATCACACCGAAACCGTCGAGGTAACGGGTGAGATGCCCGAGTGGCAGGTTGACGGTTCCCTGCACGCCCTTGACGTGGCCGTGTCCGTCATTGATCGGACCCGAAACGATGCCCAGCGGCGTGCCCAGTTGCTGCTGCTGCTCGGGGCTCAGGTAGGCGGGCACGAACGCCGAGAAGTCGTAGAGGTACGCGGCGTTCGGATCGATGTAGTCGCTCAGCGACAGGTAGTAGGCCGACAGCGAAACGAAACCCGCACCGCCCGCACTGCACAGCGGCGACTGCCGGGCCTCGTTCGATGTGCATTCATACCCGGACGTCTCCCCGCTGAAGTAATGCTCGTAACTGATGTTGAAATTGTTTGCCTGCGTCGGGAGCAGCTTGGCGTTGCCGCCGGAAGCGCTGAAGTAGGACTGGTTGGGATCGGTGTTCGGCAGCCGCGTGATGTTGCCGCTGATCCCGATGCTGGCGCTCATCTGGTCCATGCGCGGTCGCGCGATGGTCTTGGCGGCGCTGAAGCGCAGGTCGTCGTTGTCGGTCAGCCCGAATACCAGGTTGAGGCTGGGCAGCCAGCGGGTGTAGTCGGTGCCGCCGGAAATCGGCAGCAAAACGACATTCGAACCGTTGGTGCCGCCGGAACTGGCCGAAGCGTACTGGCCATTGGACGTCTGGTTGGTGTGCGCCACCTGCACGCCGACGTTCCCGCGCAGCGACACGCCGCCGATGTACGTATCGAGGTTGAACTGCACGTAGGACGTCAGGTCGCGCTCGCGAACCTCCCAGTTCGGCGGTGTCGCGATCGACGACAGTGCGGTGGGGAACAGCTCGTAGGTGCCGTTGGCGATCAACTGCAGCGGATCGTAGAGGGCCTGCGGACCCACGCCCATCCATGCCAGCGGATCGCCGAAGATGGCACCGGCCGGCATCGGTGCGGTCTGGGCGCCATTCGGGAAGATCAGGAAATCCTGGTCGATGTTGTAGTTCTTTTTGCGGGTGCCGCGGTCCACGCCGACTTCCATGCTGGAAAACGGACCGTCCATGAAGCTGCGGGTCACCGCCAGGCGCAGGTTGGCCAGGTAGTCGTTGGTGTGCGGTGCGTTGATGAAGCCGCCCTGCACCACCGGCGGGGTGGCGCCCGAACCCCAGCCCTGCGGATCGGTCAGCACCAGACCCTGGGTGTAGTCCTGTGCGGTGTTGACATAGAGCAAGCCGTTGCCGAGCTCGCTGAAGTCTATGGTGTCGGTCGGACCGGTCCTGTTGTAGCCGAAGCCCGAGTAGCTTTCCAGCAGGACGTCGCTGCGGTCGGCGCGCGAGTAGTTGGCGTCGATGGCCGCCGACCAGTTCTCGTTGAAGCGGATGCTCGCGTTCCAGTCGATGTTCCAGACCTTGGCGCGGGTCTTGTTGTAGTCATTGCGGACCACCGGCGAGACGTTGCTGTAGGTGCCGCTCTGAACGAAACCATTCTGGACGTTGCCGGGGGCGAGCACGACGCCCGCGCCCCAGAACAGCGGGAACTCCATCCCCTTGGCCTGCTGGGTTTCGTTGAAATTGTCGTAGGTGAAGTCCAGGGTGCTGGAGAAGGCTTCCGAGGGCCGCCACTGGAACGTGGCGAGATAGCCCTGCCGGTTCATCAGGTCGGAAATACCGTAGTTCTTGGACCCGCCCACGACCAGGTCGCCATTGGCGTCGTTGGGGTAACCCCACGGCGCCTGATGCTGGATCTGGGCCGGATTGGAATCGAAGTCGATGCCCAGGGTGATGCCGAAGGTGTGGTCGGCGAACTGGTCCACGTACACCCCGTTGACGTGATAGCCGTGGTCGCTGACCCCCGGCCCGTCCGCGAGCTGGTCCATGCCGTTCCAGATGTAGTGCGCGTTGACCACCATCTTTCGCTCCGCGCTTTCCAGCGGTCGGATGGTGTGCATGTCCACGGTGCCCGAGAGGCCCTGGCCGATCAGGTTGGCGCTGGGGCTCATGTGGACCACGACGCTGCCGAACCAGCTCGACGGATATTGGTCGAACTGCACGTCGCGGTTGTTGGAGGTACTGACCTGCTGGTTGCCGTTGACCAGCGCGGTGCTGAAGTCGGGGCCGAGGCCGTGGATCGTGAGGACCTGCGGGCGGCCGCTGACGGTCTGCACCGCGAGACCCGGCAATCTCCCCAGGCTGTCGGCAATGCTGGTGCCGGGAAGCTTGCCGATCTGCTCGGCGGACACCGCCTCCACGATCGAATCGGACTGGCGCTTGATCTCGATCGAGTTCTGGACGCTGCTGGCGAAGCCCGTGACCTGGATGGCGCCGAGGGTAACGGTATTCTGCGCTTGCTGCTGTTGCTGCTTTTTCTTCTTGTCTGCCTGGGCTTTGGTCTGCGCCTGGTCCGATTGCGTGGATGGGGTCGAACTGGTTTGGTCCTGGCTCTGGTCCTGTGCCGCGCCAACCGCGCCCGTGGCGGCGAAGGCGATGTTGGTACAGGTGGCGAGGCCAATGCCCGCGGAAATCAGCGCCAATGTCATCACATTGCGTTTCGGTTGCATGTTCTCGTTTCCCCAGAAGGTAACCAGTATTGTGTGTGCGTGCGCATCCCGGCAGCGCCACGGGCGTGGACTCGCGCCATGGGCGTGGTCGAATCCGATGGTAGGTGCCGGATTCCCGTGCGACCGCCTGCTGCATACGTATTCATGCCGCGTGGATTGCCCGCGTTTTGCAGTGCAGCACGCACAGCAGGGCGGCAACCGTGGTGCGTGGACATCGGCTCCCGCCCAGACCCATAAACGTTCAAACGTGGGCGCGGCAATCCCTGCGTGGACGCTCGGTCCCACCGCGTCGAGGGACTGCATGACGCACCTGCAGCATCCGTGAATACGTATGCACACCCCCACGGGATCGCCGGGGCCGGAGGTTAAGCTGGACGCCATCCGCAGCCGCGCGGCAGCCATGCCGCGCGGCGCATGTCATGGGGTTCGTCGATGGCCGATGTTCGTTGGTGGCGGGGCGCCGTCATCTACCAGATCTACCCGCGCAGCTTCCTCGACACCGACGGCGATGGCGTGGGTGATCTGCCCGGCATCATCGAGCGCCTCGACTACGTGGCTGGCCTCGGGGTGGATGCGGTCTGGATCGCGCCATTCTTCAAATCCCCGATGGCCGACTTCGGCTACGACATCGCCGATTACCGCGCGGTCGATCCGCTTTTCGGCACGCTCGCCGATTTCGATCGGCTGTTGGCAAAGGCGCACACGCTGGGCCTGAAGGTGATGATCGATCAGGTGCTCAGCCATACCTCGCTGCAGCACGCCTGGTTCCTCGAAAGCCGTGAAAGCCGCGACAACCCGCGCGCGGACTGGTACGTGTGGGCCGACCCGCGCGCAGACGGCACCGCGCCCAACAACTGGCTTTCGATCTTCGGCGGCCCGGCCTGGCAGTGGGAACCGCGCCGCCAGCAGTATTACTTGCACAATTTTCTCGCCGGACAGCCGGATCTCAACTTCCACAACCCCGAAGTGCGCGAGGCGGTGCTGGACGCGGTGACCTTCTGGCTCGACCGCGGCGTGGACGGCCTGCGCCTCGACGCGATCAACTTCTGCTATCACGACCGCGAACTGCGCGACAATCCGCCCAAGCCCGTGAGCAAGCGCACCGGCCGCGGTTTCAGCCCGGACAATCCGTACGCCCATCAGTACCATGTTTACAACAATACGCAGCCGGAAAACCTTGCATTTCTGGAAGACCTGCGCGCCCTGCTGGACCGGTATCCCGACGTCGGCGCACTCGGCGAGATTTCCTCGGAGGATTCACTCGCGACGATCGCCGAGTACACCGGCGACCGGCGCCTGCACATGGGTTACAGCTTCGAGCTGCTCAGCGACGATTTCAGCGCCGCCTGGATCCGCGACACCGTGCAGCGGCTCGATCAGAGGATGCAGGACGGCTGGCCGTGCTGGGCGATTTCCAATCACGACGTCGAACGCGTGCTGTCGCGCTGGGGCGGCGGCCGGCCGGCGGCGCCACTGGCCAACCTGCTGACCGCGATGCTGTGCTCGTTGCGTGGCGCGGTGTGCGTCTATCAGGGCGAGGAACTCGGCCTGACCGAGGCCGAAGTGCCTTACGAGGCACTCCGAGACCCCTATGGCATCGCATTCTGGCCGCAGTTCAAGGGCCGCGACGGCTGCCGTACCCCGATGCCATGGGACGCGGACGCGCACGCCGGGTTCACCACCGGCAAGCCATGGCTGCCGGTACCGAAGGAACATCTGGCGCTCGCGGTGACCCGCCAGGAGGCCGACCCGGCTTCTACCCTGCATGGCTTTCGTACCTTCATGCGCTGGCGGCGGGCCCATCCGGCACTGCGCACCGGCGCGATCCATTTCCTGCATACTCCGGAACCGATTCTCGCCTTCACGCGTCACGCCGACGAAGAGGTGCTGCTGGTGGCGTTCAATCTTTCCGCCGAGGCAGCCGAACTGATCCTGCCGTTGACCGGCTCCGCGCGCACGCTGCACGGACACGGCTTGCACGAGGGGACGCTCGACGGCGAGCGGCTGCACCTGCCAAGCTACGGTGCGGTGTTCGCGCTGCTCGAAAAAACGGATCGGCCGCAACGCGTTTTCGATGCAACCACCACGGGGGCTACCCATTGAACACGACCGCGACGTTGCCTGACCATCCACAGGGACGCGCCAACCTGCGCGTGATCCTGATCGCCGCCGCCGCTGCACTCGGCGGCTTCCTGTTCGGCTTCGACACCGCCGTCATCAACGGCGCGGTGGACTCGATGCGCCAGACATTCGGCTTGAGCGCGGGGCTGACCGGTTTCGCGGTTTCCATCGCCCTGCTCGGCTCGGCGCTGGGTGCCTGGTATGCGGGACGACTGGCGGACCGTTACGGGCGCGTGCGCACCATGCAAGTCGCAGCCGTGCTGCTGGCCGTGGGCGCGGTCGGCGCGGGGTTGGCGGGAAGCGTCGAGTGGCTGATGGTGTGGCGCGTGGTGGCGGGCATCGGCGTCGGCGTCGCCTCGGTGGTGGCGCCGGCCTACATTGCCGAAGTGTCGCCCGCGTCGATCCGCGGGCGGCTCGGCTCGATGCAGCAACTGGCCATCGTGCTCGGCATCTTCGTGGCGCTGCTGAGCGACGCCGCACTGGCGCACGTAGCGGGGGGCGCCAGCGAAGCACTCTGGTTCGGCCTCGGTGCCTGGCGCTGGATGTTCATCGTCGGGGTGATCCCGGCCGTGATCTATGGCGGCCTCGCGTTCAGCGTGCCCGAATCGCCCCGGCATCTGGTGGCGCGCGGCCGCAACCAGGACGCCCTGGGCGTGTTGCGGCGGGTGCTCGGGCTGGGTTCGGAAGCCGCCCTCAGGAAGAAACTCGGCGACATCGAGCTCAGCCTGAAGAGCGAGCACAAGCCGCGCTGGCGCGACCTGATCGGCGGCCGGGCGGGGCTGCTCCCGATCGTGTGGATCGGCATCGTGCTGTCCGTATTCCAGCAGTTCGTCGGCATCAACGTGATCTTCTATTACTCCACCACCCTGTGGCACTCGGTGGGCTTCAGCGAAGCCGACTCCTTCACGCTCACCGTGGTCACCTCGATCGTGAACGTGCTGGTGACGTTGGTGGCGATCGCGCTGATCGACAAGGTTGGGCGCAAGCCGCTGTTGTTGATCGGCTCGGCCGGCATGGCCGTGACCCTGGCACTGATGGCGCTGTGTTTCGCGCAGGCCACCGGCAGCGGCACCGACATCAGCCTGCCGGCGCCGTGGGGACCGGTCGCGCTGGTCGCGGCCAACCTCTACGTGATCTTCTTCGGCGTGAGCTGGGGGCCGGTGGTATGGGTGCTGCTGGGCGAGATGTTCCCCAATCGCATCCGTGCGATGGCGCTGGCCGTGGCCGCCGCGGCGCAATGGCTGGCCAATTTCGCGATCACCAGCAGCTTCCCGCCGATGGCGCAGTTCAGCCTGCCGTTTTCCTACGGCATCTACGCGGCATTCGCCGCGCTGTCATTCGTGTTCGTGTGGCGGCTGGTGCGTGAAACCCGCGGCGTGGAGCTCGAAGACATGCCCGGGTAACGCCCCGGAGGCAGCCGTACCGGTTTTTGGATAGGATCGTGGCTGGTGCGGTCGGCTGACCACGCTCCAGGGGCCGCGGTCTCGAGTGCGCGACAAGAAGCAAATCACGTCGTTCGACATTGCCGAACTGGCCGGCGTCTCGCAGGCGACAGTCTCGCGCGCCCTGCGCGGAAGCCCGCAGGTGAGCGAGGAAACGCGGCAGCGCGTCGCCGCGGCCGCCGCCTCGCTCCACTACACGGTGGACAAGAACGCATCGAACCTGCGCAGCAAGCTCACCGGCACGCTCGCCCTGCTGTTTTTCGAAGACCCCACCCCCGACGACTCGCGCATCAATCCGTTCTTCCTGTCGATGCTCGGATCGCTCACGCGCGCGTGCGCGCAGCGGGGTTATGACCTGCTGATCTCGTTCCAGGAGCTCGCGCGCGACTGGCACGCCGATTTCGCCGAGAGCAAGAAGGCCGACGGCATCATCCTGCTGGGCTACGGCGACTACCTGACCCACACCAACCGACTGGAAAAATTGTGCGCGCAGGGAACCCACGTGGTGTGCTGGGGCGCGGTGCTGCCCGAGCAACCCTGCGTCACCATCGGTTGCGACAATTTCCATGGCGGCCGCTCGGTCACCGAACACCTGCTCGACCAGGGCTGCCGACGCATCGCGTTTCTCGGCGATGCATCGCGGCACTTTCCGGAGTTCCAGGAACGTTACCGTGGCCACCTGCAGGCATTGCGCGCGCACGGCATCGCGGTGGACGATGCCTTGCAGGTCGACGCGGAAAGCTCGCAACATTCCGGACGACAGGCGACCGAAGCGCTGCTGGCGCGTGGCGCCCCATTCGACGCAATCTTCGCCGCCAGCGACCTGATCGCGATCGGTGCCCTCGGCGCCCTGTCGGCACACGGCATCGCCGTTCCGGAAGACATGGCCCTCGCGGGCTTCGACGACATCCCCATGGCCAGTTTCGTCAACCCGCCGCTGACGACGGTGCTGCAGGACACCGGGCTCGCCGGCGAAGTCCTGGTGGAGAGCCTGTTGCGGCTGATCCGCGGCGAGCCGGTGGAAAGCAGGATGCTGCCGATGAAGCTGATCGTGCGCAGTTCCAGCCTGCGACAGGCGAAATGCGCTGGCCGGGGTTTTTGATCCTGCGCGCGAAACACCGCGAAACCGGCGGCATGGAGTTCACCGGTTGGATCCGGACACCCTGTGGTCAACGTCCTTCTTCGTCGCCCCGGCCTGCCGCAGCCTGCCCCGGACTTGATCCGAGGCGTGCACGCTTGCAATCCTGCAAGCGCCGCCCGACCTGCACCGGCATGACGGGCAAAAACTGCCGTGCTGCAACCGGAAGGCCCGAAGTTGGATTCCGGATTTCGCCCACAAGCATGGCATCGACACCGGTTGTTGCTTATGCTGGGCGTCCGCAACAGGAGCAACCCATGGCGAAGCTGGCACTCATCGGCGATATCGGCGGCACCAATGCACGTTTCGCGCTGACCGATCTCGCGACCGAGCGGCCACAGGTGGTGAAAGAGCAAACCTTCACCGACAAAGGCTTCCACAACCTGCGCGAGGCTGCGCAACATTATCTCGATGACGTCGGCGCCAGGCCGGAACGCGCGGCGTTGGCGGTCGCCTCACCCATCACGGGCGACGAGATCACGCTCACCAACCGCGACTGGTCCTTCAAGCGCAGCGGGCTGCAAAAGGCGCTCGGTCTCGACAGCCTGGAGCTCATCAACGATTTCGCCGCGGTCGCGTGGTCCGCGCCGCACCTCGCGGAGGGCGACCGTCTGCCCGTTCACGGCAAGGTCACAAGACCCCCCGAAGGCCCGGTGACCCTGATCGGCGCGGGTACCGGGCTCGGTGTTGCGCTGCTGACTGGTTCCAACGTACAAGGCTGGCACGTCGTTCCGACCGAAGGCGGCCACGCCAGCTTCGCGCCTACCGACGACGAGGAACGTGCGATTGCCGCGTGGCTCGGCGTGCGCCACGGCCGGGTTTCCAACGAACGCCTGTTGAGCGGCCACGGGCTGTCGAACATCGACGCTTCGTTGCGCGGCATCGAGCCGGTCGCGGCGCCCGCCCCGCAAACCGGCTCGCGCCGTTCCAAGGAGGTCGTCGATGCGGCGCTGTCCGGCAACGACCCGGACGCCGAGCGCGCACTGCACAGCTTCTGCCGAATCTACGGCGCGGTCGCCGGCGATGCCGCGCTGCTCCACGGCGCGCGCACCGTACTGATCGCGGGCGGCGTGGTGCTGCACTTCCTGGATTTCTTCCGCAACAGCGAATTCATGCAAGCGTTCGTCGCCAAGGGCCGGCACGAGGACTACATGCAGCGGATGGCGGTGCAGGTGATCACCCACGACAACCCGGGACTACTCGGCGCCGCGGTCGCGGCGCGCGCGCCGAACCGCTGAAGAATGAACATGATCCCTTTCCCGCGTACCATCAGGCCTGCGCGTGCAACCACGCACGCGGTGACACGCCGACCGTCTGGGTGAAGGCCCGCGACAGCGACGAGGCACTGCGATAACCCAGCTGCACGCTGGCCGCCTTCACCGGTACACCGCTGCGCAACAGCGACTGCGCGATGGCCATGCGCCATTGCGTCAGGTATTCGACAGGCGTGCTGCCGACCCGCTGTTTGAATGCGAGCGCAAACCCGCTGCGCGACATGCCGGCGGCCTCGGCCATCGCCGCCAGGGACCAGTCTGCACCGGGCTTCTCGTGCACGGCCGTCAACGCACGCGCCAATTTCGGGTCCGCCAGGCCTGCCAGCAATCCCTCCGGCAGACTCGCCTCGGCGGAATGATCGAGCAACCAGCGCAGCAATTGCAACAACAACACGTCGAACAGGCGATCGGCCAACAGGCGTTGTCCGCAACGCACGCGCGCGGATTCCGCGAACAACAGCGCCAGCGTCTGTTCCAGACCTTCCACCGAGCGCAGCGGCAGCACCAGCAGTGGTGGCAACGCGCGCGCCAGGGGATGTTGCAATCCACCCTCGAAGTCCAGCGACGCGCAGACAAAGTCCGAGCCCTCGTCCGGCGCATTGTGGAAAGCGTGCGCCAGCGGACGCGGGTAGAACAGCAGCGCGGGTTCGGCCACCTCGACGCGCGGCGGTGCGCCGCTGTGCGGGGGATGCGTCACGACCAGCTCGCCATGCCGGAGCACATGCAGGAAGCCACGCCCGGGCCGGGCGTCGAACTGCGTCAGCCCGCACAGTGGACCGGCGTGGAACAAGTGCGCGCGCACGCGGAAGCGATCCATCAGCGAGGACAACCGGTCAACGGAATCCATGGTCGATCCCTTGGTTCTGGACGATCTGCATCATTTTATGGATCGAATGATACCAATGACAAGCTTCATCGGGCGATGCTGTCGCCACCCTGCCGCGCACGGCGGCATCGCCACCGAAAGAGGACCGACCATGACCGCGCCATCCACCCAACCGCAACATCGTTCGCCTGGCTTGCAGACCGCAGGCCTGCGCCTCGCCATCGCCACCGCGCTGCTTGCGCTCGCCCCGGTCGCCTTCGCCCACGACGGCGGCAAACATTCCGACGGCATCCGCAGCGAGCCGACCACGACAACGCCGGCCCCCTTCGACATCGTGCAAACCAGGATCAGCACCGAAGGCAATGCCGCAATCTTCCAGATCGCCGTGTCCGGCAAAGCCGGTGCCAGCAAGCCGGCGAAATCCGGCAAGCTCGCCGGCAGCAGCGTGTTCTCTTACGTCTGGCCGACGACGCTCGACCCCTACCTGGTCGGCTTCGAACACGACAGCGGCATCCTCGCCTTTGCAGTGACCGCGCACCCGGACTTCGACGACACCCCGCTGTTCGACGAAAATGGCGACGGCGACCCGAACGACGATGGGGATCTGTGGCACTCCCACTGGGTGGTGCTGCAGCCGGACGACGCCTGCGGCAAGGGTGCGCTGAAAGTGGTCGACATCGCCAAGGGCAGCAAGCCGCGCCTGCCGAAGACCTGGCCGGGCCTGCCGATCCTGCTCGACAGCCCGGGCTGGAGCCCCATCTTCGACGGCAACTCGCTTGAAGTACGCGTGCCGTTCGACGACATCGGCCCGGTCAACGCCGCCGGTTTCGACGGCGTCACCGCCGCGCTGCGGGTCAACGCCAGTGTCCACAGCCCGCTGCTGTGCGTCGCCAACGTCTTCAAGATCGCCTCGGGCGACCTGTCGCTACCCGGCAAGGTCGTGGAGGGGAACAAACATTGAGCAAACGGGCAAATCGGCCCAACCACCACCGACGTCCAACCGGGCAATCCCGTCGCTTTGTGCCCACTTGTTGAAAGCCGTGACAATGCGCTACGCGCAGGAGCCCGCCTGCGGGAGAAACGTCGCGGCGGGTCGCGGGTGGTGCGCCGGCCTCGCGCGCAGGCGCGCTCCTACAGGAGCGCCTGCTCGCGCACGCGGTGGATTTCGTCGCGCAGGCGCGCGGCTTCCTCGAACTCCAGATCCTGTGCGCGCTTGTACATTTCGGATTCGAGCTTCTTGATGAGTGCCGCGGCGGCGTGCGCATCGAGCGCGGTGTAGTCGGCCGTGTCCTCGGCGACGCGGCGCGACGATTGCCCGGCGTGGCCCTTGCCGCGGCCGCGTCCACGACCGCGCGTGGAAGGATCCTCCCGCGCGCCTTCCATCACGTCGGCAATGTTGCGCACGATGGTGGTCGGCGTGATGCCGTGTTCGAGGTTGTATTCGACCTGTTTGGCACGGCGGCGGTCGGTTTCGTCGATCGCAGCCTGCATCGAGCGGGTCACCCGATCGGCATACAGGATGGCCTTGCCGCGCACGTTGCGGGCGGCGCGTCCGATGGTCTGGATCAATGATCCGGTCGAACGCAGGAACCCTTCCTTGTCGGCGTCGAGGATCGCGACCAGCGACACCTCGGGCATGTCCAGGCCCTCGCGCAACAGGTTGATGCCGACCAGCACGTCGAACTTGCCGAGCCGCAGATCGCGGATGATCTCCACGCGCTCGACGGTTTCGATGTCCGAGTGCAGATAGCGCACGCGCACGTCCTGTTCGGCCAGGAAATCGGTGAGGTTTTCGGCCATCCGCTTGGTAAGCGTGGTGATCAGCACGCGGTCGCCGAGTTTGACGCGCTCGTGGATCTCGCCGAGCACGTCGTCCACCTGCGTGCGCACCGGCCGCACCTCGACCTCGGGATCGACCAGCCCGGTTGGACGCACCACCAGTTCCGTGACGCTGCCGCCTGACTGGCGCAATTCGTACGGACCGGGTGTCGCCGACACGAAGATCGTGCGCGGCTCGCGGCGTTCCCATTCCTCGAACTTCAGCGGCCGATTGTCCAGCGCGGACGGCAACCGGAAACCAAACTCGACCAGGGTTTCCTTGCGCGAGCGGTCGCCCTTGTACATCGCGCCAAGCTGCGGAATGGTGACGTGCGATTCGTCCACCACCAGCAGCGCGTCGGACGGCAGGTAATCGAACAGCGTCGGCGGCGGTTCGCCGGGCGCGCGCCGGGTCAGGTGCCGCGAATAGTTCTCGATGCCCTGGCAATAACCGACCTCATGCATCATTTCCATGTCGTACAGGGTTCGTTGTTCGAGCCGCTGCGCTTCGAGCAGCTTGCCCGCGCCGCGCAACACCTCCAGCCGCTCGGCGAGTTCCTCCCTGATGGTGTCGATCGCGTTCAACACGCTTTCGCGGGTCGAAGCGTAGTGCGTGGCCGGGTACACCACGCAGCGCGGCAGCTTGCGCAGGGTGTCGCCGGTGAGTGGATCGAACATCGAAATCTTCTCGACCGCGCCGTCGAACATCTCGATGCGCAAGGCCTCGGTTTCGCTTTCGGCCGGGAAAATGTCGAGGCTCTCGCCGCGCACCCGGTAGGTGCCGCGGCGCAGTTCCATCTCGTTGCGGGTGTACTGCAGTTCCGTGAGCTGCCGGAGCAACTGGCGCTGGTCGACGTGATCGCCGATCGAAAGGATCAAGCGCAACGACAGGTAGTCTTCCGGATCGCCGAGACCATAGATTGCCGACACCGTGCCGACGATCAGCGCGTCGCGCCGCGACAGCAGTGCCTTGGTCGCGGCCAGCCGCATCTGCTCGATGTGATCATTGATCGAGGCGTCCTTCTCGATGTAGGTGTCCGACGAAGGGACGTAGGCCTCCGGCTGGTAGTAGTCGTAATAGCTGACAAAATATTCGACCGCGTTGTGCGGGAAGAACTGCCTGAACTCGCCGTACAACTGCGCCGCCAGCGTCTTGTTGGGCGCCAGCACCAGGGTCGGGCGCTGCACCGCCTGCACCACGTTGGCGATCGTGAAGGTCTTGCCGGAACCCGTGACGCCCAGCAGCGTCTGCGCCGCGAGGCCCGCATCGAAGCCTTCGATCAGCTTCGCAATCGCCTGCGGCTGGTCGCCGGAGGGCTGGTACGGCGCGACCAACCGGAACGGTTCGTCGTCGCGTCGCAAGGTGGGTGCATCCATCCTCCGATTATAGGTGCCGCCCCGGAGCCGGCGCTCGGACGCGGCAGGTCGCCGGGCAAAGTTCCGGTCCAGCGGCGCGGGTGCGCGGCCACACAACCAGGATCCGGAACGTACGCAACCCGCGGCAATTGGGTTAAGCTAGCTGAATAACTCTTGGGGACAACCGACGATGATGGGGCTCTCTGCGACCACGGACCCCGTAGTGGGATTCGATGAGGATGCATGGGATGACCTCCTCAATTACATCGAGGAGCACCGGGTCATTCCGATCATCGGACCCGACCTGCTCCGCGTGCAGACCGACACCGGCTTCCGCCCGCTGTACGGCTGGCTCGCCGAAAAGCTGGCCGTCAAGCTCTCGGTCGACATCAGCGAACTGGCACCGCCGATCACCCTGAACGATGTCGTGTGCTGCTATCTCGGCCAGCACGGGCGCCGCGAGGAAGCCTATACCCGCATGCGCTCGGTCATGCGCGAGGTACACATCGAGCCGCCGGAGTCGTTGCGCCAGCTCGCGCAGATCACCGATTTCGACCTGTTCGTCACGACGACGTTCGACTCGTTGCTCGCCGATGCCATCAACCAGGCGCGCTTCGGCGGCCAGCCGTCCACCGAAGTCATCGCCTATTCGCCCAACCGCGTGGCCGACCTGCCGAGCGAGCGCAGCGAGCTGCAGCGCCCGGTGGCCTATCACCTGCTCGGAAAACTGTCGGCGTCGCCCACCTACGTGCTGTCCGACGAGGACATGCTGGAATACATCTGCGCGCTGCAGTCCGAGCACCTGACACCGGAAAAGTTGTTCTTCGAACTCGAACACAACCACCTGCTGCTGATCGGCGTCAACTTCAGCAACTGGCTGGCGCGGCTGTTCCTGCGCATGGCCAAGCGCAAACGCCTGTCCGACCCGCGCGATGTCACCGAAGTGCTGGCCGACGACCACACGTCCAAGGACGCGCGTCTGGTCGCATTCCTGCAGCAGGTCAGCGTGCGCACGCGCGTCGTCGCCGGCGCGGAAGCCTTCGTCGCCGAGTTGTACCAGCGCTGGAACGAGCGCCAACCGCAGTCCCCGGCAACGGCCGCGAGCGACACGCCGCAGCGCTTCCTGCCCCCCGCGCGCGAGATGCCCGAAAACGCCATCTTCATCAGCTACGCGCGCGAGGACCTGCCGGCGGTGCAACGCCTCAAGGCCGGCATGGACGCGGCCGGCCTCACCACCTGGTTCGATCTCGACCGGCTCGGCTCGGGTGACGACTACGATCGCAAGATCCACGCCAACATCCAGCGCTGCAGCTACTTCGTGCCGATCATTTCGGCGACCACCGAACGGCGCCTGGAAGCCTACTTTCGCCGCGAATGGAGCTACGCCATCGACCGTGTGCGCAACATGGCCGGCGGCGCGGTATTCATCCTGCCGGTCGCGATCGACGACACGCCCGAATCGACGGCACGCGTACCGGAACACTTCAAGGCCGTGCACATCACCCGTCTGCCGGACGGCGAACCCACGCCGGAATTCATTGCGCGCCTGCGTGAGCTGTTCAGCGGGAGACCGGTATGAACGACACCGGCAACGCCGACGAAACCGCCGCCCACCACTCGGTCGATCCGGCGCAAAACGCCGGCGTGCCCGACACCGCGGTCACCCTCGACCCCGAAAATCCATGGTTGGGCCTCGACTCCTACACCGAGGCCACCCGCGCCTACTTCCACGGCCGCGACGAGGAAGCCGCCGAGCTCGCGCGGCGCGTGCAGCGCGCGAACCTCACAGTGCTGTTCGGCCAGTCGGGCCTCGGCAAGACGTCGCTCCTGCGCGCCGGTCTCGTGCCGCGTCTCCGCGCCGAAGGCTACTGCCCGGTGTACGTGCGCCTCGACTATGCGCCCGACTCGCCGTCGCCCGCCGAGCAGATCAAGCGCGCCGTGTTCCGCGCGACCCAAGAAGCCGGCCACTGGAACCGCCCAGGCGCCTCGGTCGAAGGCGAATCGCTGTGGGAGTTCCTGCACAAGCGCGACGACCTGCTGCGCGATGCTGCGGGCAAGCCGCTCGTCCCGTTCCTGATCTTCGACCAGTTCGAGGAAATCTTCACACTGGGCCAGGCCGATGACGCCGGCCGCGCCAAGGTCCGCGAATTCATCGAAGACCTGGCGGACCTCGTCGAAAACCGCCCGCCGGCGGCGCTCGAAGAGCGCATGGACGAGGACGAGGATCTCGCTGGAAACTTCGACTTCGGCCGCGCCGACTACCGCGTCCTGATCACGCTGCGCGAGGACTACCTCGCCAACCTCGAAAGCCTCAAGGGCACCATGCCCTCGATCACCCAGAACCGCATGCGCCTGGCGCGCATGACCGGTGCGCAGGCGCTCAGCGCCGTGGTCGAGCCGGGCGGCAAGCTGGTGTCGAACGAAGTTGCCGAAGCCATCGTGCGCTTCGTCGCCGGCGGCTCGGAACTCGCCAACGCCGAGGTCGAGCCCTCGTTGCTCAGCCTCGTGTGCCGCGAACTCAATACCGCGCGCCAGGCGCAGGGCCGCAAGGAAATCTCGGCGGACCTGCTGGCCGGCTCGCGCGACACCATCCTCACCGAATTCTACGAGCGCTCCGTCGCCGACCAGCCCGAAGGCGTGCGGCGCGTGATCGAGGACGAACTCCTCACCGATTCGGGTTATCGCGAAAGCCTCGCCGAAGAACGCGTGCTGAAGTCGCTGGCCGCCACCGGCGCCGGGCCCGATACGCTGGCGACGCTGGTCAACCGCCGCCTGCTGCGCATCGAGGAACGTCTCGACATGCGTCGCGTGGAACTGACCCACGACGTGCTGTGCGGCGTCGTGTTGGCCAGCCGCAACCAGCGCCACACGCGCGAGGCGCGCGAAGCCGCGGAGCGCAAACTTGCGGAGCAGCGCGAACGCGAGGCTGCCACCCACAAGGCGTTGGTGCGCGCGCGGCTCATTGCCACCGTATGCGCAGTGCTGCTGGTGCTCGCGCTCGCCAGCGCCGCATTCGGCTTTTACAGCATGCACCGTGCGCGCACCGCCGAAGCGCAGGCGCAGGCCTCGCGCGCCAATGCCGAAAAACTGGTCAGCTTCCTGATCGAGGATTTTTACGCCGACCTGGCGCCGACCGGGCAATTGCCGATCCTCGGCCAACTCGCCAGCCGCACCGTGGACTACTACGACACCCTGCCACCCGAACAGCGCACCACGCAAACGCAGATCAACCGTGCGATGGCACTGACCCGCGAAGCGGCCGCGCTGGAAGCGGGTGGGGCGGCCGATGCGGCATCCGGAAAATTCGACGCGGCGCAAGCGATATTCGATAAACTGCGCGCCGCCGGCCACAAGGGCGAAGACACCGCCTACGGCTTGGCGTTGATCTTCAACACCAAGGCAACCAATGCGTTCATGAGCGGCATCGGCGAGGGCAAAATCACCGACGCCGTGCGTGCGGCCGACCTGCTGCGGCCGTTGGCGCGTGCACCGGGCGCCAGCCAACGAGTGCGGCAACTGTACGCGGATGCCCTGCTCAATACCGGTTTCACCCAGCCACTCGACCAGCAGTTGACGACCTTCGACGAGGGCCGCAAGGTGCTGGCGGGACTCGGCGCACTCGACCTTACCGATCTCAACGCCGCTTCTTCGTACGCCGACACCGCCGACACCGAAGCCCGTACGCTGCTGCAACTCGGGCAGATCGACAAGGCGCAGAAGCTCGAGCAGCAGGCCTACGACCTGACCCTGAAGATCCTTGCACGCCAGCCCGGCAACCTGCACGCCATGGCCAACCGTGTCTACACGACCGGTCTTCTGGGCACCTTGGCCTCGCGGCGGCATGACGACGCGATCGCGATGGACTTCGCAAGCAAGTCCGCCGAAGCGGGCGAAGACGAGGTCCGCTTCAATGCCGCCAACCTGAACGCGTGGACTCGCTGGGCACAAGCATTGTCGCAGGTGGCCAAGACACAGTATGACCAAGGCGCAATCGCCGAATCCATAGCAAGCTCGCGCAAGCTGATGGCGCTAGAGCAGGATCCGCGCCGGCCATCCAGCCTGGCGCCCAACCTGTTTTACGGATGGGGCATCCTCGCACAGCGTCAGGCTTTGACTGGAGACTCCACCGGCGCCGCGCAATCCCTCGAGGCCGAGGCACGCGATCTCGTCGAAGCCGGCGCGCGACTGCCCAAGGACAGCCCCCAGCGCAAGCTGGACGCGACCCAGCAGCAGGGCGACATCGCCGAAGTGCAACTCGCCGAGGACAAGGCGCAGTCCGCGTTCAAGAACGCCAGCGCCGCTGTCACCACGCTGGACGCCCTGAAGATCCCCGCCGATGACCTGAACGCGGGCGCCTCGAAAAACAACTCGCTGGCGACCAGTCTCCCCGTCGCAGCCTCGGCCGCCATGCGGCTCCGCCGCTACGCCGACGCGGAACGATTCGCGCGCAAGTGGCAAGAACTGCCACCCGCGTCGCAGTCCCGGGTCGATCCCGGGGTCCAGGACTCGGCTGCGCGCACGGTGCAGGCCCACGCGCTCACGATGCAGGGCCGTGCCGCCGATGCGCGCAAGCTGCTGCAACCGGCGCTGGGGTGGTATCGCGCACAGGCACAAGCCGGCGCCACGGCCACGAACTTCCGACGCCGCTACGCCTACGCACTGTACGTCAGCGCCATCAGCCAGCCCGCCGGTGCCGCGGGCGCGAAACAACGCAAGACCGACCTCGACGCCGCCGACAAGCAGATTGCCGGCGCCTCCGCCCAGGCCCGACAACTCTCGAACATGCGCCACGTTTCCGGC
>DASTIS010000157.1:0-33757 GCA_035717365.1 Rhodanobacteraceae bacterium
CGGCAGGTCGGTCAGGCGGCGGCAATAATCCTGGAAGTATTCGACCTGGCGGTCGATGAAGAACTCCTTGAGGATCACGTGGCCCATCGCCATCGCCACCGCGCCGTCGGTGCCTTGCTTTGGGTGCAGCCAGATGTCGGAGAGCTTGGAAACTTCGGAATAATCAGGGCTTACGGCAACTATCTGAGTGCCGTTGTAGCGTGCTTCCACGAAGAAATGGGCATCCGGTGTGCGCGTCTGCGGCACGTTCGAACCCCAGGCGACGATGTAGCCGGCGTTGTACCAGTCGGCCGATTCGGGAACGTCGGTCTGCTCGCCCCAGACCTGCGGGCTGGCGGCGGGCAAATCGCAATACCAGTCGTAGAACGACAGCAACGTGCCGCCGATCAGGCTGAGGTAGCGCGTGCCCGAGGCGTAGGACACCATCGACATGGCCGGGATTGGCGTGAAGCCCGCGACGCGGTCGGGGCCGTGCTGCTTGATGGTGTACACATTGGCCGCGGCCGTGATTTCCAGCGCCTCGTCCCATTTCGCGCGCACGAAACCGCCGAGCCCGCGCGTCGCCTTGTACTCGCGGGTCCCCTCGGCATCGCGCATCAACGCGGCCCAGGCTTCCACCGGTTGCTGCGTCTTGCGCAGTTCGCGCCAGCGCTTCAGCAAGCGGCCGCGCACCATCGGGTACTTCAGGCGGTTGGCGCTGTACAGGTACCAGGAATACGAGGCGCCGCGCGAGCAACCGCGCGGTTCGTGGTTGGGCATGTCCGCGCGGGTGCGCGGGTAGTCGGTGTACTGGGTCTCCCAGGTGACCACGCCCTGCTTGACATGGATCTTCCAGCTGCACGAGCCGGTGCAGTTCACGCCATGGGTCGAGCGCACCACCTTGTCGTGGGCCCAGCGGTTGCGGTAGCCGTCCTCCCACTGGCGAGCCTCGGTGCGCGCTTCGCCCCAGCCGCCCGAGAACGGTTGGCGCGGGCGCGAGAAGTAACGAAGGCGTTCCAGGAACTGGCCCATGTCGGAAACCTCAATCGTGGACGGCGTCGGTGGCCGCCGGTGGGTTCACAGGTTGGCGTCCGTGGAAATCCACGCGCCGCACCTCGGTAAAGAAAATCAGGATCAACGATACCCAGACGATGCCGTACAACAGCATGAAGGCGCTGGAACGGATGCCGAGCCAATCCAGGATCAGCCCCCACAGGATAGGCAGCAGGAACCCGCCGAGCCCGCCGGCCAGTCCCACGATGCCGGTCGCGACACCCAGCGTGTCCGGGAAATCATCGCCGAGGTACTTGAACGTCGACGCCATACCGAACGCCAGCGCGACGCCGAGCACGAACAACAGCGGCACGAACAGCCAGAGATGGATGCCGATGTGGAAAGTGGCCGCGCCACGGATCGTGTCGACGGTGAGATGGGTCTGGGGGTAGGACAGGATGAACAGCGCCACCCAGGCCACCCACAACACCCACCAGGTGGTGGCGTGCGCGCCGAAGCGGTCCGAGAGCGCGCCGCCGAGCGCGCGCAACAGGCCGCCGGGCAATGCGAAACACGCGGCGAGGGCGGCAGCCATCGCAATTCCCACGCCGTATTCGGTGGCGAAGTATTGCGGCATCCACAACGCCAGCGCGGTGAAGCCGCCGAAAGTCAGCGAATAGTATTGGCAGTATTTCCAGATGCGCGGGTCGCGCAGCACGCGCAAAGCCGAGCTGTTGCCGCGTGCCTTGACCGCCGTGCCGGTGGCGGGATCGGGCGCCGACAGAAACCAGAAAATTGCCGCGGTCACCAACAACGCGATCGCATACACGTGCGGGACCATGCGCCATCCGAAGTGGTTCACGATCCACGGTGCGACGAACATGTTGAGTGCGGCGCCGCTGGTGCCGGCGCCGAACACGCCCATCGCCAGACCGCGGCTGGACGCACGGAAGAACCGTGCGACGTAGGGCGTACCGACTGCGAACGATGCGCCGACCGAACCCAGGAGCAGGCCGATCAGCAGGAACTGCCACAACTGGTTGGCGTAAGGCACGCACCACACCGGGAGCGCGCACGCCAGCAGCAGGATGGTCATGACGGTGCGCCCGCCGAAGCGGTCGGTCCAGATACCCAGCGGTAACCGCAACGCCGCGCCGCTCAGGACCGGTGTCGCGGTCAGGAGCCCGAATTCCGTGCTGTTGAGTCCCAGTTCGTCGCGGATCGGGATGCCGATCACTCCGAACACCATCCAGATTGCAAAGCACACCACGAATGCAAACGTACTGACGCCCAACACTCGCCATGCCTTGCCCATGCAGCCGACCTCGCGAACTGATCGAGATGGATCCGCGGATCACGGCGTGTGCGGGCACGCCGTGATTCCAACGACGCAAGGGCCAGCATACCCACGCCGGCCATCCGTGCCAACCGCAGGCGCTCACCAACGCGCCGGCCTGGTACGGTCAACCCTCGCGATTGTGGGCGCGCAACGTTCGCTGTTTCTCGATGTCCCACTCGCGCTCTTTCTCGCTGGCGCGCTTGTCGTGCGCCTGTTTGCCGCGCGCAATGCCGATCTCGACTTTTACGCGATTTTTCTTCCAGTACATCGCCAGCGGCACCAGGGTGAGCCCCTTGCGCTCGACCGCGCCGATCAGTTTGTCGATCTCGGCCCGGTGCAGCAGCAATTTGCGGGTGCGGCGGTCGTCGGCCACGACATGGGTCGATGCCGACAGCAGCGGCGGGATCGAAGCGCCGAACAGGAACAGTTCGCCGCCCCTGACCATCGCATACGCCTCGGTCAGGTTGATGCGTCCCGCGCGCAGGCTCTTGACCTCCCAGCCTTCCAGCGTGATGCCTGCCTCGTAGCGCTCATCGATGTGGTACTCGTGGCGCGCACGCTTGTTCAGCGCGATCGTCGACGAGCCCTTGCCGTCTTTTTCTTTCTTCTTGGCCATGGTCGGTACAATAATGTGGCGTTTGTTTGCGCGGCTTCCGCCGCGTTCCAAGGAGTATTCGTGCAGATCCATCGTCAGGCGCTGGTTCGCTTCACGCCGGAACAGATGTTCGACCTGGTCAACGACGTCGAAGCTTACCCGAGCCGCTTTGCCTGGTGCCTGGGTGCGCAGGTGTCCGAGCGTGACGAGGGGCACGTGGTGGCGCGGCTGGATCTGCGCTTCGCCGGAGTGACCCAGCACTTCACCACCCACAACGTCCTGGACCGCCCGAGCACCATCGCGATGCAGTTTGTCGACGGGCCGTTCGACTGGTTGCACGGGGTATGGTCGTTCAAACCGCTGGGCAGCGACGGTTGCAAGGTCGCGTTGGACCTCGACTTCGAGGTCAGCAACAAGTTGACCGGATTTGCGTTCGGGCTCGGTTTCCGGAAACTGGCCGACCGCATGGTCGACGATTTCTGTGCCGAGGCGAAGCGCGCGTATGCCTGAGGCGGGAAGCTTGAGGGTCTCGGTGATCTGCGCCGAAGTTGACAAGGTCTTCGACGTGGAACTCGAACTGCCAGCCGGCTCGACCGTGCGCGCTGCCATCGACGCGTCCCGCATCCGTGAGCACAGGCCGGATATCGAAATCCGCGCCGATCGCGTCGGGGTCTTTTCGCGCAGGGCGACGTTTGATACACCGTTGCGCAATGGCGACCGGGTGGAAATCTACCGGCCGCTCAGGATCGATCCGAAGGAGGCACGCAGGAAACGAGCTCGCGCCAGGTCATAGCAATCCGCGCCGAAAGGCTGCGGCCGAAACGACTCATCCACCGCCCTGTTTTTGCTTCTTCTCCAGTTCCTTCTGTTCCTGCTTGGTCATGTTCGTCGGGTACAGGGGGCCGTACTTGTGGCTTTCCCGCAGCAGTTCCTGTGGCGTTTCCTTCATGAAATCGCCGTCGGTGCGCACCAGCGTGTCGTTGTCGAAATACAGCGTGAGCGTGCGTTCCTTGATGGTGCCGCCGCGGCGCTGCAGGGTGGCGACGTAATTCCACTGGTCCTGGTTGAACGGGCTGACCACCGAGGGCGTGCCCAGCAGCGCCACGACCTGCTGTTTGGTCAGGCCGGGCTTGAGTTCGCTGACGTTCTTGCCGATCAGCAGGTTGCCCTGCTGCACGTCGGGCTTGTATATGAGTCCGCACCCACCGAGGGTGAGCATGGCTGCCGTCGCGAGCAGGAGGGCGGGGATCGTTCTGGGCATCGTGGTCGGCCGGGTTCCGGACTGCGAATGATACACTAGCGGGCGTGCTGGTCCGGATCAGAGACATCGCCAGCGTGCCGGAGTTCAGCCTATGGAGTCCCAGGAATTGCGCAACGCGGGGTTGAAGGTCACCCACCCGCGTATCCGTGTGCTGGAAATCCTCGATCGCAGCCACGAGCACCTGACTGCCGAGAACATTTACAAGATCCTGCTGGAGGGGTCCGAGGACATCGGTCTCGCCACCGTGTACCGCGTGCTGACCCAGTTCGAGGCAGCGGGACTGGTCATCAAGCACAACTTCGAGGGCGGGCAGGC
This sequence comes from Rhodanobacteraceae bacterium, assembly GCA_035717365.1. Classification (GTDB taxonomy): domain Bacteria; phylum Pseudomonadota; class Gammaproteobacteria; order Xanthomonadales; family Rhodanobacteraceae; genus 66-474. Next base: position 4,483 of record DASTIS010000157.1, read on the forward strand.
GGTGTATGAACTGGATCGTGGCCAGCACCACGACCACATGATCGACGTGGAGACCGGCAAGGTCATCGAGTTCGTCAACGAGGAGATCGAGAAGTTGCAGCGCGAGATCGCGGCCAAACATGGCTACGAGATCGCCGACCACAGCCTCGTGTTGTACGTGCGGCCCAGGAAAAAACGGTAGGAGGGCCGGGAGGCCCGATGGTTTTTGTGCGTCCGGTCGCGGCTTCCGCCGCTCCTACGGGGTCGGTTGTCGGCAGGAGGGCCGGAAGGCCCGGTGATTTTTGTGCGTCCGGTTGCGGCTGCCACCGCTCCTACGAGGCCTGGGCTTTTTCCAGCATCCGTTTGGCGTGCGCACGGGCCGCCCGGTCGATCTCGATGCCGCCCAGCATGCGGGCGAGTTCTTCGTTGCGGCCCTTCGCGTCCAGCAAGGCGATGTGCGTGCGGGTTGCCTTGCCTTCGACCAATTTCGAAACGGACAGATGTGCGTGACCCTGCGCCGCGACCTGCGGTAGGTGGGTGACGCACATGACCTGGCAGTGCGACCCGAGCGCGCGCAGCTTCGCCCCCACGACTTCCGCCACCGCGCCGCCGATGCCGGCATCGACCTCGTCGAACACCATCGTGCCGGTCGCATCCGCACCCAGCGCGGCAACCTCGATCGCCAGCCCGATGCGCGACAATTCGCCGCCCGACGCGACCTTGCGCAACGGACGCAGCGGCATGCCGGGGTTGGCGCTGACCGTGAATTCGCAACGTTCGCGCCCCTGCGGATCAGGCTCGCCGGAAAAATGTGGTTGCACGTCCACGGCAAACGATCCACCGGCCATGCCGAGTTCGTCCATCAACGCCGTAACCGCTTCGCCGAGTTTCTTCGCGGCTGCCGTGCGCCGTTGCGACAGCGCGGCAGCAGCCGCACCGTAGTCGATGAAGCATTGCTTGCGCTCGGCGGCAAGCTTGGCCAGTGCTTCGCCGGCATTTTCCAGCGATTGCAGTTCGCTTTTCAACGTGGCGGCGTGTGCGTGCAACTCCGCGGCCGGCATGCGGTGGCGGCGTGAAAGACCGTGCAGGGTGGTGAGGTGCGCATCGGCCTCGGCGTAGCGCTCGGGATCGAGATCGAGATCCTGGGCGTAGCGGGAAAGCGTGTCGGCTGCCTCGCCGAGCTGGATGCGGGCGTTGTCGAGCAGGTCCACGGGCGCCTGCAGCGAGGGATCGAGCGCGGCCAGTTGTTCCAGTTGTGAATGTGCGTGTCCGACCGTTCGCGTCGCCGCAAGCTCGCCTTCACCATCCAGCAGTTCGGCCAGCCCGGATGCGCCTTCAGCCAGCTTGCCGGCGTTGGCGAGGCGCTTGTGTTGCGCTTCCAGTTCAGCCAGCGCGTCCGCCGGCAGCGCCCAGCGCTCCAGTTCGGCGGCCTCGTGGCGCAGCAATTCGATGCGAGCCGCACGGTCGTCGCCACCGGACAGTTCGTGTTCGCGCGCCGCGATGTCGCGATGACGCTGCGCCAGCTCGCGCACCTTGGCCATTGCCTCGTCGCTGCCTCCGAATGTGTCCAGCACCTGCAATTGCCTTGCCCGATCGAGCAACGCCTGGTGCTCGTGCTGGCCGTGGATCTCCACCAGCGCCGCCGCCAGTTCGGACAACTGGGCGAGCGATGCCGGTCGGCCGTTGATCCATGCGCGCGAGCCGCTTTCAGCGGCCACCACGCGGCGCAGGCGGCACGCGCCGTCCTCGTCGTCGAACGCCTGTTCGGACAGCCAAGCGCGGACGGCAGGATTTGCCGAAAGGTCGAATTCGGCCGACAACTCCGCGCGATCACAGCCCGCACGAACCATTCCGGTATCGGCGCGTGTGCCCGACAACAGCAACAGCGCATCGACCAGCAGCGATTTGCCGGCGCCGGTTTCGCCGGTGATCACGGTGAGGCCCTTGCCGAATTCGAGTTCGGCGGCTTCGATCACGGCAAAATTGCGGACGGAGAGCTGGGCGAGCATGTCGGGATTGTATGCGACCGGAGTCGGCAGGGACGCAACGCTTTTCACGGTCCCGGGCGCTGGTTCCCGGGGGCATTTCAGTTGCAAATTGGCTCGGGCGCCAATATTGATGGTGCAAGGGAATCCACAGAACCCATGTCCAGCACCTCCGACCAGCCGCTCGACCCCCGCGCCCGCCAGTTGTTGCGCACGCTGATCGCGCAGTATCTGGAAGAGGGCCAGCCGATCGGATCAAGGACGCTGTCGCGTTCGGCGGGTCTGGACGTGAGTCCGGCCACGGTCCGCAACATCATGTCGGACCTCGAGGAACTGGGGCTGATCGCATCGCCCCACACCTCCGCCGGCCGGGTACCGACCGCGCGCGGCCTGCGGGTGTTCGTCGACAGCCTGCTGGAATTGAAGCCCTTGCCGCGCGGCGCCGTGATGCAGATCCAGCGCGAACTGCCGCGCGACTCGGTCAGCCCGCGCGAATTGCTCGGCACCGCCTCGACCCTGTTGTCGGCGATGACCCGTTTCGTGGGCCTGGTGACGGTCCCCGGCGCGGTCGACGCGGCGCTCAAGCAGATCGAATTCGTGTCGATCGACACCCGGCGGGTCCTGGCGATCCTGGTTTTTGCAGACGGGCAGGTACAGAATCGGGTATTGAATCTGACCCGGCGTTTCGACGGCGACGCGCTGGCGCAAGCGGCCAATTACCTGAACGCCCATTACGCCGGCCTGCAACTGGACGAAATCCGCATGCGGGTGCTCGCCGACCTGCGCGCCGCGAGCAGCGAGCTGAACCGGCTGCTGGCCAGCGCGGTGGAGGTTGCCGCCGAAACGTTCGCGCCGGAGCCCGAATCGGACATGCTGGTCAGCGGCCAGACCAACCTGATGTCGGGTGAGGAAGCTTCGCAGATCGACCGCCTGCGCGAATTGTTCGAGGCTTTCCAGCGCAAGCGCGAACTGCTTGCCTTGCTCGAAGGCTGCGCGCGCTCGCCCGGCGTGCGCCTGTTCATCGGCGAGGAATCCGGCTTCGAGCCGCTCGCGGGCTACAGTCTGGTCAGTGCGCCGTACGGTGGGGAAGGGCATGTGCTGGGTGCGATCGGGGTGATCGGACCGACCCGGATGGCTTATCATTCCGTGATTCCGGTGGTGCAGGCGACAGCGCATCTCCTGACCGATGCCTTGAATCGTGGCCCCCTGACCACATAAGTTCGCCTGTTGTGCCCTGGATTTGCGCGTCGGTTTCTGGCGCCTGCCGGGGCAGGCTTCGCCCATGGCGCGGGCACGGATGGCCGCGACTTGATGCCTGCGATCAGGAATGGATCGCAAATGATTTGCGAGGAAACCCCATGACCCACCCGAAGGAATCGCCCGAATCGCTGCCGCCCGACGGCGGACGACCGAACGAACACGTGGATGCCACGGATGACGACAAGTTGGAAACGCTGAGCCGGCAACTGGTCGATGCGGAAACCAATCTCGCGAGCATGCGCGAGACGTTGATGCGCGAGCGGGCCGATCTGGAGAACCAGCGCAAGCGGATGCAGCGCGATCTGGAGCAGACCGTCAAGTTCGCCAACGAAAAGCTGCTGCGCGAACTGCTGCCGGTCTATGACGGCCTCGAAAGCGGGCTGACGATGGAGGCCGCCGACGTGGCCTCGATGCGCGAAGGACTGGTGCTGACCTTGAAGTCGCTTTTGAAGATCGCGGAAAGCAACGGTCTGCAGGAGATCGATCCCGTCGGCCAGCCACTCGATCCGGAGCGCCACCACGCGGTCAGCGTGGTCGAGGCGCCCGGCAACCCGCCCGGCACGGTGGTCGGCGTGATGCAAAAAGGGTACGTGCTGAACGGGCGCCTGTTGCGGCCGGCGCTGGTGACCGTGGCGAAAGAGCCGTAGATGGGCAGGAGGGCCGAGAGGCCCGACAAGGGTCGGCGGCTTTCGCTATTTCCAATCGCGGCTTCCGCCACTCCTACCTTGAGATATTCGGTGCAACCCCCAGTTTGTGTTCAAGATTCGATGGCCATGTGCCGTCACAAATCCAGGAGCTGAGACATGAGCAAAATCATCGGTATCGACCTCGGCACGACCAACTCGTGCGTCGCGGTCATGGAAGGCAACAAGACGCGCGTGATCGAGAATTCCGAGGGTGACCGCACCACGCCTTCGATCGTCGCTTTCGCGAAGGATGGCGAGGTGCTGGTGGGTGCGCCGGCCAAGCGCCAGGCGGTCACCAACCCCAAGAACACCTTCTATGCGGTGAAGCGCCTGATCGGCCGCAAGTTCACCGACGCCGAGGTCCAGAAGGATCTCGATATCGTTCCCTACAAGATCCTTGCGCACTCCAACGGCGACGCCTGGCTGGAGACTTCCGACGGCAAGCAGATGGCACCTCCGGAAATCTCCGCCAAGGTGCTGATGAAGATGAAGAAGACCGCCGAGGATTACCTCGGCGAGACGATCACCGACGCCGTGATCACGGTGCCGGCGTACTTCAACGACTCGCAGCGCCAGGCGACCAAGGACGCCGGCAAGATCGCGGGCCTCGAGGTCAAGCGCATCATCAACGAACCGACCGCGGCGGCTCTGGCGTACGGCCTCGACAAGGGCGGCGGCGACCGCAAGATCGCGGTGTACGATCTCGGCGGCGGCACCTTCGACGTGTCGCTCATCGAGATCGCCGAAGTCGATGGCGAGAAGCAGTTCGAGGTGTTGGCGACCAACGGCGACACCTTCCTCGGCGGTGAGGATTTCGACAAACGCGTGATCGATTACCTGGTCGACGAGTTCAAGAAGGACCAGGGCGTGGACCTGCACAACGATCCGCTGGCGCTGCAGCGTCTGAAGGACGCCGCCGAGCGCGCCAAGATCGAGCTGTCGTCCGCGCACCAGACCGAAGTCAACCTGCCCTACGTGACGGCCGATGCTTCCGGCCCGAAGCACCTCAACATCAAGCTGACCCGCGCCAAGCTGGAAGCGCTGGTCGAAGACCTGGTCAAGCGCACCATCGAGCCCTGCCGTACCGCACTCAACGATGCCAACCTGCGCGTGTCCGACATTTCGGAAGTGATTCTGGTCGGCGGCCAGACCCGCATGCCCATGGTCCAGGAAGCGGTCAAGGATTTCTTCGGCAAGGAGCCGCGCAAGGACGTGAATCCGGACGAAGCCGTCGCGGTGGGCGCGGCGATCCAGGGCGGCGTGCTTTCGGGTGACGTCAAGGACGTGTTGCTGCTCGACGTGACTCCGCTGTCGCTGGGCATCGAGACGCTGGGCGGCGTGATGACCAAGCTGATCGACAAGAACACCACGATCCCGACCAAGGCTTCGCAGGTGTTCTCGACCGCGGAGGACAACCAGAGCGCGGTGACGGTGCACGTGTTGCAGGGCGAGCGCGATCAGGCCCGCTTCAACAAGTCGCTGGCGAAGTTCGACCTCGCCGGCATCCAGGCCGCGCCGCGTGGCATGCCGCAGATCGAGGTGTCCTTCGACATCGACGCCAACGGCATCCTGCACGTCACCGCCAAGGACAAGAACACCGGCAAGGAACAACGCATCGAGATCAAGGCCGGCTCCGGCCTGTCCGAGGAAGAAATCCAGCAGATGGTGACCGATGCCGAAACCCATCGCGAGGAAGACAAGAAGTTCCAGGAATTGGTGGTCACCCGCAACAAGGCCGACCAGCTGGTTCACGCCACGCGTTCAGCGATCAAGGAGCACGGCGGCAAGGTCGGCGGCGACGTGATCGGCCGCGTCGAGGAAGCGCTGTCCGAACTCGAGAAAGTGATGAAGGGCGACGACAAGGACGCCATCGAATCGCGCATCGCCAAGCTGGAGGAGGCCTCGCAGTCGTTGCTGGCGGCAGCGCAGGCCGCCGGCGGGCCGCAACCCGGCCCGCAACCAGGCGCGGGACAGGCGCCGGGCGGCGGCAGTGCATCGCCGGAAGACGTGGTGGATGCCGAGTTCACCGAAGTGAAGGACAAGGACGACAAGTGACGGGCGATCCACCAACGCTTGTGCGTTGATGGATCAACTGTCCGTGTTCGAGCGGCGCTGGGGAACGCGCCGTTCAACACGGACGAAGTCTGGCAATAACGACGTTGCAAGGGTTTTGATGCCGTCATTCCCGCGAAAGCGGGACTGCGGAGGCAGGAAGCCGAAGCGAACATCGGCGTAGCCGATGGCCAGAAGGGCGAGCCGCAGGATGCGGCGAGTTATCCGGCGTCTTTTCGGAATGATGCGCAGATTCGGGCATCGTTCCAGGATCGAACAAGACGCGAATACCTGCGTCGAAACGGGGATCGTCCGGGAATGCACAAAGGCCGGATGGAGGCGTTCACCGATGGGGTGATCGCCGTCATCATCACCATCATGGTGCTGGAACTCAGCTTGCCGCGTTCGGCAAGCTGGCAGGGCTTGCTCGCCGACTTCCCGGTGTTCCTGAGCTACGTGCTGAGTTTCGTCTACGTCGGCATTTACTGGAACAATCATCACCACATGCTGCAGATGGTCGAAAAGGTCAACGGCAAGGTGTTGTGGGCCAACCTGTTCCTGCTGTTCTGGTTGTCGCTGTTTCCGTTCACGACCCGCTGGCTCAACGAGGCTCATCCGGCACCGGCGTCCGTGCCTACGGCGGTCTATGGCATCGTGCTGTTGCTGGCGGCGCTGGCGTGGGTTCCCTTGCTGCGCGCACTGATCAGCGCAAACGGCGGCGAACAATGCAGGCTTGCGCAGGCGCTGAAAGGCGACTGGAAGACCCTCGTCTCGCCGGCTGGATATGTCGCCGGCATTGCGTTGGCGTTTTTCGAACCCATTTTGTCTTGCGTGATCTACGGCGCCGTCGCCGCACTCTGGTTGATCCCCGACCGCCGCCTCGAAGCAAGACTCCGCACATGAAACGTTGTTATTACGAAGTTCTCGATGTCGAACGCACTGCAAGCGCAGTCGAGCTCAAGAAGGCGTTCCGCCGGCTGGCGATGAAGAACCATCCGGATCGCTGCCCCGGAGATCCCGACGCGCAGGAGCGCTTCAAGGAAGCCAAGGAAGCGTACGAAATCCTGGGTGATCCCGAGCGCCGCGCCATGTATGACCAGTACGGCCACGCCGCATTCGAGAACGGCACGGGGTGCCGGCGCGGCGGTGCGCCGTTCGGCGACGTCGGCGACATCTTTGGTGACATCTTTTCGGATATTTTCGGTGGCGGGGCGCGGCGCGGCGCGCGCGGGTCCGACCTGCGCTATGTGCTGGAACTCGACCTCGAAGAGGCCGTATCCGGCATCGAGAAGCAGATCCGCGTGCCGACGATGGTCAACTGTCATCACTGCAACGGGACCGGCTCCGAAGACGGCAAACTGTCCGCCTGCGCCACCTGCCGCGGCCATGGGCGCGTCCGGATGCAGAACGGGATCTTCTCGATCCAGCAGACCTGTCCGCACTGCGGCGGTGCAGGCCGGATCGTGGTGACGCCTTGCGCTCACTGCCACGGCGAAGGCCGGCTCGAAGACGAACGCAGCTTGTCGGTGAAGGTACCTCCCGGCGTCGGCGACGGCGATCGCATTCGATTGACCGGGCAGGGCGAGGCGGGTCCGTCCGGCGTAACGCCCGGTGATTTGTACGTCGAGATCCACGTCCGCGAGCACCCGATCTTCCGGCGTGATGGCGACCATTTGCGTTGCGAGGTGCCGATCCGCTTCGCGCAGGCCGCGCTGGGTGCGTCGATCGAAGTACCGATCCTTGGCGGCTCCACCACCATCAACGTGCCTCCGGAAACCCAGACCGGCCAGGAATTCCGGTTGCGCGGACAGGGTGTGAAATCGGTCCGCAGCCGTCATACCGGAGACCTGTTTTGCACGGTGGTCGTGGAGACACCCGTACGTCTGGACAAGCGCCAGCGCGAACTGCTCGACCAGTTCGAAGCCACCTTCGCCGATGCCGACGAAGCGGCCAAGCATTCACCGCGCTCGAGCGGCTTCGTCGAGAACGTCAAGCAGTTCTGGGCAAAGATGACGGGTTGAGGCGGGTCTCGAGACCCGCGTGTACTCTCCTGCAATCCCCGTCATTCCGGCGAACGCCGGAATCCATTTTGATTACAGGCAGGTTGAGGATGGCTCCCTGGCCTCGCTGTGGATGGAGTCCCTGACGGCCATGGGCTGGCGGCCTTGTTATGCTTTGCCCGTCCCAGGTTCGCGCAAACGCAAACATGTCCTCCCCGATCAAGCTTGCCATCAACGGTGCCAACGGCCGCATGGGTCGGGTCTTGCCGGATTTGTTGCACGACGATGCGCGCTTCGAACTCGTTGCCCGCGTGAATACGTCGAATGAATGGGCGGGCGTGCCGCAACTCGACGTCGTGATCGACTTCAGCACGCCGGTCGGCTTCAGCGCGGCTCTGGCGCATTGCCGTGCGAATCGCATCGCGCTGGTCAGTGGCACGACTGGCCTGGACGCCGCGCAGCTCGGCGTAATCGATCAAGCCGTCCGCGAGATTGCGGTCCTGCACGCCGCCAACTTCAGCCTCGGCGTCGCGGTGCTGACGCGACTGGTGCGCGACGCGGCGAAAGCCTTGCCGGATTGGGATCTGGAAATCCTCGAAGCGCATCACGCGAACAAAGCCGACGCGCCATCCGGCACCGCGCTGGCGTTGGGCCGCGCCGCCGCCGCGGCGCGCGCGCAGGATTTCGATGCAGTCGCGATGTTCGCGCGCCACGGCCAAACCGGCGCACGTCCGCAACATGCAATCGGATTCTCCTCGCTCCGGGCCGGCGAAATCGTGGGCGAGCACACCGCGATGCTGGCCGGGCCGAACGAACGCGTCGAACTGACGCACCGTGCGTCAAGCAACGCAATTTTTGCTGCCGGCGCACTGCAGGTGGCAGCCTGGCTCGCGGGCCGCGCGCCCGGGCGCTACACGCTCGACGACGTGCTCGTTGCGTGAACGAAAAGCGCAACAGCCCGCAAATGAACGCAAATCAACCCGAATAAGGTCAAGGGTATTGCTTCATTTGCGTCCATTCGTGTTCCTTTACGGACGGAATTTTCTTTTGGCCGTGTTGCGATCCGCGCTCAATCCCGATGTGCCGCGTTGCGGTCGCGGCCGGCGCCGAAGCGCTTGTCCAGGCCACCCGCGAGTTTCTTGAAGAATCGGGTCGCGGTGCCGCGCTGGGTCTTGCGCAGCTTTTCTTCTTCGCTGGTGAGCCACGCCACTTGAATGACGCGACGCTCGCCCTCGTAGGGCAGGTGGCCGTGGAAGGAATTGTCGGCACGCTTGAAGATCACGAATTCGCCATAGAGCGGCTTGACTTCTGGCGCAACGGTGGCGTCGATGTCGTCGATCTTCGACAGGAACCGCAGGCAACCGTCGCTGGTGTCGTGCCAGTTCGGATTCAGGTAAATCAGCGCGGTCGCGATCTTGGACTTGCTGTCGGTATGGATGGTACCGTGGCGTTTGTTCAGGTGCCGGCAGATCGTCACCAGCGTCGGATATTGGCCGAGATCGTCGATGCCGAGTTTGGTGCCGACGGCGCTCGCGAATCCGCGCGAGGTGATGGCTGCGACGAGTTCGTTGACCGAGTCGCCGCATTCCCCGGCGTCGTACGGAAAGAATCCGGCCCCGGAATACTTCGGGAAATCGCGATCGAGTTCCCCGCGAGCATGGTCCGGCAGCTGACCGTGCGCGATCATGAACGAAAACGGTTCGTTGCGAACCAGCGTATCGGGGCGGTCGAGGCGGGCGGGATCGAGCAGGGTGACGGCGAGCATGGCGGTTCCTCGTGGCGCGTGTATTGTATCGCCGGGGCTGCGTCCAGCCTGAACACTGGCGCAAGTTCTGCTAGCATTGCGCCTTGCCCGAAAACTTCACCCACAGGCCCGTATTGCGAGGCCTGCGGGTAGTCCTGCACCCGGAATCTGCCCATGTCGACCCCTGCCTTGCTCGCCCTTGCCGATGGAACCCTCTTTCACGGCGAGGCCATCGGAGCGGCGGGTGCGACGGTGGGCGAGGTGGTGTTCAACACCGCGATGACCGGCTATCAGGAGATCCTGACCGACCCGTCGTACGCACAGCAAATCGTCACCCTGACCGTGCCGCATGTCGGCAATACCGGTTGCAATGCGGTGGACGAAGAGTCGGGCAAGGTGCACGCGGCCGGCTTGATCGTGCGCGACGTGCCGCGGTGTGCGTCCAACTGGCGCAGCACGGAATCGTTGCCGGATTACCTGAAACGGCATGGCATCGTCGCGATTGCCGGCATCGATACCCGCAAGCTCACCCGCATCCTTCGCGACAAGGGCGCGCAACATGGCTGTGTTGCCGCGGGAGCGTCGATCGATGCAAACGATGCCGTTGCCAGGGCGCGCGCATTTCCCGGCCTGAATGGTGCCGATCTCGCGAAGGTCGTCAGTATCCGTGAACGCCAGGCGTGGCGTGGGGGCCGCTACGACCTCGACGCGCAGGCGTTCCGCGAGCCGGCGGCGAAGTACAAGGTGGTCGCCTACGATTTCGGCGTGAAACAGAACATCCTGCGGCTGCTCGCCGAGCAGGGCTGCGACGTCACGCTGGTGCCTGCGCAGACGCCCGCCGAAGACGTCCTGGCGATGAAGCCGGACGGCGTATGCCTCTCGAACGGTCCCGGCGACCCGGCTGCCTGCGACTACGCGATCGAGGCAACCCGCGAATTCCTCGATGCGAAGATTCCATTGCTCGGCATCTGCCTCGGGCACCAGCTGATGGGGCTCGCGCTGGGCGCGAAAACCCTCAAGATGCCATTCGGACACCACGGCGCCAATCATCCGGTGAAGGACCTCGGCGACGGGCGTGTCCTGATTACCAGCCAGAATCACGGCTTCGCCGTCGATCCGGAAACGCTTCCATCCAACACCCGCGCGACCCACGTGTCGCTGTTCGACGGTTCACTGCAAGGCTTCGCCCTGACCGACCGCCCCGCGTTCTGCTTCCAGGGGCATCCCGAAGCGAGTCCCGGACCGCATGACATCAGTTACTTGTTCGAGCGCTTCGCAAGGTCGATGCGGGGGGTGAACTGAGATGCCCAAACGCACAGACATCAAGACGATCCTGATCATTGGCGCCGGCCCGATCGTGATCGGCCAGGCCTGCGAGTTCGATTACTCGGGCGCGCAGGCGTGCAAGGCGCTGCGCGAAGAGGGCTATCGCGTGGTGCTGGTCAACTCGAACCCGGCGACGATCATGACCGATCCCGAGATGGCTGACCGCGTGTATATCGAGCCCATCGACTGGCGCACGCTGGAAAAGGTCATCGCCAAGGAAAAGCCGGACGCGCTGCTGCCGACCATGGGCGGCCAGACCGCGCTCAATTGCGCGCTGGAGTTGGCCGACCGTGGCGTGCTGGAAGCGCACGGCGTGGAACTGATCGGCGCATCGCGCGACGCAATCCGCATGGCCGAGGATCGCGAGTTGTTCCGCAACGCGATGGACGAGATCGGGCTGGCGTCGCCGAAGTCGGCGATTGCGCGCTCGCTGGACGAGGCGCGCGAGGGACAGGCGAGGCTCGGGTTTCCGTGCATCATCCGGCCGTCGTTCACGCTCGGCGGGACCGGCGGTGGCATCGCCTACAACGTCGAGGAATTCGAGCAGATCGTCGCGCGCGGACTGGAACTTTCCCCGGTGCACGAGGTGTTGATCGACGAATCGGTGTTGGGCTGGAAGGAGTTCGAGATGGAAGTGGTCCGCGACAAGGCGGACAACTGCATCATCGTGTGCGCGATCGAGAATTTCGATCCGATGGGCGTGCACACCGGAGATTCCATCACGGTGGCGCCGGCACTGACCCTGACCGACAAGGAATACCAGCGCCTGCGCGATTATTCGATCGCGGTGCTGCGCAAGATCGGCGTCGACACCGGCGGCAGCAACGTGCAGTTCGGCGTGAATCCTGCCAACGGCCGCGTGGTCGTGATCGAGATGAACCCGCGGGTGTCGCGTTCGTCGGCGCTGGCTTCCAAGGCGACGGGATTTCCGATCGCCAAGGTCGCGGCCAAGCTCGCAGTCGGTTACACGCTCGATGAATTGAAGAACGAGATTACCGGCGGCAAGACGCCGGCGTCGTTCGAGCCGACACTCGACTACATCGTCACCAAGATCCCGCGTTTTGCGTTCGAGAAGTTTCCGGCCGCCGATCCGCACCTGACGACGCAGATGAAGTCGGTGGGCGAAGTGATGGCGATCGGCCGCACGTTCTCCGAATCCCTGCAAAAGGCATTGCGCGGCCTGGAAACCGGCCACGATGGCTTGAATCGCGGAGGCGTCGACTGGAATACATCGGAGGGCATGGAATCGCTGAAACGCGAACTGCGCCAACCGGGGCCCGAGCGGATCTTCCACGTGGGCGACGCGTTCCGGGCCGGACTGTCGCTGGAGGATATCCAGGATTTGTCGAAGATCGACCCCTGGTTCCTGGCCGCGATCGAGGACATCGTCGCGGCCGAAGCCGACGTGCGCGCGGGTGGCATGCGCGCGCTCGACGCCAAGCGGATGCGCGAATTGAAGCGCATGGGCTTCTCCGATTCGCGACTTGCGACGTTGCTGCAATCGGACGAGCGCGCGGTGCGGCACCTGCGCCAGACGCTTGACGTGCGGCCGGTTTACAAGCGCGTGGATTCCTGCGCGGCCGAGTTCGCGACCACCACCGCGTACATGTACTCCACCTACGAGGAGGAATGCGAGGCGGATCCTTCCGATCGAAGGAAGATCATGGTGCTGGGCGGCGGCCCCAACCGGATCGGGCAGGGCATCGAATTCGACTACTGCTGCGTGCACGCGGCACTGGCAATGCGGGACGATGGGTACGAGACCATCATGGTCAATTGCAATCCGGAAACGGTTTCCACCGACTACGACACTTCCGACCGGCTGTATTTCGAACCGGTGACGCTGGAGGACGTGCTGGAAATCGTCGACAAGGAGAAGCCGCAAGGCGTGATCGTGCAGTACGGCGGCCAGACTCCGCTGAAACTCGCGCGCGCACTGGAAGCTGCGGGCGTGCCGATCATCGGCACCTCCTCGGATTCGATCGACCTTGCCGAAGACCGTGAACGTTTCCAGAAGCTGATCGAGAAGCTCGGCCTGAAGCAGCCTCCCAACCGCATCGCTCACACTGCCGAGGAGGCTATGGTGCTGGCGCGCGAGCTGGGTTACCCGTTGATCGTGCGCCCCAGCTACGTGCTGGGCGGGCGCGCGATGGAAGTGGTGCATGCGGACGAGGACCTGGCGCGCTACATCCGCGACGCGGTGCGGGTTTCGGAATCCTCGCCGGTGCTGCTCGATCGCTTCCTCGACAACGCGGTCGAGGTCGACGTGGATGCGATCGCCGACGCCGATGGCGCCGTGCTGATCGGCGGGATCATGCAGCACATCGAGGAAGCCGGCGTGCATTCGGGCGATTCCTCGTGCTCGTTGCCGCCTTATTCGCTCAGCGCCGGGATCCAGGACGAACTGCGCCGGCAGGTGACGATGCTGGCGCGCGAACTCGGTGTGGTCGGCCTCATGAACACCCAGTTCGCGATCCAGGGCGACGACGTCTACATCCTCGAAGTGAACCCGCGCGCATCGCGCACCGTACCGTTCGTGTCCAAGGCGACCGGGCGGCCACTGGCGAAGATCGCGGCCCGTTGCATGGCCGGCGAATCGCTGGCCGCACAGGGCGTGACGCACGAACGCGTGCCGCACTATTGGTCGGTCAAGGAAGCGATCTTCCCGTTCCTGAAGTTTTCTAACGTCGATCCGATCCTGGGACCCGAGATGCGGTCCACCGGCGAAGTGATGGGCGTGGGGCGCAGCTTCGGCGAGGCATTCGCACGCGGCCACGAGGCCGCGCACATCGCGGCGCCGCCGCCCGGCAGCAAGGTGTTCCTGTCGGTGCGCGATGCCGACAAGCCGCGCTTGCTGGATGTCGCGCACGACCTGGTCCGGCGCGGCTTCCTGCTGATCGCCACCGGCGGCACCTGCGCGTGGCTGCGCGAGCACGGCATCGCGTGCGAGCGCATCAACAAGGTGCTGGAAGGGCGCCCGCACATCGTCGATGCCATCAAGAACGGCGAGATCGCCTACATCGTCAACACCACCGAAGGGCGGCAGGCGATCACCGACTCGTTCTCGATCCGGCGCTCTGCGCTCCAGCAGCACGTCACCTATTCGACCACGGTCGCGGGTGCGGCGGCGCTCCTGCATTCGCTGGATTTCCGCGAACACGGCGGCGTCATCAGCCTGCAGGAACTGCACGCCGAGCTCGACCAGCGCGATGCGCGCCAGTCGGGCGCGAACACCGCCGTCGCCTGAAGCACGGCGGCCCGCGCCACATATCCATTCACCCCGTCTGCGCAGCGGTGTGGTTGCGCAGCCACGCAATAGAGGAGTCCCGCACATGCAGCGAGCCCCCATGACCAAAGCCGGATCCGAGCGCCTGCGCACGGAACTGGAGCGCCTGAAGACCACGGAGCGTCCCAGGATCATTGCCGCGATCGCCGAGGCGCGCGGGCACGGCGATCTCAGCGAAAACGCCGAATACCATGCTGCGCGGGAGCAGCAGAGCTTCGTCGAAGGGCGCATCCACACCATCGAAGCCGCGCTCTCGACCGCCCAGATCATCGATCCCGCCACGCTCAATCCGGGCGAAAAAGTGGTGTTCGGTGCGGTGGTCGACCTCGAAGACGCCGACAATGGCGACACGGTCACCTACCAGATCGTCGGCGACATCGAAGCGGACATCAAGCAGGGGCTGATCGCGGTGTCCTCGCCGATCGCGCGCGCGATGATCGGCAAGCATGAAGGCGACAGCTTCGGCTTCGACGCCCCCGCCGGTGAACGCAACTACGAAATCGTGGGCGTGCGTTACGGCTGACGGACGCCGGCATGATTGCTTTCCGCCAATTTGCGCTGCGCCGCGGCGGACGCCTGCTGCTGGAGGGTGTCGACGCGGTGTTGCACGATGGCTGGAAGATCGGCGTGGCCGGTCGCAACGGCACCGGCAAGTCCAGCTTGTTTGCCGCGATCCTGGGCGAGATCGAGGCGGACGCCGGCGCACTGGACGTGCCGGCGGGCCTGCGCATGGCGTCGGTGGCGCAGGAAACCCCGGCATTGCCCGACGCCGCGATCGATTACGTCCTGGGTGGCGACAGCGAACTCGCGGCGGCACTGGCCGACGAGGCGCGTGCGCAGGCTGCGGGCGAGCACGCGGCTGCGGCCAGGGCACACCACCGCATCGATGCGCTCGGCGGCTACGACGGCCGTGCCCGCGCCGGTCGCCTGCTGCACGGGCTCGGTTTCAAGCCGGACGATCACGACCGGCCTGTGGCCGCATTCAGCGGTGGCTGGCGGGGGCGCCTGAATCTCGCCCGCGCGTTGATGGCGCCCTCGGACCTGCTGCTGCTGGACGAGCCCACCAATCACCTGGACCTGGACGCAGCGTTGTGGCTGGAGCAGTGGCTGCACCGCTACCCGCGCACGCTGATGGTGATCTCCCATGACCGCGAATTCCTCGATGGCACGGTCGACCATGTCCTGAACCTGGAACAGGGCCGTGCGCGCCTGTACGTCGGAAATTACAGCGATTTCGAGCGCCAGCGCGCCGAGCGCCTCAGCCAGCAGCAGGCGGCCCGTGCGAAGGAGCAAGCCGAGCGCGCCCACCTGCAGTCCTTCATCGACCGCTTCCGCGCCAAGGCCACCAAGGCACGTCAGGCGCAATCACGCATCAAGCGGCTGGAAAAACTGGCGGGGACCGAGGCCGTGCGCGTCGAGCGCGCGTTCGAGTTCCAGTTCCCCCCACCCGAACGTGTGCCGCAATCGATGTTGAAGTTGGAGCACGTCGATGCGGGGTACAGCGCTGCGGCGACAAGCGGGAGTCGGGACTCGGAACTCGGAACTCGGCAATTGCAGGCCGAGGATCGGGGAGAGGGGCTCAAGGTTCTGAACGGCGTGCGTTTCAACGTTCAGGCCGGCGACCGGGTCGGATTGCTGGGCCCGAATGGCGCAGGCAAGTCCACGCTGGTCAAGACGCTCGTCGGCGAGCTGCCGGTTTTGGCCGGCGAGCGAAGCGCGCACAAGGATATGGTGATCGGCTACTTCGCGCAGCACACCGTCGAGAATCTCCGCGCGGGCGACACGCCTTTCGACCATCTGCGTGACCTGGCACCGGATGCGCCGCCGCAACGGTTGCGCGACTGGCTGGGCCAGTGGCATTTCGCGGGCGAGCGCGCGTTTGATCCGGTCGAAGTCTTTTCCGGCGGCGAACGCGCGCGGCTTGCGCTCGCGTTGATCGCGTGGCGAAAACCCAACCTGCTGGTACTGGATGAGCCCACCAATCATCTGGACCTGGACATGCGCGGCGCACTCGCGGACGCGCTCAACGACTACCCCGGGGCGCTGGTCCTGGTCGCGCACGACCGGCACCTGCTGGGGCTGGTCTGCGACAGCTTCTGGCGCGTCGCCGATGGATCGATTGCGCCGTTCGACGGTGATCTCGACGACTACGCGCGCTGGTTGCGCGGACGTTCGGCAGAGGCCGGCGAGGGCGCAAGCTCCGCTCCGGCAACGGCGAATCCGCGCGAGCGCCGGCGTGAAGCCGCGGCCGAGCGGGCACGCCATCGTGCGTTGCGCAAGCGGCTGAATGGGATCGAGGTACGCATCGCGGAGACCGATGCCGCGCTGGCCACGTTGCAGGACCGCCTCGCCGATCCGTCGATCTACGAAGGGCCGACCGCGGTGCTGGCCGACATCGGGCGCGACCAGATTGCCTTGCGGGAGAAAAAGGCGGTGCTCGAGGCCGAATGGCTCGCGACGTGCGAGGAGCTGGAGGCCGCGACGGCATGAGCATCCTGCATGTCCTGCTCCCGCCGCTTCAAACCGGCAACGAACCGGGGTTGCAGCGCTGGCTTGCAAGGGGGGATCGCCTGCTTGGAGTGCCGGATCCGCGGGATGCCGCGGTTCGCGGATTGTTCCGCTTCGCGGGTGCGGAGATCCCGGCGGCGGCGCTGCGTCACCGTATGCATGCCGACGATGCGGGCGCGGGAAGCTGGGTGTGCGCGGATCCCGCTTATGTCCGCAGCGAAGCCACGGGCGCACGATTGATGGCATGGCCGCTCGCGGACGTGTCGGATGAAGAAGCCCGCGAACTTGCAGTGACCCTGAAGCCGCTGTTCGGCGATGCGGGCGCACCGCTCACGGTCGATACGCCGTCGGCGTGGTGCCTGCATCAGGCAGGTCCCACGCCACGTGTCGAGTTCGCGCACCCCGCGGTGGCGTTGGGGGTGAATCTGCTCGAGTGCCTGCCCGAAGGCAATGCCGGGCGTCGCTGGCGGCATCTGTTCAACGAGGCGCAGGTCGCGTTGCACGCGCACCCGGTCAATGACGCGCGCGCGGCCGCCGGCAAATTGCCGGTCAACGCGTTGTGGTTCTGGGGGGCGGGTCCGTTGCCGGAGTCGGTCGAAACCGTGCTGACTGTGGTGGCGAGTGGTGACGACGTGATCCGCGGCCTGGCGAAGGCGGCGCAGGTGGCCTGTGTCGACCCTTCACCCGAGGCTGCGGACGCGTCGACCGGCGATGTCCTGCTCGATCTCGACGTGCGCGGGCAAACCGGCGTTTCCCCGGGGTGGCTCGCGCATTTCCAGCGGTGGTTGCGCAAGCGGCGCTTTGACGCGATCGAGGTCGCGCTTGCGGGCGGCGAGCGCTTTCGCGTGCGACATGCGCATCGCCTGCGTTTTTGGCGGCGCGGGTGAATGCCCGAAGGCCGTTGCTTCGAATCGTGCGCCGCGCGGCCGGCGCAACCCCGCATGACTGGCCTGTTTCCGTCCATCCGGTCCTGCAACGTGTCTATGCGGCGCGCGGCGTGGCGTGTCCGGACCAGGCCGGCCACCGACTGGGCGGCCTGCTGACACCCGCCGGGTTGGGCGGCCTCGATCGTGCGCTCGAACTGGTTGCAGGCGCCATTGCAAATGACCGATCCATCCTGATCGCGGGCGACTACGACTGCGATGGAGCCACCGGCTGCGCTGTCGCTGTACGCGGCCTGCGGATGCTGGGCGCGCGCCATGCCGGTTACGTGGTTCCAGATCGTGCGGTCCACGGCTACGGCCTGACCCCGGCGCTGGTCGGATCGCTGCCGGGCGCGCCGGACCTGATCATCACGGTCGACAATGGAATCGCATCACTGGCGGGTGTTGCGGCGGCCCGATCGCGCGGCTGCAAGGTGATCGTGACCGATCATCACTTGCCGGGCGTCGTGTTGCCCGACGCCGATGCGATCGTGGACCCGAACTTGGCCGGTGACGGCTTTGCCAGCAAGGCCTTGTGCGGGGTCGGTGTGATGTTTTATCTGCTGCTGGCGCTGCGCGCGCGGCTGCGCGTAGCGGGGACGTTCTCGAATCGCGATGAACCTGACCTGGCGACGTTGCTCGATCTGGTCGCATTGGGGACGGTCGCCGACCTGGTCCCGCTCGATGCCAACAATCGCGCGCTGGTGGAAGGCGGCCTGCGAAGGGTTCGCGGCGGTGCGGCGTGCGCCGGCATCACCGCGTTGTTCGAAGTGTCGGGGCGCGATGCAAGCCGCGCGGCGGCGTCCGACCTTGGCTACGCGATCGGCCCGCGTATCAACGCAGCGGGACGTCTGGAGGACATGTCGATTGGCGTGGAATGTCTGCTCACGGACGACCCGTCGCACGCGCGCGCTCTGGCGACGATGCTGCACGACATCAACCGGCAGCGGCGCGACCTGCAGGCGTCGATGGTCGATGATGCGCTGGCCCGACTCGGCGACATCGAAACTGGCGACGCCTCGGGTGTGTCCCTGTTCGATCCGGCATGGCATCACGGCCTGGTCGGGTTGGTGGCGGCGAAGGTCAAGGAACGCCTGCACCGCCCGGTGGTCGCTTTCGCGCCGGCGGGAGACGCCGCCGACAAGGGCGATGCGCTGCGCGGTTCGGCGCGATCGGTCCCCGGTTTCCACATCCGTGACGCGCTGGCGGAAGTCGACGCGCGTTGCCCGGGGCTGATCGAACGCTTCGGTGGCCACGCGATGGCGGCCGGCTTGAGCCTGCGCCTCAGCCACTACGCGCGCTTCGCCGAGGCGTTCGACGCGGTGGTGCGCGAGCGCATTGCGCCAGAAGCCCTGCAGCCCGAACTGCTGAGCGACGGCGAGCTGGCGGTGGGTGATTTCGACATCGAACTGGCGCGCCAGTTGCGGGTGGCGGGTCCGTGGGGGCAGGGGTTCCCGGTGCCACTGTTCGACAATGTTTTCGAGTGCGTCGAATGCCGGCCGATGGGCTCGACGGGCGCACACCGGCGGCTGCGGATGCGCGATCCGCGCGACGGCCGGGTCCACGACGCCAAATGGTTCCACGCGGACGGCGATATTCCTGCCGGTGCGATGGTCCGGGTGGCGTACGAGTTCGTCGTCAACGACTGGCGTGGGCGCGAATCACCAGAGCTGCTGGTGCGGCACCAGGAGTCTTCAGTGCGTTGAAAAGGGAAGGCCCGGACATCGGGCCTTCCACGATCCGCCTGTTACGACGCGGTGACTGGCTGGTCATTGCTTGTGGGATACCCACGTCGACGTATCGCCTGTTTTCAGGTTGTGGCTGCTGGTCTTCATCGTCTTCCCGTCGGCAGACAAGGCCATCGTGCTGGTGAACGTGGTCTTGCCGTCCTTGGTGTAGATTTCGCGCAGCGTGTCCTTGCCGAGTCTTTTCACCGCCACGGTGCCGTCCTGCTTGCCGTCCTGCATGTAGGGAACGGATTGACCGCCGATCTTTCCGGTATACGAGCCCGAGGCTCCGCTTTGGTAGCTGATGTCGTCGCCGGCAACCTTGTAGGTATCGCTGAGCGCATTTCCACTGCCCGCCGTGACATGCCCGAACGCCCAGCTACCGGCGATGGCGTTCGACCCGGCTTCACCCTTGCCTTTTCGTTCGAAGGTCGCGGTGCCGGTCATGACCTTGCTGCCGTTGTTGTATCTCGTGAGCTCCGAGGTCGCGGTCTTGCCGTCCGGGGCGACCTTGAACGTCGATTCGCTCACCAATTGCCCTCCCTTCTTGTACGACTCCCGGATGCTGTGGTCATCGAGTACCTTGACCGCCACGCTGTCGAAACCGGTGTGCCCGGTGACCGCGTGATCCGCACCGTCCGCCTTGATCTCGATCGGCGGTGTGCAATTGCAACGGTAGATGCCATCCTTGAGATGCATGACGAGCGGTTTCCCTGATTCGTGGAACGTTGTGGGGTCCATTTTCCACGTGCCGGTAAAGGCATCCTGCGCCAACGCGCACACGGGAACCAGCAACGCGAGCGCGAGGCCCGCGATGAGCAGCCGTTTCATGATTGCCTCCTGAAGGGGCCCGAATGACGAGGCGACGCCTTGGCCCTGGGGCGCCGTCTCGCGAATCCTGCGAGCACCGGGGTTAAAAATGCGTGAGCATCACGCCGGTGCGGCGCAACTGCGCAGCGCGGCCCTTTCAGCAACGCTTGCGCGCGAGCGTCAAGCCGTCGCCGATCGGGAGCATCGCCATGTCGATGCGTTCGTCACGATGCAGTTTGTCGTTGAGTGCCTGCAGTGCACGCGTGTCGTCGTCGTGCGCGGGCCTGGCCACGTCGCCGCCCCACAAGGTGTTGTCGAAGGCGATCAGGCCGCCGGCACGGACCAGTTGCAGGCAGCGCTCGTAATAATCGTCATAGCCCGGTTTGTCGGCGTCGATGAAGGCGAAGTCGTAGTGGCCGGCCTCGCCGGAAGCGAGGCGTGCATCGAGTGTTTGCGTCGCGGGCGCGATCACCAGTTCGATCTTGTCGGTGACGCCGGCGCGTTGCCAGTACGGCTTGCCGATCGACGTGTATTCGTCGCTGATGTCGCAGGCCAGGACTTTCCCGTCGTCCGGCAATGCCAACGCGACCGTGAGCGCGCTGTATCCCGTGAAGGTGCCGACTTCGATGGTGCGATGTGCACCGATCATCTTGACGAGCAATTGCATGAATTGGCCCTGCTCGGGCGAAATCTGCATGCCGGCGTGCGGATGCGTGCGGGTGGCTTCGCGCAGTGCGGTCTGTTCCGGGTGCTCGCGCAGCGAGTGATCGAGCAGGTAGTCATACAAGGTGTCGTCGAGGTTGATCGTGCGGCGGGACATGGCGGGTTTCCGGTTCCGGTTGCATGCGACATTATCGCGCGGCGTCGCGTGTTTCGGCGTAACCTTGGGGCTTCTGCCGAAGGAGGATCGCGCCATGGGTTCCCTGCTCAGCCGAAAGGTTGCCCTTTTTTCATGTGCCGTTTTGCTCGCCGGCAGCGCGTTCGCTGCGGGGCCGATCGCGGCTTCCGGCAGCACCGACGCCCTGTTGAAGGAAGCCGTCGCGGGCAGCTGGCGCTCACCTGCCAACAAGGCGCGCGACCAGTACAGGCACCCGATCCATACATTGGAATTCTTCGGCATCAAGCCGGACATGACGGTCGTTGAACTGGCCCCAGGCGGCGGCTGGTACACGGAAATCCTGGCGCCCTTCCTGTACGCGCATGGGCACCTTGTCGAAACCGTGCCACCGTCGCAAGCGGCTGGCCAGTCCAGGTTCGAGAAAAAGCTGCACGCCGACCCTGCGGTGTTTGGGCATATCGCGAGGTTCGCGCCGTTTGCGCCGCCCGATACGATCAAGCTGGGGCCGAACGGCTCTGCGGACATGGTGCTGACGTTCCGCAACACCCACGACTGGATGAACCGGGGTCCCGACACGCTCGCCAAGGTGTTCCAGGCCGCCTATGACGTGCTGAAACCGGGCGGCGTGTTCGGCGTCGTCGAACATCGCGCCAAGCCGTTCGCGGATGCGGCGGAAAGCGCGAAGAAGCTGCACCGGTTGCCGGAAGACTATTTGATCGGGTTGGGTTTGAAGACCGGCTTCCGGTTGGCCGGCGTGTCGGACATCAATGCCAACCCGGAGGATCCCGAAGACGTCAACGTGCACCGCCTGCCGCCTGATCTGGCCGGTCCGGATTCCGAGCACGCAAAGATGAAGGCGATCGGCGAGTCGGACCGGATGACGCTGAAGTTCGTCAAGCCGTGATTCGGCCGGGGCTTGAAATCCGGCGCGCTTGCCCAGAAGTCTCCGTGCAGTGCGCCGGTTACCTCCGGCGCGGTCGTGGCAACTGCAAGGAGTCGGCATGAGCAAGCAGCGTCCCGTCGTCGCGGTACTGGTCGGCAGCCTCCGCAAGGAGTCGTTCAACAAGAAGCTGGCACACGCACTCGAAAAAATCGCGGGTGAGCGTGCCGAATTCCGAACCATACGGATCGACGATCTGCCGCTCTACAACCAGGATCTCGACGCGGATTATCCGGCTTTGTGCGAAGCCCGCAAGGAGGAAATCCGGTCCGCCGACGCGATCCTGTTCGTCACGCCCGAGTACAACCGCTCGATTCCCGGCGTGCTCAAGAATGCCATCGATGTCTGTTCACGGCCCTACGGCACCAACGCGTTCGCCGGCAAGCCGGGCGCGGTGATCGGTACCTCGATGGGTGCGATGGCCACCGCGCTGGCGCAGCAGCATCTGCGCAATGTTTGTGTGTTCATCGACGTGTACCTGATGGCGCAGCCCGAAGCGTTCGTGCGCTACACCGAAGGCCTGGTCGCCGACGACGGCACGGTTGCCGACGAAAGCGTCCGCAAGTTCCTGACCCAATTCGTCGACAGCTATCTGGATTGGGTGCAACGGCACCTCGCTTGAGACGGGTCAGCGGCCGACCGATGCGTCGTCCTCGCCGCCGCGGCGCCAATCGCGGTAGCGGGAATGTCGATGGTGCGGCACCAGCGTGAACAGCCCGCCCAGGATCACGAACAGCGGCCACCACACGCCCCAGTCGAGATCCAGCAGAAACATCACCCCGACCAGTACGATCGCTGTTGCCCCGAGCAGGGAGTGGGCGGCTTCGGCGTCGAAGCGGCCGCGCGCGCGGTAGATTTCAACCGCCCGGGACAGCGGCGCAAGCGCTGCCAGCAGGATGATGACCGCCCACCAGTTTCCACGGGTCAGGAAATCAATGGGATAGCCGAGATTGCTCAGCAAAAACAGCACGCCGATCGCGACGATCGCGACTGCTGGAAACACGCGCCAGCCGAAATGGCCGGACGCCGTGTTGGCGGGTTCCTGGGACATGGCGGTTGGCTCCTCGTCGACACCACCGACGTTATGCCTTCCGCGGCCGGGGCGCCAGTGACAGCTGTCAGCCGGCAGCGTTGACGCGGCCCGTGCGGGGCGCGCCGGTTCACGCGTGCCCGCTGCCCGGGCAGACGTTGCCGAGAGTCGAGATCCCCAGCGCCCAGGTGCGTACCTGGATCAGTGTGATGGGACGATCGTCATAGGCATTGACGAGTTGCCAGTCATAGGGAGCCACCCGTTCCAGCTTGACCGCGCATTCGTCGTAATTCCTGAAAATGCCGTTGCTCAGATACTTGATGACCAGCGTGCCGTGGTCGCCCTGCGGCTCGATCATGCCCCGCAGGAAAATCGCCTTGACGCCCTGTCCCTGGCCCAGCACCACCCCGTCGCGACTTTCGATGCCGTCGAGCCAATAGACCTGCCCCGAGGCCTTCGAACGTTCACCGTCGCGACCGGACGTGGTTTCCATGTAGATGCCATGTACGAAAGCCTGATCGTCCAGCATCAAGGCGAGCTCGCTGACGCTGCTGTCCCGGTCGTTCGTGACCACCGCCAACGGCACGGCCGTCATTCCTTCCGGGAGGGTGCGCGTGGTTGCGGCTGCCGCGCCGCCGACAAAAAGCGCAATGGCGAGGCTGGACAACGCGCAGATGAGTTTCATGGGCGAAGTGTGGTAACGAATGCGCAGGCAAATCCACTGCCCGCGTTGACGAAAAGCCTAAAACACCGGCTGATACGGTCGCGTGAATTGCGGGGGATCCGGCGCGCCCCGGGCAGCGCTTGCAGGTGCGGTGCATCGGCCGTTTTGTTACCATTACCCGTTTTTCGCGGCTGGTCATCCCATGATCGAAACCAACCCCATCCGTGCCAGCATCGCGGACCTGCGCGAACGCGTGGAAACGCTTAGGGGGTATCTTTGACTACCCGGCCAAGCGTGAGCGCCTCGAAGAGGTAAGCCGCGAACTGGAAAGCCCCAACGTCTGGGACGATCCGCAACGCGCCCAGGATCTGGGCCGCGAGCGGGCGCGGCTGGCCGAATTCGTGGAAGGGCTGGATCGCATCACGCACGGCCTCGACGATGCCGGCGAATTGCTGGAACTGTCCGCCGACGAAGGCGACGACGCATCGGTCCAGGCCGTGGCGAACGACGTCGATGCGCTGGACAAGCACGTTGCCAAGCTTGAATTCCACCGGATGTTCTCCGGCGAAATGGATGCGGCCAATGCGTTCGTCGACATCCAGGCCGGCGCCGGCGGCACCGAAGCCCAGGACTGGGCGGAGATGCTGTTGCGCATGTATCTGCATTGGGCGGAAGACCGCGGGTGGCAAACCGAACTGCTGGAGGCTTCGGCGGGCGAGGTCGCGGGCGTCAAGTCGGCGACCTTCCGGGTCGTCGGCGATTACGCCTATGGCTGGCTCAAGACCGAAATCGGCGTGCATCGCCTGGTGCGCAAGTCGCCGTTCGATTCCGACAACCGGCGCCACACCAGCTTCGCCTCGGTGTTCGTCTCGCCGGAGGTCGACGATGACATCGATATCGAGATCAACCCGGCTGACCTGAAGACCGACGTATACCGGTCTTCCGGAGCCGGCGGTCAGCACGTCAACAAGACCGAGTCGGCGGTGCGCATCACCCACATGCCTTCGGGTATCGTGGTCGCCTGTCAGACCGAGCGCTCCCAACACGCCAACCGCGATCGCGCGATGAAGATGTTGCGTGCCAAACTGTACGAGGCCGAAATGCAGAAACGCAATGCCGAAAAGGCCGCGGTCGAGGCCACCAAGTCGGACGTCGGCTGGGGCAACCAGATCAGCAACTACGTGCTGGACCAGTCGCGCATCAAGGACCTGCGTACCGGCGTCGAGCGCACCGACACCCAACGCGTGCTGGACGGTGATCTCGACGATTTCATCGAAGCAAGCCTGAAAATGGGGCTGGAAGCCGGCGCCAAGCGCGCGGACGCGTAAGTTATGCTCTTCCATTCTCCCGCCGGGAGAAGGTGGCGCGACTACGGCCGACGGGATCGGGCGTGAACGGCGCCAGCCGGCCCGAAGGGCGAGCGCCATGGATGGCGTGAATAAGCGCCGGATGAGGGTCCGGTTCGCGACGAGGCGCTGCGAATTTCCCGAACCCTCACCCCAACCCCTCTCCCGGCGGGAGAGGGGCGCAAGCAGCACACAGACATGAACGAAATCGACACTCCGTCACCATTGGATGAAAACAAGCTGATCGCCGAACGCCGCGAGAAATTGCGGGCGCTGCGAGGGCAGGGCATCGCGTTCCCGAACGATTTCCGTCCCGACGCGTTCGCAGCGGACCTGCAGGCGGAAGCCGGAGGGATCGACGCCGACGCACTGGCATCGAAAGCCCGGCGTGTACGGGTTGCCGGGCGCCTGCTCGGCAAGCGGGTAATGGGCAAGGCCAGCTTTGCGCGCCTGCAGGACATGACCGGTTCCATCCAGTTGTTCCTGCAGGCCAGTACGCTCGCCGAAAGCTACGACGCATTCAAGGGCTGGGACGTCGGCGACATCCTCGGCGCCGAAGGCACGCTGATGCGCACCCGGACCGGCGAGTTGTCGGTCCGGGTCGATGCGCTGCGCCTGCTGACCAAGTCGTTGCGCCCGTTGCCGGACAAGTGGCACGGGTTGGCCGACGTCGAGCAGCGTTACCGCCAGCGCTACGTGGATTTGGTCGTGACGCCGGAAGCACGCGATACCTTCCAGAAGCGTTCACGCATCATCGGCTTCATCAGGCAATGGCTGGAAGCAGAGCCGCGGCGCTTCATGGAAGTCGAAACGCCCATGATGCACGTGATCCCGGGCGGCGCGACCGCGCGGCCATTCGTGACGCACCACAACGCGCTGGACCTGGATCTTTTTTTGCGCGTCGCGCCCGAGTTGTATCTGAAGCGTCTCGTGGTCGGCGGGTTCGAACGTGTCTACGAAATCAACCGCAACTTCCGCAACGAAGGCGTGTCCACCCGGCACAACCCCGAGTTCACGATGCTGGAGCTGTACCAGGCTTACGCCAGTTACACCGAGGTCATGGACCTCACCGAGGCGATGATTCGTGAGACCGCGCAGGCCGTGCTCGGCACCACCGATCTGAAATGGGAAGACCGCGACATCGATCTCGGCAAGCCATTCCGGCGCTGGTCGCTGGCCGATGCGGTGCGCGAACGCAATCCCGAAATCGGTGAACATGAACTGCGCGACGTGGACGCCTTGCGCGCGCACTGCGCGCGCTTGAAGGTGCCGGTCAAGAACGAGTACGGCTGGGGCAAGATGCTGCTCGAAATTTTCGAGAAGACGGTCGAGGCTTCGTTGATCCAGCCGACCTTCATCACGCAATATCCAACCGAAGTCTCGCCGCTGGCGCGCGCCAACGATGCCGATCCCGAAATCACCGATCGCTTCGAACTGTTCATCGGCGACAAGGAAATGGCCAATGGCTTTTCCGAGTTGAACGATCCGGAGGACCAGGCCGCGCGTTTTCGCACGCAGGTCGAGGCCATGAACGCCGGGGATGACGAGGCCATGCACTTCGATGCCGATTACATCCGCGCACTGGAAATCGGGCTGCCGCCGACCGGCGGCCTGGGTGTTGGCATCGACCGGCTGGTGATGTTGCTGACCGATTCGCCATCGATCCGCGATGTGTTGTTGTTTCCCTATATGCGGCCCGAGGCAGGGAGCGGGGGGCAGGGGGCTGGGTAGAGCCGCCCATCGGTGTTCGCCGGCGCATTCGGGTCATCAGACGACGTTCATTCCGGCGCGCGCCAGTCGTGTCGCGGGCGATTGTCCTTGCACACCTTCGTGCGGTCGGCGCGGATGAAATCCGCGGTCCAGTCGGTTTCCCAGGTTCGGTTGTCGTAGGAGATGGCTTGTTCCCAGCGGGCGTGGTCGCGATCCAGGTACTTCCATATGAAGCGCACCTTGATGGCCCGGCCCCGGGCGTCGCGGTCCCTGGCATAGAATCGCCCGACCTTGCCGTCAAACCCGCCCACCACAGGTTTTTCGTCCAGCGTCCCGGCCTTGCCGCTGACCCAGTAGATCGACCATTGCCGCTTCTCGGGATCGAATGTGCGCAGCGTCAGTCCGGCCGTGCCGCGGGTCGGAAAATAGAGTTCGTCGACCGTCGCGATGCCGTCGAGATAGCGCACGGCACAAAGGATCCCGGGGAAGTCCTCCCAGTCGTGGCTGCCGACACCGCGCGCCTTCAAACGATGCTGGTGAGTGATCCAGCCGCTGCCCATGAAATAGTCGAAGTCGTGGACGCTTCCGGTGACGCTGGTCGAATACCCCGGGGGAACATCGGCAGTGCCGGCCGGGACGGCGAGGGTCATCGGGCATGTCATGGACAGGGCAATCGCCATGGCAATCTGCGGCCACGCGCGCGCCAATGCAATCATCATGGACCTCCGAAGCGGCGGGTGAGAAGATGCACCCGCCAATCGTGCGCCCATCATGAGCACGCCACCACCCAAAATCCGCCGTCGAGGCCAAGGCAAATTGGGGGTCGATGACCTGCGGCTGCCCTCGCTTGCGGCGATACGCGCGTTCGAGTGCGCCGCGCGGCGCGGAAGTTTTGCCGCGGCGGCGCAGGAACTCGACACCGCCGCCGCATCGGTGAGTTACCACGTGCGCCGGCTCGAACGGCAAATCGGCGTGCAGTTGTTTCTGCGGCATGCGCAAAGCGTGGAGTTGACTGCGCCCGGGCGCCTGATCGCGGCACAGGCGACGGACGCATTCGCCTTGCTTCGCGCGAGCTTCATCCGGGCGCACGACGTGGACGAATGGCACCTTGCCCTGACCACGTTACCCACCTTCGGCACGAGTTGGCTATCGCCCCGGCTGGGCGGGTTCCGCGCGCTGCATCCGGAGATCAAGCTCGACGTCGACCTGTCGGTGCCGGCGCACGACCTGACCGAAGGACGCTTCGACGTGGCCATTCGCAACGGCCATGGTCGCTGGCCGGCGATGCGCGCAGTCGAACTGTTTCCCGCGATCTTCATGCCACTCTGTGCGCCGGGATTGAAGGAAGCTGCGCGCGGAGTTGCCGATCCCGCGGCGCCACTGGATGTGCCGCTGCTCGGCCGCCCGGATTGGTGGGCGATGTGGTACGAGGCGGCGGGGCACGACGCCGGGGCGATGGCGGACCGCTTCGGCACGAGCTACCCGAACGAGCACCTCGACATCTCCGCTGCGGTTGCCGGGCACGGAATCGCGATCGGATCTCCCATCCTGTTCCACAGCGAACTGGACTCCGGGAAGCTGGTGCCGGCACATGATTTCATTGCCACCGATGGCCGCGCGTTCTGGCTGGTGTTTCCTGCGGCCATGGAGAACCGCCCAAAGATTGCCTGCTTCCGGAAGTGGCTTTGCGAACAAGTCACCGATTGCATGCGCGGGGCGTACGACTACGTGCGCAGGGCGGTTCCGGCGCCCGGAGTCTGAAGTGCTGTCCCTGGACCGCGGCGTCCGCCGCGCCATGGCAGGCGCTGCCGCGTCCCGTGATAATGGCCATACATCCTGTGTCGGAGGACGCCATGTGGTACGCCATCATTGGCATCGATGTCGAAAATTCGCTGGGCAGGCGCAAGGCCGCGCGGCCGGCGCATCTGGCGCGACTGCAGAAGCTTCTCGAAGAAGGCCGCTTGTTGATGGCCGGTCCGTTTCCGGCGATCGACGCGGAGGATCCCGGCCCGGCAGGATTCCTGGGCAGCCTGATCATCGCCGAGTTCGACGATCTGGATGCCGCGAAGCAATGGGCGGACGCCGACCCGTACCGCGCCGCGGGCGTGTATCGTGAAGTGACGGTGCGGCCGTTCCGCCAGACCCTTCCATGAGCGCGGCGTCGATCGATGACATTCGTGCACGGCTTGAGCAGGCTTTTGCGCCCGCCGCTCTCGAAGTCATCGACGAAGGCCATCTGCACATCGGCCACGCGGGCGAGGGCACCGGGCATTTTCGCGTGCGCATCGCCAGTGATGCGTTCGCCGGCAAGACGCGCGTACAGCAACATCGCATGGTGTACGAGGCGCTCGACGATCTGCTGGGGCATGGCATCCATGCGCTGGCGATCGAGGTGCAAGGCATTGATCCGCAAGTGAACGCGAATGGACGCAAATAGAAAAGCTGCTCTTGGCCCTGTTCG
>DASTIS010000158.1:0-18390 GCA_035717365.1 Rhodanobacteraceae bacterium
CAGACCGAGGATTACATTTCGGGGAGATTCGGGTGATGCCCTTCTCCCTGCGGGACAGGCGGCCGTAGGCCGCGCGCGTAGCGCGGGGGTGAGGATTCGGTGCACCGGCACGTTCCACACCCGCCGAACCCTCATCCGGCCCTGCGGGCAAGAGCCACAGCAGCGCCTTGCGCCCTTCTCCCGAGGGGAGAAGGAAACAACACGAGCCACGCATGAACACACAGCCCCACGACCACCTCGTGAAAAGCTACGACCAGGAAATGTCCCGCCTGACCGGCGAAATCGCCGCGATGGGCGAACTCGCGGCCAGGCAACTGGAAGCGGCCATGGACGCGCTCGGCAAGCGCGACAGCGAGGCGGCCCGGCGCGTTGCGGACAACGACGACGCAATCGACGACCAGGAGCGCCGGATCAGCGGCGACGTGCTGCGCCTGCTGGCGCTGCGCCAGCCGATGGCACGCGACCTTCGCGAAGTGCTCGCCGCGTTGCGGATCGCTTCCGACATCGAGCGCATCGGCGACTACGCCACCAACGTCGCACGGCGCTCGATGACATTGAACCTTTCGGCGCCCGTGCCGCTCGTGGGCGGCCTCGGCCCGATGGCGAGGATGGCGTGCGGCCTCCTGCGCGACGCGATGCGGGCCTGCACCGCGCAGGACGCCAGCCTGGCGTACGCCGTCTGGCAGCGCGATGCCGACCTCGATGCCCTCTACACCACGCTGTTTCGCGAACTCCTCACGTACATGATGGAAGACCCGCGCAGCATCACGGCCTGCACGCACCTGCTGTTCATCGCCAAGAACATCGAGCGCATCGGTGACCATGCCACCAACATCGCCGAGAACATCTGGTTCGTCGTGCGCGGTGAAACGCTGAACGAGCCGCGTACCCGGCGCGACGAGGCTTCCGGTTCCTGAATCGTCCCACGCCTGGCGAACGCGAGGATCCCGGCGCACCCGGATTGCTGCGCACCCTGGTACGGGAGCATGGGCATGACCCTCTCGGCGCTGGCGCCGGGTTGAAAGGCGCTGCATGCGCTCGAAGCGTGGCCGTGCCGGTGGCCTTTGCCGATCGCGGTATTGCGCGTCATGACCGGCTGACGGTCGGTCGCCGGTTTCACGGACCGCGTCAGGGTCATCGCCGCGCGGCAGACGTCCGTCGAGTTCTGCACTTGGCGTGGCGCCGGGGTTGCGGTAAAACAGCGATCTCCGTTTGCCGAATCCAGCTCGTGGAAGCCGTTCCCACCGATGCCACGTTGCGGGCCCTCGCCGAGAGCGTGGGCGAGATGTTGCGTGAGGGCGGCCAGATGCTGGCAACCGGTGAATCCTGCACCGGCGGCTGGATTGCCAAGCTGCTGACTGACATCGCCGGCAGTTCCGGGTGGTTCGAAGGCGCGGCCGTCACCTACGGCAATGATGCCAAGCAGGCCCTGCTCGGGGTGGCGCCGGACACGCTGAAGCGGCATGGCGCCGTCAGCCGGGACACGGCGCTTGAAATGGTCGCGGGTGTGGTGGCGGGCTTCGGCGCTTCGGTCGCGGTGGCGGTGACCGGTATCGCCGGGCCGGGCGGCGGAACCCGGGACAAGCCAGTCGGAACGGTCTGGATCGCCTGGCAGCGGCGCGGAGGCGAAGCGCGGGCGGAGGAATTCCACTTCAAGGGTGATCGCGATGCGGTGCGTCGACGGACCGTCGCAGCGGCGCTCAAGGGAATCGAGAGGATTCTGGTCTCGTAGGGCCACAACCGCGATGCAGGGATGCATTGCCCACGGGTCGGGCGTGGTGATCAGCCGACCCGAGAAACCGGGTCCGGATTGCGTCTGACCGCCGTGCGCGGGCAGGCCGGGAAGTGCCTGGTCGCGCGCATGGGAAACCGCTTACATGCTGATGCGGCGCGCGCCGCTTCCACGGCCGATCCGGTATGAAATAATGGCAGCGTCTCCGGATTCGCGCGGTCTCAACCCGTGAGAACCCGCCCCGCGATACTTCGCTCCACGCACACCCTGAGGAATACGCAATGGATGACAACAAGCGCCGCGCACTGGCTTCCGCGCTGGGCCAGATCGAGAAGCAGTTCGGCAAGGGCGCGGTGATGCGCATGGGCGACCGCACCGCCGAGGCCATCGACGTGGTCTCGACCGGATCGCTCGGCCTCGACATCGCGCTGGGCGTCGGTGGCCTGCCGCGCGGGCGGGTGGTCGAAATCTACGGGCCGGAATCCTCGGGCAAGACCACGCTCACCCTGCAGGCGATCGCCAACTGCCAGAAGAACGGCGGCACCGCGGCGTTCGTCGATGCCGAGCATGCGCTCGACCCGAGCTACGCGGAAAAGCTCGGCGTGAACGTAGACGACCTGCTGGTTTCGCAGCCCGACACCGGCGAACAGGCGCTCGAGATCGCCGACATGCTGGTGCGCTCGAATGCGGTGGACATGGTGGTGGTCGATTCGGTCGCAGCGTTGACGCCCAAGGCCGAAATCGAGGGCGAAATGGGCGATTCGCACGTCGGCCTGCACGCGCGATTGATGAGCCAGGCGCTGCGCAAGCTGACCGGCAACATCAAGCGTTCCAACACGCTGGTGATCTTCATCAACCAGATCCGCATGAAGATCGGCGTGATGTTCGGCAACCCGGAGACGACGACCGGCGGCAACGCCCTGAAGTTCTACGCTTCGGTGCGCCTCGACATCCGCCGGATCGGCGCGGTCAAGAAGGGCGACGAGGTGATCGGGTCGCAGACCCGCGTGAAAGTCGTCAAGAACAAGGTGGCGCCGCCGTTCCGCCAGGCCGAGTTCGAAATCCTGTACGGCGAGGGCACTTCGCGCGAGGGCGAGCTGATCGAGATGGGCGTCACCCACGACCTGGTCGAGAAGTCCGGCGCCTGGTACAGCTACGGTGGCGAGCGGATCGGGCAGGGCAAGGAGAATGCCCGCCAGTACCTCAAGGAAAACCCGCAAGCCGCGGACGAACTCGACAAGGCCCTGCGCGCGAAGCTGCTCGACGGCACCCGCAAGGGCGGCGCCACCGCGACCGAGGATGCCGAGGAAGTCGAAGCGTAAGATTTATTTGACGTAGGAGCGGCCCATGGCCGCGACCTGGATGGTAACGGCGGATCGCGGCCATGGGCCGCTCCTACAATTGTGCAAATGAAACGCCGACTGATTTCCGGTCCAGGCCAGCCCGAGCGCAGCGCCTACGACCGCGGGCTCTCGATGCTCGCCCGCCGCGAGTATTCGCGGCGCGAACTGCGCGCGCGGCTGGAGCGTGCCGGCTGTGACGAAGCCGAGTCCGAAGCCGCGCTCGGGAAGTTGCGTGAACAGCACTACCAGGACGACGCCCGCTTCGGCGATATGATCACGCGCACGCGGATGGGGCAGGGCTACGGTCCCGCGCGGATCCGGGCCGAATTGCGTTCGCATGGACTGGCCGATCCGGAGATCCGCGAGCTCATCGACGCCGCGGACGCGGACTGGGATGCGCTGGCCGCCGCCCAGCTTCGCAAGAAGTACGGAGACCGGCCGGCCCTCGACCGCGTCGAGCGTGGCAAGCGCGCGGCCTTCCTGTTGCGTCGCGGCTTCTCCGCCGCAACCGTTAGAATCGTCTGCCACTCCGACGTCGACTGACGGTGTTTTTGCGATCATCCCTGATCGCGGCGTCGCGGGACCGTGTTGCCGGGGAAGGGTTACCGTGGACCCGTGTACCAGAACGGCCATCCATGGCCTGACGTTCAACAACAGCGCCTCCGAACGAAGCGTCTTTGGCAGGCTTCGGCGGTGGCGCTACCATTTATGAGATTTGCGGCGTAAATGCATGAAAACAGCAGAGATTCGCGCGCGCTTCCTCGAATTCTTCCGCGACCGCGGCCACACGATCGTGCCGTCCGCGCCGCTGGTGCCGGCCAACGATCCGACCCTCTTGTTCACCAATTCCGGGATGGTGCAGTTCAAGAACGTGTTCCTCGGCAGCGAGAAGTTGCCGTACGTGCGCGCGGTGGACGTGCAGCGCTGCCTGCGGGCCGGCGGCAAGCACAACGACCTCGATTCGGTCGGCTACACCGCGCGCCACCACACCTTCTTCGAGATGCTGGGCAACTGGTCGTTCGGCGATTACTTCAAGAAGGAAGCGATCGAATGGGCGTGGGAGTTGCTGACCCGGACGTTCAAGCTTCCGCCTGAAAAGCTTTGGGTGACGGTTTACCACACCGACGACGAGTCGTACGCGATCTGGAAGGACGTGATCGGCGTGCCGGCCGAACGCATCGTGCGAATCGGCGACAACAAGGGCGCCCCCTTCGCCTCCGACAATTTCTGGCAGATGGCCGATACCGGTCCGTGCGGGCCGTGCACCGAAATCTTCTACGACCACGGAGCCGAAGTCGCGGGTGGACCGCCGGGCTCCGAGGATGGGGAGGGCGATCGCTACGTCGAGATCTGGAACCTCGTATTCATGCAGTTCGACCGTGCCGATGACGGCACGCTCAGTCCGCTGCCCGCGCCCTGCGTGGACACCGGCATGGGCCTCGAACGGCTTGCTGCCGTGCTGCAGGGGGTGCATTCCAATTACGAGATCGACCTGTTCCAGCGCCTGATCGCCGCTGCGCAAAAACTGACCGGCTGCAAGGATGTCGAGGACAAGTCGCTGCGGGTGATCGCCGACCACATCCGCGCCTGCGCATTCCTGATTGTGGATGGCGTATTGCCTTCGAACGAAGGTCGTGGCTACGTGCTGCGCCGGATCATCCGCCGCGCGTTGCGCCATGGCTGGATGCTGGGCGTGCGCGGCGAATTCTTCTGGAAGATGGTCGCTCCACTGGCCGCCGAAATGGGCGAGGCCTATCCCGACCTCGTCAAGCGGCGGGCCTTTGTCGAAGAGGCGTTGCGCGCCGAGGAACGGCGTTTCGGCGAAACGCTGGAACATGGCATGAAGGTGTTCGACGAGGTCGCGGCGAAGACCGACAGGACGATCCCTGGCGAGGACGCATTCCGCCTGTATGATACCTTTGGTTTTCCGGTGGACCTTACCGCCGACATCGCACGCGAACGCGGATTGGGCGTGGACATGGCCGGTTTCGAGCGTGCGATGGAAGCGCAACGCGAACGCGCGCGCGCGGCCAGCAAGTTCGAGAGCAAGGCGCAGTTGCCGGCCGAGGTTGCCAGCAGGCTCGCTCCCACGCAATTTCTTGGCTACGAAGCGCTGGAGGTGAAGGACTGCAGGATTCTCGCAATCGTGCGCGAAGGCCGCGCGATCGATGCCCTGGCGCTGGGCGGGTCCGCGGCAATCATCCTGGACCGCACGCCGTTTTATGCCGAATCCGGCGGGCAGGTCGGTGACGCCGGTGCGCTGGAACACGCTGCAGGGCGCTTCATCGTCCACGACACCCGGAAGCTCGCCGGTCAATTCCACGGCCATATCGGCGACTGGAACGGAGATTCACCGCTGCGCGTCGGCGACAGCGTGCTCGCACGGGTCGATGCTGCGCGCCGGCAGACCACGGTGCTGAATCATTCGGCGACGCACTTGTTGCACGCGGCGCTGCGCGAGACGCTGGGCGAACACGTGACGCAGAAGGGCTCGTTGGTCGCACCCGACCGTCTGCGCTTCGACTTCTCGCATTTCCAGCCGGTCAACCCCGACGAGTTGCGCCGTATCGAGGATCGCGTCAACGAGCAGATCCGCCGCAACGAGCCGGCGGAAATTCGCCGGATGGCCTACGACGAAGCCATCGCATCCGGCGCGATGGCGCTGTTCGGCGAAAAGTATGGCGACGAAGTCCGCGTGCTGCGGATGGGCGATTTCTCGACCGAGTTGTGCGGCGGCACCCATGTCGCGCGCACCGGCGACATCGGCCTGTTCAAGATCGTGTCCGAATCGGGTGTCGCCTCGGGTGTCCGCCGCATCGAGGCCGTGACTGGCGCGGGGGCGATGGCGCATGTCGCCGGGGAAGAGCAGTCCTTGCACGAAATTGCGGGGTTGTTGTCGTCGGGCGCGGGCGAGGCCGTCGACAAGCTGCGGCACCTGCTCGATCGGCAGAAAAAACTGGAACGCGAACTCGAATCGACGAAGGCCCGGGCGGCGGGCGCCGCGACCGACGACCTCGCAGCGAACGCGAAAGACGTTGCGGGAATCAAGCTGGTGGCCGCGCGCGTGGACGGCATGGACGCCAGGGCCTTGCGCGAGGCCGTCGACGGGCTGAAGCGGAAACTCGGGGATTGTGTGGTGCTGCTCGCCTCGGGACGGGATGGCAAGGCGTCGCTGGTTGGCGGTGTCGGTGGCGCGGCGCTCGGCAAGGTCAAGGCCGGCGAGATGGTCTCGCACGTGGCGCAGCAGATCGGCGGCAAGGGCGGTGGCCGGCCCGACATGGCGCAGGGCGGGGGTGCCGATTCTCCGGCGCTGGACCACGCGCTGGAGGGCCTGTCCGGGTGGCTGGAAAACTCGCTGCATTGACCTGCGGACCGTGCCAGAAGTCATGCTGGTTTCATTGCGCTGATCGCGCCGGTTCATATATGCTCGCGGGGCATCGATCGCCCCCTGCACCGGTCTAGTGTGGGTGATGGAGGAACCTGAACGTCGGCGGCTCGCCCCGCGTCTGTTCGCGATCGCCCTGTCACACCGTAGCTGTGCAATCCGGAGGGGAACGCGCAGATCGGTTTCGGGTCTAATACACCCGGATACACGGAGTTCAGTCATGTTGATTTTGACCCGCCGCGTGGGGGAGACCCTGATGATCGGCGACCAGGTGACGGTCACCGTATTGGGCGTCAAGGGAAACCAGGTACGCATCGGTATCACGGCGCCCAAGGACATCGCGGTACACCGCGAAGAGATCTACCAGCGCATCAAGCAGGAACATGAGGCTGGAGTTGTCCCCGCCTCACCGGAAACCGACGAGCCTACGCGGCGCGATGCAACCAACGGGTAATGTAGGCGCAGCGGCTTTACCGATGCGGGTTTCGCATTTATCCTGATCGACCGGTTCGCGGTAATCGGCGGGAGGGTGCGTGTTGCCGAAACCCGTGTTTCACGGCAGGGGCAGCCGCAGGGCTTGTTACACTCTTGCGTTGCTTGATCCACAATCCGGAGAGATGCCCGAGCGGCCGAAGGGGCTCCCCTGCTAAGGGAGTATCGGGTTTATAGCCTGATCGAGGGTTCGAATCCCTCTCTCTCCGCCAGTTCGACATAAGCCGCTGTTTATACAGCGGTTTTTTGTTGGCGGAGATTTTTTCATCGGGACACAAATCGGGACACAGGAGACCCGGTGAAAGTCCCGAACTATCTATACCTTGCCCCGTCCGGCGTGTGGCATTTTCGCGCGCGCGTTGGCGGTCGGACCGTCAAGCGTAGTCTTCACACACGCGACCGCCTCGCAGCACAGCGCGCAGCGCTAACGCTCGCGTGGCATACTCGGAACATGCCAAGGGGATTAGTGCCAGATGGGGAAGAAGCGCCTGATGGTGCCGCCGATCCTTGGCCCGGCATCCGGCGTTTTGAGATCCAGACGAACCCGACGGGCGGGTTGTTGAACTTCAAGACGAACGGCACGCAGGAAGACAATGCCGCCGGCCTTGAGGCGTTGCGCGCCATGTTGGAGGCACGGGCCACCGTCGCGCCCACCGCGTCCTCCGGTGCTGATACTCGCAAGTTTGAACCGTTGAAAGCGGGTGAGGTGAAGCGCCTCTGGGAGCGCACACTCAGCGGCGAACTATCCAAGACCCGATCGATCAAGCGAACTGCCATTACCTCGTTTGTTGCGCACTATGGTGCGGACAGGGTTCTCGGGCATGTTCAACGCGTGGATGTGGCCAAATGGTTTGACGCATTGCGGGTCGAGCTGGCCCCACCAACGCTGCGCAATAAAGAATCATATCTCGCCGGGTTCTTTGACTACGCACGCGCGGCGGGCTACATGGATTTCCCGAAGGACGACCACCCCGCGCGTGGACACAACCCATACGGTCCGCGCGCGAAGCGGCGACGGCGGGGGCTGGGGTTCCGGCCATTTACGCCCGAACACATCGCCGCGCTTTATGCGCCGAAGGCCGTTGCCAAGTTGTCGGAAGCCGCGCGGTGGGGTGCTCTATTGGGTTTATATACCGGCGCGCGCGTGTCGGAGGTCGGCCAGTTGAGGCTTGTTGATTTTGTGGAGAGCCACGGCGTGCCATGTATCCGGATCACCGACGCCGCCAACGGCCAGAGCGTCAAGACCGACAAAAGCGAGCGAACCGTGCCGCTTCATCCAGACCTGATTGCGTTGGGTCTGCTGGGACGCGTTGCTGAGTTGCGTGAAGCCGGCGAAACACGGCTTTTCCCTCGCGCGAAGGTCGGCGGGGTCAATGGCATGGGCAACTGGTTGAGCAAAGCATTTTCGTATCACCTTCGGCGCGAAAAGGTCACGATTGAGAAGGGCCGGCTGGGGTTTCACTCATTGCGCTCGACACTCACACAGCGCCTTCAAGATGGCGGCATCCATCCGGAAGTTCGCGCGGCCATCGAAGGTCACGAACTCGATGATGAGCATCACGCCTCATACAGCCGCGACATTACGCCCGCCGAAATGCTTGCGGCGCTCAACAAAGTAAACTTCGGCTTGGACTTGGGTGGCTTGCGCACCGTGTTGAACGACACCACGGCGACCGAATGACGCCACGCGAATTTATCGACAAGTGGCGCGCTGGCGGCGACGAACGCCGCGACGCACAGCCATTTTTTGAAGACCTTTGCCGCCTGGTCGGTCACCCGACACCCCGCGAGGCCGACCCGGAACATACATGGTTCACCTACGAGGCCGGGGCCACCAAGACCAGCGGCGGTGAAGGCTGGGCGGATGTGTGGAAGAAGGGTTATTTCGGATGGGAAGCGAAGGGCACGCACAAGAGCCTTGAACGCGCCTACGAACAGTTGAAGATGTATGCGGACGCGTTGGAGAACCCGCCGCTGCTGGTTGTGTCCGACCTCCACACCATCATCATCCATACCAACTTCACCAACACGGTGAAACGGGAAATCCGTTTCACGATTGACGAACTTGAGAACTTCGAGACGCGGCAAATCCTCGAAGCAGTATTCAAGAACCCCGATGCGCTGCGCCCCGGCACCACGCGGACCGGGCTGACGAAGGAAGCCGCCGAGAAGTTCACGACCTTGGCGCAAACCTTGCGCGCCCGCGGCCACGCGCCGCAGATGGTCGCGCACTTCCTCGACCGTCTGTTGTTTGCGATGTTTGCCGAGGACATCGGGCTGCTACCCGGCCACCTGTTTACCGAGTTGGTGCGCGCGTCGCAGGGTCAGCCTGACCTGTTCGAGAGCCGGTGCCGTGGATTGTTCGGCGCGATGTCAAAGGGTGGAGATTTTGCGCTCAAGAATATCGATTGGTTCAACGGCGGCCTGTTTGAAGATGATGCCGTGTTGCGGCTCGACGCAGGCGACTTGAAGTTGTTGCTTGCTGCGTGCGAACTCGACTGGTCAAGCATCGAGCCGTCCATTTTCGGCACGCTGTTCGAGCGTGGACTAGACCCCGGCAAGCGCTCCCAACTTGGCGCGCATTACACCGACCCGGCCACCATCATGAAGATTGTGCGGCCCGTCGTCATCGATCCGTGGTTGCGCGAATGGGAGAAAGAAAAGACCAAACTGATCAAGGCGCTGGCCGGGGCAAAGACAAAGGTTTCACCGAAGGCCCGCAAGCAGTTCAACACTTTTCTGGAACGGCTGCGCGCGTTCACGGTGCTTGACCCAGCCTGCGGAAGTGGCAACTTTCTTTATCTCGCGTTGCGGTCGCTGAAGGACATAGAAAAGCGCGTTCTCATCGAGGGCGAAGCATTGGGACTCGGACGACAGTTTCCCGATGTGGGGCCTAAAAGTGTCAAGGGTATTGAACTCAACACATACGCGGCAGAACTCGCGCGCATCACCATCTGGATTGGTGAAATCCAGTGGATGATACAAAACGGCTACGGCGCGCGGAAAAACCCTATCCTTCAACCGCTCCACCAGATAGAGAACCGCGACGCGGTGTTGAACGCCGACGGCACCGAGGCAACGTGGCCCAAGACTGATGTGGTGATCGGCAATCCGCCCTTCCTTGGCGACAAGAAAATGATGGGTGAACTCGGCGGCGAGTATGTGGACGCATTGCGCGCCGCATATGCGAAGCGCGTGCCCGGTGGTGCGGACTTGGTGTGCTACTGGTTCCAGAAGGCCATCGAGGCAGTCAAAGCCGGCAAACTTCACCGCGCTGGGTTGGTGGCAACCAACAGCATACGCGGTGGCAAGAACCGTGAAGTATTGGCGCATATCGTGGACACCAGCCGTATCTTTGACGCGTGGAGCGACCAGCCGTGGGTAAACGAAGGGGCGGCGGTGCGCGTGTCGCTGGTGTGCTTCGGTGAGAGTAAGCAAGTCGCCGAGTTGGACGGTCAGCCGATGGCTGAAATCTTTGCCGACCTGTCGGCGCGCGAGGATGGTGAGAAAAGCTCCGATTTGACGAATGCGCGGCGCCTGCCAGAGAACAAGCGCGCATCGTTCATCGGTGGGATGAAAAAGGGCAAGTTTGATATTTCTGGTCGGGTGGCGCGCGCATGGATAACGTCATCTGCCAATCCGAATGCTCGGTCAGACGGCGATGTCG
Organism: Rhodanobacteraceae bacterium; assembly: GCA_035717365.1. Lineage (GTDB taxonomy): Bacteria > Pseudomonadota > Gammaproteobacteria > Xanthomonadales > Rhodanobacteraceae > 66-474. Next base: position 10,620 of record DASTIS010000158.1, read on the forward strand.
TGCGGCCTTGGTGGAACGGCCTCGACATTACGCGACGTCCGTGCGACATGTGGATTGTGGATTTCCCCGCTGGAATGGACGAAGCCACGGCTTCCCTTTACGCCGAACCGTTCAAGCATGTTATGGAACATGTGAAGCCTGCGCGGGAAAATACCCGAAATGAACTAGAAAGGTCTAACTGGTGGATACACGCAAGAACGGCACCAGACCTGCGCAGTGCGGTCGACGGCTTGGGCCGATACATCGGCACGGCGCGCGTGGCGAAGCACCGCCTCTTTGTCTGGATGCCACGCGGCGTAATCGTTGACGGCCAGATTGTCGTTGTCGCTCGTGAAGATGACACGACCTTTGGCATTCTTCACTCGCGCTTTCACGAAGTGTGGGCGCTACGAATGGGCACGAGTTTGGAAGACCGCCCGCGCTACACCCCGACCACCTGCTTTGAAACTTTCCCGTTCCCGGCAGGCTTGACGCCCGACATCCCCGCGAAGGATTACGCGGACGATCCACGCGCGCAGCGCATCGCCACGGCAACGCGTGCGCTGGTGGAGGCGCGCGACCGCTGGTTGAACCCGCCCGAATGGACGGAGCGCGCCCCCGAAGTGGCGTCCGGCTACCCTGAACGTATCATTGCGAAGCCAGGACACGAAGCGGACTTGAAGAAGCGCACGCTCACGAACCTTTATAATGAGCGGCCCGCGTGGCTCGACAACTTACACCGCGACCTAGACGCGGCAGTTGCCAACGCCTACGGCTGGGAATGGCCGCTTCCCGATGACGAAATCCTGCGCCGTTTGTTCGAGTTGAACCAGCAGCGCAGCGCCTAGCCGCAGACGGCACGCGCCACCTTGCGCCGTTCCAAATGCGCAATGCCTTGCTGGCGCAGTGCGTGGCGTCGTGCGTCTCTATCCGGGCCGCTGAGGCTCGCGTCAGCGGACAACAACGCGCCCACGATTTCCGCCTCGTTCCAGCCATCGACCCCGGCGGCAATCACCAACCCGCCCAGCACAATCTTGCGGTGTGCGTCCGCCTTGCGTGCGCGCTCCCGTGCCCGGTCAAGCAGTGCCTGCGCGTGCGCAATCTGTTGCTGTGGCGTGCGTCGGTTCATGCGCAAGAGCATGACAACGGCAAAAAAACGCGCAAGCCCCCTTGTGGATTTTTCTGGCGAGCCTTTACTAGATGGGGAGCGACGACAGCACCCGCAGCAGGGAGAGGTTCTCGAATGATCAAAGCAAAGCGTAGGGAGGCAGAGCGCGTCTTAGTGTTCTGCGAACACGACGCGCGGGGGCTTCGCCCCTCGACCCCGAGGACAGGGGCCAAAGCGTGACGCCGCACGCGCGCCCGCACATCGAGACCCATAACCGCAGCCGCGGACATTCTGCGGTGGCGGGCGCAGCGTATCGGCTGGGTCTCGCGCTACTGGATGCGCGGACGGGCACGCGTCACGCCTACGCGCGGCGCAGGCGCGGCGGCGAGATTGTGGCCGCGTTCACCGTCGCGCCGGATGGCGCGCCTCCGTGGGCGACAGATCCGGCGCAATGCTGGAACCGCGCTGAGGCCGCTGAGCGTCGCAAGGACGCACAGGTTGCCCGCGACTATCGCATGCCCGTGCCGCTTGGTCTTGACGACCAGGCGGCGGCAGCGATGGCACGCGACATGGCCCAGCACATCGCCGCCCGGTTTGCGGTGCCGGTATCGGTGGGCGTCCACCGCGACAACCGGCGGGACGTGCTAGGCCGCGATAAGCCCGCAGAGAAGCGCGGCCTTCATGCGCACTTGTATTTCCCGACGCGGCGGCTGGAGGGCGATCACTACGGCCCAAAGTTGTCGGAACTCTCCAACAAGACTACTAGCGCGCCATTGGTTGACGCGTTGAACCAGCACTGGGCCGCACTCGCCAACGCCTACACCGCACGGGCCGGGTTGGTGGCCGACTATGACCACCGCGCCCATGCCTGCGCAGGCGACGGCGACGGCCCTATGCCCACGCTGGGCGCGGCGGCGTGCGCAATGGAGCGGCGCGGCTTTGCCACTGACAAGGGGGATGATATGAAACTACTGGAACGGCTGCGGACACTGCGGCTGGCAGCGCCGCAAACGGGAACCGGAGCCGCCACCGAGCCGACGACCACGACGAAAGACGGAGGCGGACAGGCTGCGGGTGCCGCATCGCCACCTGCGCGGGCTTCGGGGCATGGCATTTACGGCCAGCGTCGGCGCGCGCGTGAGGCGTTGCGTGTGGCCGAGCGGGACGAAGCGGTCCGTGCGAAGCAATACACCGAGGCGAAAACCGAGGCTGAGCGCCGCGGCACGGGCCTCGCGCGCTGGCTCACCCAGCATCCGCGGCCCTTCTGGTTGTTCTGGCGTCGCCGTAGAGTGTGGGCGGCAGCGTTGCGAACGCTCACTGCCGCCGCCGCACGCCAGCACAAACGCGAGGCGTTCTATCGACACGCCGTCGAGGTAGCAAGGCGAGCCGTCAAGAAAGCCAGTGAGGAGGTGGAACGCACGCAGCGGCTTGAGCCAGCGCGCCTAGAACCGCAGGTGCGGACATGGCGACCGGAACGGCCTAGGATGCGCAACAAGCCAATCGCACACGAGCCGAAACCGGAGGCGCAGCAGGAACCCAAAACGAAACCGCCCCGGCCGCCCGTTGGCGCATTGGCGCGCCGTCTGCGCATGGTGGGTTTACTGCCGCTCCACGCTAGCGCACCCCGGCCCGAGGCGCCGCGCACCGACAAGAGGCGGCGGCCTGCTTAGGGACCTTTATGTTTCGGGGTCGAATGCTCTGGCGCCTGTTCCGCTTCGTCTGAAGGCTTACCCGAGTGGCCGCGAAGTGCTTCGTGTAGGGAGGGTCGGGGTATGTCGCGCAAGCATTCGTTGACAGCGATTTCGCACAACTTCTCAACGAGATCATTGAGGTAATCCGGCCAGTCCTCGCACGGCCCGAGTAAATCGATGGCTGCCTTACGCGCGGCTTCGCGTAGAACACTCTTGCCGCGGTTGCCACTTCGCACCAAGCGGAGCACGGCAGCCTTTATGTAGACGAGGATTTCAACCGCGCTCATGCCGGTCTCCTGTTCCCAAGGTGCCGCTAGTTTGGGCGTGCGCAACTCATCGGACAAGACCTGATGCCCTCGGGTGTAGACGGTTTGTAGACGATTGAAACCGCCCGCTCTGCCAAGTGTGGCGCCGGTTTGCGGGTTGTTCGTGTCACGGAAAGGGCACCCCCACCCCCGCGACGTATGGCCGCCCCTTGTGGCGCCGGATGTATTCGCTAAAACCATTCGCCTACAGCCTTGGGAGTGGATGCGATGGCACGGGCGAAGAAGGACAGTGAAGCGCTGCGGCGGTTTCTGGCGCGGGAGTTCGACACGCAGTTGCGGACGCGAGAAATCGTGCTGTCGCTTATCGCCTACCGCGACGCGATGAAGAACGGCACAGTTTCCGGCTGGCGCGGTGCCATGTCGGTGCCGCCCGCGTCGCCGCTGGCGAGCGTGCTGGATGCGTTCAAGCGTGAAACCAACATTGCGCTGGAATTGCCGTTTTTCATCTTTCTGTGGTTGATGTCCGGCATGTTGATGAAGCGCGGCGTGCGCGTGAAGGGTGCGGCGTGGCATTGCTTCATGGACTTGTGGCTGGTCCTGTTGTCCGACAGCGGTGCGGGGAAGACCTTCACTTATTCGCGGTTGGCCGAGAGCGCTCCCCAGCGCGCCGAGTTCCCCGAGGTGGCGAGCGCCGCGAAGTTCGTCGAGGCGCTACGCGACCACAACCACGGGCTGTGGTTTTGCGATGAAATCGCGCAACTCATCAAGCAGATTGAAGCCGTCGGTGGGCCGCTCACGGAACTGCGCGGGTATCTGCTGAGGACCTACGATAACCACCGCATCGAGCGCACCACCAAGAAGGACGGCACTGTGGCGGTGGATGAACCCGTGCTGAGCATCTTGGGCTTGAATACCCCGGCGAGTTTTCACAAATCCATCAGCGCCGAAAGCATGGCGGACGGGTTCGCCCAGCGCTTCAGTTTCGTGCGTGCGCCCAAGGATGACGAGCGGCCCTTCGAGCATTACCCCATTTACCGCGAAGGCAATCCCGCGGACACGCTGGGCGGGCTGCGCGGCATCATCGCCGACGCGTGGCGCCGGGTTGAAGCCGTGCCGCTCCATGACTGCTATACCATCGGCAACGAGGCGGAGCAGGTTTACCGCGACACCTTCAGGGCTTATGCCGAGACCGGCCATTTCCCGGAGGGGTTCTTTCGCCGGATCATGTGGCGCAGCGCGAAATACGCCGTCTTGTATCACATCCTGTTAGGCAAGCAGACCGCGACGATCGACGCCGAAGACATGGGTTGGGCGTGTCGGGTGGCGTGGCTCCACCTTTGCGACATCATGGAAATCGTCAGCGAGAAGGCCGGGTTTAGCGCCATCGTGGACGAGGTGGAACAGGCCCGGAACATCGCGCGGCGGTTTGCCAGTCAAGGCAGGAAGGCCCGCCCGCGCGACATCCAGCAGCGCATGCGGACCCTGCGCAACGCGGAGGACGCGCGACGGCTTGCCCGGTATCTGGACGGCGACGACGCAGAGGACAAGGCCGCTTGACGCTAGAGGTGTCTCACGGTCTTGCGGAAGTAGAATGTGTCTGCGCGGATTTGCGTGGACAGGAGGAAGACTGATGATTGCTCACTTTGCCAAGATTGCCGACCCGGTCGAGCGGAAGCGCGAGGTCATCGAAAGCGGCAAAAAGATTTGCCAACAGTTGAAGGAATACATGCTGCCGGACATTGAGGCGGGCCGGAACGGGGACGTTATCAACTTTGCCAATATGCTTTTTCAGCACTTTGAGACGCTACGGGAAACGGATGGGTTGTGAACAAGGAGCCCGTCCGTATCGCCGGGCCTCTTTGAGGCCACGGGCTTGCGGCGGCGGCGGGGGCGCTGGCACAATCTCGGGACACAAAACAGGCCACGGTTTGTGTCTCGGAGCGTGAGACGGGACGGGGAAGGCAATCACATCCCTCTCTCTCCGCCATTCAAGCGTTGACGCTTTTGCCGTGGACCGCGATAATTTGCGGCCCTTCGCTGGAAGTTGTGACGCCCGCGGATGGTTGTTTCATGCGCCCGTAGCTCAGCTGGATAGAGTACCAGGCTACGAACTTGGTGGTCGGGAGTTCGAATCTCTCCGGGCGCGCCATGCAACGGTGGAGCCGGCGGGCAATGCCTGCCGGCTTCGTCGTTTTTCCGTACCATGGCGGCACCGCATCGGGGTATAGCTCAGTCTGGTAGAGCGCCAGCTTTGGGAGCTGGATGTCGGGGGTTCGAATCCCTCTGCCCCGACCAATGTTGGTGCGATCGTCCCTGATCGCTGCTTCGATGCAGCAACCGGCCGTGACCGGAATGGGTCCCGCTGTGCGGGACACCAGAACGGCCACCCATGGCCTGACTTTCCGCAACAGCTCGCACTTGGCCGGTGCTGGAATCGCAGACTTGCCGTCAGCAGTCTCAGGTTGGCGCGCCCGACTGGAATCGAACCAGCAACCGTCGGCTTAGAAGGCCGATGCTCTATCCGATTGAGCTACGGGCGCGTCGCTGCGCATTCTCGCATTGAACCGTGCAGGGTGCGAACGCCGGCCGTCCCACCCTGTCCATCGTCGTGGCGATGACAAACGGTTCGCTGCCGGCGCCGTCCGCGATGTCGGCGACGGCAGTTGCGTGTCGTTGTCGCCGCGGTGCAACGTTCAACGGGCCGGAGTAGGATTCCAAGGCCGTCGTTCATCGTCACGAACAACTCCGGGAGATCACGATGCGATTCATTGGTGCACTGGTGGCGTGGATCATTGTCGCAATCATCGCGTTCTTCGTTTTTGCGTACAGCGGCGTGTATTCGGTGGGCGCCGACGTGCCGCACTGGAGTATCACCCGGGACGCCATAGGCCTGGTCCGCGAGCACGCGATCGATCGCCGCGCCGCGGGCATGAAGGTGCCGCCGCTGGACGATCCCGCATTGATCAAGGTGGGGGCCGAGCATTATTCGGAAATGTGCGTGGGCTGCCATTTGGCGCCCGGGGTGGATCATTCCGAGTTGCGCGAAGGTCTGTATCCGAAACCCCCGAACCTCACGCGCTTTTCGCCCGATCCCGCGGAGGCGTTCTGGGTGATCAAGCATGGGCTGAAGATGACCGCGATGCCCGCGTGGGGCAAGACCCACAGCGATCACCTCATTTGGGCGATGGTCGCGTTCCTGCAGAAACAGCCGAAGATGGGTGTTGCGGAATACCAGCGGCTGCGCGGCCAGGGTGCGGCAATGGAAAGCCATGACCATGACCATGGTACCCGCGTCGAGCCTGCGCCTGCGACGTCGGCGCGCGTCCCGGCGCCGGCGACGACGATCGTTCCGACGGCGTCGACTGCCGCGCGTTGACCCGCGCCGCCATGCCCGCGGTGGGCACTTGCTCGCGTCGCCCCGGCCAGGGGCTTCGGCACGAACCCTTGACTCTGGACCAAGGTCAAGGGTTAGCATGGACGCATGAACGCACAGTCATCGCCACATCTCACCATCGGTTCCGTCGCACGCCGTGCCGGCGTCGGCATCGACACCATCCGCTACTACGAGCGCCAGGGCCTGTTGCCGCCGCCGCCGCGGCGTGCGTCCGGCTATCGCGACTACGGCGAGGTCGCGATCGAACGATTGCGGTTCATCCGGCGGTCCAAGGATCTCGGTTTCACACTGGATGAAATCCGCGAACTGCTGGTGTTGTCGTCGGACCGGGAACGCGGGGTGCGCGACGTCAAGCGCCGCGCCGAGGCGCGGCTTGCCGGGGTCGAGGAGCGTATCCGTGAATTGCAGAAAGTCCGTCGCGGGCTGAAGCAGTTGATCGCGGCGTGTCCCGGCCACGGTCCGCTGGAGCATTGTCCGATCCTGCGCGCGCTGGGCGGGGAGGCGAATCCGTGAACGCGCACGCGCAAGGCCATGGACATCCGCCGTCGACGGACGCACCGGCGCACGGCGTGATCGACCCGGTTTGCGGCATGACGGTGGACCCGGAGACATCGAAGCATCCGGCTGTCCACGCCGGCCGCACGTACCACTTCTGTTCGGCACGCTGTCGTGAGAAGTTCGTGGCCGATCCGGACCGGTATCTCGCCGTCGACACGGGTGCACACTCCCAGCATGATGCGGATGCGCCGGCCGGCACGATCTACACCTGTCCGATGCATCCCGAGGTGCAGCAGATCGGTCCCGGTCATTGCCCGAAGTGCGGGATGGCGCTGGAACCGATGTTGCCCGTTGCGGGCGATGACGACGACAGCGACGTGCGCGCGATGGCATGGCGGTTCTGGACGCTGGTCGCGCTCACGATCCCGGTCGTGGTGGTGGCGATGGGACCGCACCTGTTCGGCTGGCAATTGCCATCGCCGTGGGGTGGAATCGCGCGTTGGATCGAGGCGGTGCTCGCGACGGTGGTGGTGTTGTGGGGTGGCGCGTCGTTCTTTGCGCGAGGATGGCGTTCGCTGAAGCCGTGGAACCCCAACATGTACACGTTGATCGCGCTGGGCACCGGCGTCGCCTGGGTGTACAGCGCGGTGGCGTTCCTGTTGCCGGGTTTGTTTCCCGCCGGGTTCCGGGACGCGCACGGGCAGGTCGCGGTGTATTTCGAATCGGCGGCGGTGATCGTCACGCTGGTGACGATGGGCGACTTCCTGGAGTTTCGCGCCCGCCGCCGCACCGGTTCGGCGTTGCGCGCCTTGCTCGATCTCGCGCCCCGGACCGC
>DASTIS010000159.1:0-16242 GCA_035717365.1 Rhodanobacteraceae bacterium
GGGTTACTTGTGGGCTTCGCCCGCCGAACCCGCGCGGCTGATGGTGAATTTGGTTCCGGCAATGCCGATATTGATGCCCTGGCCGGTCCCGGCCAAGGCGAGCGACACCGTGCCCTTGCTCAGCACCTGCGCCGTACTCGATTTGACCACGCCCGCGCTGGCGGAAGCCGCCGCATAATCTCCCAGCACGTCGCTGATCGCGTAGACGTCCGTGAACTTGCCCTTGCCGTCGTTGATGCGCCATTTGCCGGCAGTCAGCCCGCCGCCGCGTATGCGGATGTCCACCGGCATCGATTGGCCATTGGCGCAACTCACCACGCCGGTGCCGTCGGCGTGGGCGTAGATCGCCGACCAGCCCTTGAGCGAGAACGTCAATGTGCAGTCCAGATCGGGTTGTGCCGCCGAAGCCGTTCCGACAGCCGCCAGGCTTCCGGCACCGAGCAAGGCTGCACCCAGCAATACCGCCAGTCTGCGGGAGCGAATCTGCGTGCCGCGATGATGCGTTGTCATGGCGTGCCTCCTGATGGGTCGTGGTCGATGCAATCAATCTGTCATGGCGAACCTGAACGTGGCGTCGTGAATCACCCAATACAGGCTGAACATGCCTTTGGCTGTTCCGTCTGCGTTGACATTCCGGCCGGTGGCAGCATTTCGGTCATTGCGGCCATCACGCGCGGACAAACATCGCATGCGTTCAGGCGGCCAGCGGGTCAGGCATGCGGTTTCCTCGACAACTTGTCGATCAGCTTCACGACGATGGTGCCGCCCGGCACGACCATTCCCGCGAAATCGGCGCCGAGATCGAACAGCGTGTCGCGGTTGCCGAGGCTGCGCACCGCGCCGCCCAGCATGTTGCCTTCCTTGTCGACCCGGCCCGACAGGCCATCGATCTCGATCACGCCGGTCTTGTCCTTCCACGTGAACTGGAACGCGTATACCGGCCGGTAAAACAACGTCAGTGACTGCATGTCGATTTCGTCGCTGGTGATGGCATCGGCCTCAACCGGCGCCGACAGCCGCGATTTGACCTGCTGCAGCACCGATGCGGCGGTGGTGGTCGGGACCGTGAAATGCGGCTCGCTGCTGTCGGTGATCTCCTTGAAGGCGTAACGTCCGGCGTAATCGATCAGGACCTTTTCAGGCGTGTCGTGTCCCAGTGCGTCGATGTAGTGCGCGAGGACGGTGCTGCTCTCGCAATCCTCGGTCGCCGGCAGTTGCAGTTCGCGGTGCGAGTCGACCGGGAGCTTTCGGTCGAGCAGTTCCACCGCCGTGACGTGCGGGTGTTCGACCTTGACGTGGTAGACGAGCTTGCGGGTGTAGCGGGTGCGGCGCGTGGCCTTGGCCAGCCAGAACGGCTCATAGCGCTTCTCGGTGTTGGCCAGAGCGATCTCGGCTTCCTTCGGGCGGTCCCACAGCTTCATGCGCGCCAGCATCCCGAACGCACCAGCCTTTTCGTGCTCGGCTTGCGCGCGTGCCGAGGTGTCGTTGTAGACATCCTCGAAGACGCAGATCTTCTCTTCCATGACCCCTCCCCCTGGCGCCACTTGGCGCCCGTCGGTGCATTGCGCGCATCATGCGCGAGCGGCCCGGTGGATTCAATGGGCGTACCGGGAACTGCCGAGGTGCCGGTCGCGACCAGGGTCGCTCCTACTTCGGAAGTGGCAGGAACTTCGACGGATTGTAGCCGCCCACCTCGAACTTCAGGGTCTGCTTGCCGTGGTCGCGGGTGGTGACATCCATCTCGATGACCTTGGCCTTCTCCAGCATGGCGATGAAGGGCTTGTCATGCTCGATGAACATCGCCGGCTCGCCGGTCTTGGGCAGGTAGGCTTTCCAGGTTTCGCGCTTGCCGTCGACGTGCATCACGATGGTGCACGAACCCTTGCACACGAACCCCTTGCTGCCGTCGGGTGCGAACAGGTAGACGCTCTGGCCCCACTTCACGTGCCGGCGCAATACCAGCCTCGTGCTCTCACTGCGCGACTTGCCCGTGGCGTAGATGCTGGCGGTGTGCTGCAGGCCGTCCACGTCGGCGGTCTGGTAGTACCAGAGACCCGCAAGCCGCTCGTGCTCGGCCTGGGCCTTGGAGCGGGCCTGGACATCCGCCAGGGTTTTCCGGACCTCGGCGGCAGCCTTGGTATCGGGATATTTCTGGACGATTTCTTGGCCCACGGGGGCCGCCAACGCGTCGCTGTGCTGGTCCAGCATCTGCTGGTACAACTTGAATTCCTTTTGCGCGGCGGCTTCATTGGCGGCCGCCTGCTCGGCGGGCGAAGGCGCCGGCGGGGGCGTCGGACCCTGTTGCGAACAGCCGGCCATGGCCAACACGACAGTCGAGGCGACGATCAACGGCAGGAACCGGCGGGGCGCAGAACGATGGGCGCGAATGTCCATGCTCCGAAGTGTACCTGCCTCACCCTGTCGCGTGAATCGAGCCGGCCGCGAAGCGGCTGCGGCTCCGGCTCCGGTTGCCATCAGTCGCCGGCTCCCTCGACGAACAGCGTTCGGGCGCCCTGCTTTTCGATCGTGATGTTTACCGTGCGTCCCATCGCCCGCGTCCGATGAACCGTACCGGCCGGCACCACCAACGACTGCCACTCGGTCAGTTCCACCGTGCGATGGCCGGCCAGGTCGATTTGCAACTTTCCCGCCACCACCAGGAAAAGTTCGTCCGAGTCGGGATGGCAGTGCCAGCGATATTCTCCCTCGAACACCGCCAGCCGCATGCAATCGCCGTTGACGTTCGACAGCACGTCGTTTCGATACGACTCGCGGACGGTCGCCTGGTAAGCCCGCATGTCAACGACTTCCAGATCGGGATAGCGGGCCTTCTGTGCCGAGTACTCGTCGGCGGACGGAAAGCGCGCTTTCATTCCCGCCTTCGCGGGTTGATGCCGAACAACTGCGCCCCCTTTTCGGTGCGCGGTTGGTGGCGGCTTCCCGGCCTGAAGTAGAGATAGGTGCCCATGCCGAAACGCTGGTCGTCCTCGATGACCTCGCCTGCGACAACGTAGACCGCTTCGCCCGCACCGTGTTCATCGACCACCGGCCAGACGCTGCCTGGCGCCATGTCCACCATCCACACGCGCAGACCTTCTGGACCCGGCAGGTCGCGGCGGAGACAACCCGGCCCGACCACAACCGGATCCACTTCTTCCACGCAAAGAGTATCGAGCAATTCCGGGGTGTATGCCGGCGGGCTCTTGTTCATTGCGACGGTGCCTCACTACCACTGTGCCGCCGTCCCGCCGATGCATGGATCGCGCGCGGCCGACCACGATTGCTGCGGCCTTGCTGTTGACCCAACAGCACGCCGAAGACCGGCACCAGATTGGTCACCGCCAGCACGCCCGCGCGGGTTCGGCAACGACAGGACGCGTGGGCGACGCCGGTGCAGGCCCTGCCCGGCGCCATCAGGCTGAATCGTGCCTGCGTGGGAGCGTACATCACAATGGATGGACCAGTGCGGCGGCAGCCAGCAACACGATCGTTGGCGTGACGATCCAGATCGGCGCCAGCATCACCGATTCGGCCAAGCCGGGGTGGCGTTTCCGGCCCGCGACACGTACGCCCCCGCCCGCCTGCGTGGCGCAACTGCGGACCAGCCGGCGCGCGGTTTCGAGATCCGCGACGTGGCCTTGCATGAGCAACAGGCCACTGGACAGTTTTGAGAGTTCCTTCAACATGGGATGCCTCCGCCGCTATTGCGTAAATGCCCTGTGAGGCGCAACAATAGGCCTGTTCCGGGCTCACCGGAAGCGATCATTTTTCAAGTTAGAGTTGAAGAATTTCGAATATGGCACGCACCTCTCTGAACGCCTTGCACGTCTTTGTCGCCGCCGCGCGCACGCAAAACCTCACCCGTGCCGCGGAGCGCCTGCACCTCACCGTGAGCGCACTCAGCCACCAGATCCGGCTACTCGAGGAACGGGTCGACTGTGCGCTGTTCGTGCGTGGCCCGAGGGGCCTGAAACTGACCGCTGTCGGACAGCGGATGTTCGACCACGTCGCGCCGCATCTGGACGCGATTGAAAGTGCGTTGAAGCCATTGTGCGCACGCAACGACAACGCCCTGTCGCTGTCGGCGATGCCGTCGATGGCCTCGAGCTGGTTGCTGCCGCGCTTGCCGCGTTTCGTGACGCAGCATCCGGAGATCGAATTGAACCTGGATTCATCGATCGATCTGGTGGATTTTGCCGACGGACGATTCGACGCCGCCTTGCGCTACGGCACCGGCAACTGGCCCGGTCTGGTCGTCGAGTCGCTGCTGGAAGAATGGCTGACGCCCGTTGCAAGCCCGTCGTTGCTGGCCGGACGCAAGCGGCCGCGTCTCGAGGAGCTGGGTGAGCTGCCGCTCTTGTGTCCCGAGGATCCCTGGGAGGAGTGGTTCGCGTTGCATGGCGGCAAGCCGCCGCAACGCTACGCCGCCTCGTTCACCGATTCCGAGTCGCGCCAGCGCGCGGCGGTGGAAGGCATCGGCGTGGCGTTGGGCCGCACGACCATGGTCAGGCCGCTGATCGAGACCGGGCAACTGGTCGCGCTGTTTCCCGAGCTGATGAAAGCCAGGCGCTGGCACTACCTCGTATACCCCGAACGATCCCGCAAGCACGCCGGGTTCATCGCGTTCCGCGAATGGCTGGTGGACGAAGCCGCACAATTCAGCGCGCGGCCCCCGATCGGATTCGTCCCGAAAGCGGCGCGGTCGCGTGCGCGCGCACGACGGCGCCGCGGGCAGGCGTGATTCAATCGCCGCCACAGGGATCGCGTCCCATCAGGTGATCGTAGGTCGAAACGTCGGCATCGCGCAGGTGGCCGTCGCGCACGGCCGCACCGGCGGAATGGATGCGGCGGCACGCCTCGGCGCGCGGGATCTTCACGCCGTGCACGCGCACGCGGCTCCACGCGTTGCGGCGATGATGCGACCGCTTTCCCGAAGGCGAGCCGGCGCCATCCTGCCATCGCACGACCCCGTCGCCGGGCACCGATCCCGGGCAACGGGTGTGGCGATAGAAGACCTCGCCGTCGGCGGCCCGGCACTCCCATGACATCTTCGGTTTTGCGCGTGCGTGGCGCGCGGAATGCCTGCGCGTGCGCGTCGCCCTGCGAGCGTGGTGGGGAACCGGTTCGCGTGCGCGCGCCACCGCGGCCGCGACTTCATGGACATCGCCGATGGTGGGTAGTGCGTGCAGGTCGATTCGCGTTTGACGCGTGCGCGCGGGACACGTGATGTCGCGAAAGGCAACGTGTCCCTGAGCGTCGACGCATTTGAAGACGGGCGCCGCGTGGAGGGCGCCGACGGCGGGCCACAGCGCGAGTGCGCAGGCCAGTCGCGCCAGCCAGCGCAGTGCAGTCGTGTCCCGTCCCGAATCCGAAGTCCTGGCGCGCATGGTTCCTCCACCTCGTTTGCACTGGCGTCAATGCTCGCTGTTGCCAGGGTGTCGTGGAATCGGCCGTGCGCGTGGATGCCTGTAGGGCATTGCCGTCGTGGCGTGTCGGTCCGTTTGACGCGTCGAAACCGTGGGCGTATAACCGAAACGACGGTGGCGGAATGGTGAGGCGGCCATGAATCGAAATAAACGGTGGGTTATCCCGTTGCTGGCTGGGGGTATTGCGTTGGCGCTGACGGCGCCTGCCGCGCTGGCGCAGATGAATGCGGACCAGACCTCCCTTGCGGCGCCGGATTACGGCTCGGGTGCTTCGGCAGGCGCGCTGTCGAACAGCCATTTCAATACGCCGGAGTCGGATGGTCGCCCCGGCGCGAAGTTCTTTACCTACGGTGTGCAGGCGTTCCGCAAGGGCGACTACCGGCACGCGGTCGACATGTACAAGGTGGCGGCGTCGTGGGCGTACAAACCGGCCGAGTACAACCTCGGGGTGATGTATTTCAAGGGTCAGGGCGTCCCGGTGGACCGGTCACTCGGCGCAGCGTGGATGGTGCTGGCGGCCGAGCGCGGCGATCCGCGTTTCGTTCGGACGCGCGACATGATGGTCACGCTATTGAGCAAGGCCGAATTCGCACGTACCGATGAACTGTGGGGGCAACTGAAGCAGACCTACGGCGACAAGGTCGCGCTGCGCCGCGCCAAGGCGCAGTGGGCATGGGTGCGCAACCACCAGACCGGCACACGGGTGGGAGGGGCGACCGGCGAATTGTCAGTCGGCGTGCTCGATACAGGACATACGCCGGTCTCACTCAACCCATCAGGCCAGCCCGTTCGAACAGCCACCACCGCCGCTGCCATGTTGCAAGGCGGGTCGCTTGACGGTTCCGTCGCCTACCGCCAGTTCCTGCAAAGCGACAACCCCTACGATCCGGTTTTCCTGAAGAGCCACACCGGTACCGCCACGGTCGGTCCGCTGACCCCCCTCAAATCAGACAACGGGGAAAAGCAGGACAAGCAGCGGACCGAGTCGCAACCGCCGGGCCATCCGCCCCGCAGCGCCTGATCCGGAACCGGCTGCGACAAGCGCCGCCACCAGACGTCTGCGCGGGATGCCGCGCGGCTGGCGCCACGCCGTGCGTGCCCGTTGGGTATTGCTTTCGACCGGGCACCGCGCGCGGCGATTTTCCCCGCGGCATGCAGGACAATCCCGGTACCGCTTCGCCCGCCGTCCCCTTGCAGAATGATGAAGTTCGGAGTACAACGAAGCGCGTCGTACATTAACGACGAGGAGACTCGTCTTCGTCTCCAGATCCGCGCAAAGCGGCCAGGAAGCGCGATCAAGACGAGTCCGACAAGCGAGGGGCACGATTATGGCCATGAAATCCATGCTGCTGGCGTCTTTGGTATTTGGTATTGCTGCACTGGGGGCCAGTCCGGTTGCGCTGGCGCAATTGCAGCTCCTCAATCGCGGCACGATGGCGGCGCCGGACTACGGTTCGGGCGCCTCGGCCGGGGTGCTGTCCAATCCATTCAACACCCCGGAATCGGATGGTCGGCCGGGGGTGAAGGCCTACAAGGAGGGCATGCGCGCGTTCAATCGCGACGACTACAAGCACGCGGTCCACATGCTGAAGGTCGCGGCGTCGTGGGGGTACAAGCCGGCCGAATACAATCTTGGTGTGATGTATTTCCAGGGCGAAGGCGTGCCGGTGGACAGGCCACTCGGTGCCGCCTGGCTCGTACTGGCGGCGGAGCGCGGCAATCCAAACTATACGGCGGCGCGCGATGTCGTGATCACGTGGTTGAACGCCGCCGAGTTCGCCCGCACCGACGAGCTGTGGGGCCAGTTGAAACAGACTTACGGCGACGAAGTTGCGTTGCGACGCGCCAAGGCACAGTGGGCGTTGGCGCGCTCGCAAAAGACCGGCAGCCGGGTCGGCGGCACCGTGGGTGAGCTCCGGGTGGGGATCGCAGCCGGGCATGGTGCCTTCAAAACGGCCATGACGAACAATCGAGGCCAAAGTGCCAAAACGGTCTCGTTTGCATCGTCGAGCTGGATGAATCTGCTGACGGGCGGGTCCACGGATGGCGACATCGCCTACAAGCAGTTCACCCAAAGCGATGACCCCTACGATCCGATCTTCCTGAAGGGCCACACCGGCACCGTGTCGGTCGAGCCCCTCCAATCGGTGGAACCTGCAACCGACAAGACGAAGAAACACGGCAACGATACGGACGGGGCAGCGCAACCCACGCCGCCGCCGCGCAGCGCCTGAATCCGGGCGGCGACTGGCGGAGCAGTAAAAAGCCGGCACGATATCGTGCCGGCTTTCCCATTTTCCGGTGTTGCAGCGTCAATCCTGCTCAACGGCCACCACACTGCCGTCGTCGGGATCGACCAGCAGGTCCACCTTTTGGCCGTGCGCATCCCTGGCGTCGACGTTCCACAGGCCGTCATCGAAGTCGACATCGTGGATGTTCTGGTAGCCCTGCGTCGTCAGCTTGGCCTTGATCTCGTCCTGGTTGAGCCGTGATGGCGCATCGGCCTGGTAGACCTTGCCGGTCGCGGGGCCAACCTTGATGCGCGCCCAGTTGTCGTTGCCGCCGCGCGCCTTGGCCTCCCACACGCCGTCCTCGAACTCCAGATCCTTCACTTCCTTGTAGCCGGCGGTGGCAATGGCGCTCCTGATGGCGCTTTCGCTCAGTGCCCCGGGCGGCGTGGCAACCGTGGTGGTGGTTTGCGTGGACTGCATCGGCGCGTCCTGCGCGAAAGCCACGCCGCCCGCGCACAACAACGAAGCGGCCACTGCCACAGCAAGCATGTGCTTCTTTTCCATGATCCGTCCTCCATGGGTTGTGCGATTCAGCTTGAAGGGTCGCGGATCAACGCCGGGTGAATCCGGGGCTTGCAGTCAGCACGCGTTCACTTGTCGGCTGCCTGCTAGGCTTCGCATTCAGCAAAGTGCACTCGAATGATCCAGCGAGACACCGTTTCGTTTCATCATCCCGCCGCATTCTGGCTCGGCTGCCTCGCAGTCGCGGCCGGCGTGTGCCTGCACCTGCCGATGTACGTGATGGCCGCGCCGATGCATTTTCATCTGGCGGGCATGCCGATGGATTTGTCGATGGGAATCGGCATGGTATTGATTCCGTCGGGTGTGTTGTTGGCCGGGTACGGGCTGATGCCGCCCCTCGCGCAGGTGCGGCTGACGACGCACCACGGCGCGCATTCCTTTTTCCATGTTGCCGACAGCGTGCCGCTGCACCGCGAACACTGGAAGCTGGTGGCGGTACTGGCCGTCGCGTTGACGATCGACGTGATGAAGCCCGCCTCGATCGCTTTCGTGATGCCGGGGATGGCGCGCGAGTATGCGATCGGCATGTCCACCGCGGGTTATCTTGCGCTGTCCGCGTTGATCGGCACCGCGGTCGGATCGCTGGTGTGGGGGAGACTGGCCGACATGTTCGGGCGACGCGCGGCGATCCTGCTGTCGGCGATCATGTTCATGGGTACCGCGATCTGCGGCACGATGCCGTCGTTCCACTGGAACCTCGTGATGTGTTTCATGATGGGCGCGGCGGCGGGTGGCATGTTGCCGATCGCGTTCACCCTGATGGCCGAAACGATCCCGGCGCGGCATCGCGGCTGGCTGCTGGTAGCCCTGGGCGGGGTCGGTACCTCGGCAGGCTATCTTGCCGCGTCGGGCGCCGCGACATTGCTGGAACCCGAGTTCAGTTGGCGGGCGTTGTGGCTGCTGAACCTCCCGACTGGTGCGGTGATCGTGCTGCTCAGCCGCTACATCCCCGAGTCGCCGCGCTTCCTGGCGAACGCCGGATTGCACGACCAGGCGCGCGCGGTGCTGGCGCGATTCGCCGGGTCACCCGCGGCACTGGTTCCGGACGATTCCGGAGAAGACGCGCCCATACTCGAGATCCACCAGCCGCATGCGGGTCTGCGCGAAATGCTGCGCGGCCGCCACGCCCGCATCACGGTGGCGCTGATGGTTTGCGGGCTTGCATGGGGGCTGGTCAACTTCGGCTTCGTGCTGTGGCTGCCGGCGAACCTGCAGAATCTGGGGCTCGACGGGCGCGCGGCGAGCGCCTTGATGGCACAATCGGCATTGTTGGCGGTGCCGGGGATCGCGCTGGTGGTCTGGTTGTACCAGCGCTGGAGCAGCTTCAAGTCGCTGGTGTTGTTCGTGGCGTTGACGATTCTGGCGCTGCTCGCGTTCGCGGCGATCGAGGTCGGCGGACTCCGCAGCAACGCGATGACGATTGCCGCGACGGTGGCGCTGCTCATCGCGATCAGCGGCGTGATCGCGACCATGATTCCGTATGCGGCGGAAATCTACCCGGTGCACCTGCGCGGCACCGGCTCGGGGCTGATCGCCGCGGGCTCCAAGGCCGGCGGGATCCTCGGCGCGGTGCTCGGGGTCGCGGGCCTGTTCGACAGTTTCCTGTGGTCGGCGTTGGTGATCGCGGTGCCGATGGCGATTTCGGGCGTGATGCTGTGGCGCGGCGGCGTGGAAACCAGCGGTCACGAACTGGAGGCGATCCAGCGGGTCTTTGAATGCGATCGTCCCTGATCGCCGCTACACGGGGCGCTTGGAAGGAAGCGGCGCCCAACTTCATCGGGCATCAAAACCGCCATCGATGGCCAAGAGCTCAAAGCCGCCATCCATGGCCAGGAGCTCCGTGGCCTGACTTTTCACAAAAGCTGCTTCGAAGGGATGCCCTTGAAAGAGCTCAATGCACGGTTGACGACGTCGGCGTGGCAGGCGTGCGACGTGCCATCGCGAGCCCCTTGAGGACGTGCAGCGCCTCGGACAGCGCATAGTCGTGGATCGCGAGCTCGCCGGTATCCGGCGCGGCGGCCGTGGCGTGCGAGCCGGCCAGATGGTTGGGCAGGTCGCCCTCGTGTTCGTCATCGATGGGCGACGGGTTGCGGTCGGCTTCGACCGTGACGTTGCCCAGCGCGATATCCGGGCTGATGCCGGCGACCTGGATCGAGGTGCCGTCGGGGGTGTAGTAGCGCGCGGTCGTGAGTTTCACCGCGTCGCCGTTGCCGAGCGGCAGGATGGTCTGCACCGAACCCTTGCCGAAGGTCCGGCGTCCCATCACCAGGGCGCGGTGATTGTCCTTCAACGCGCCGGTGACGATTTCCGCGGCCGAGGCCGTGCCATTGTCGACCAGCACCACCATGGGTGCACCATCCAGCAGGTCGCCGGGCGTCGCGCTGAACTTGAGGTCTGCCTGCGACAGCCGGCCGCGGGTGCTGACGATCATGCCGCTGTCGAGGAAGTCGTCGGCGACCCCGACCGCGCTGGTCACGAGGCCGCCAGGATTGGAACGCAGGTCGAGGACCGCGCCGCGCAGCGGGCCGTGTTCCTTTTGCAGCTTTTCCAGGTTGTCGGTCAGCTCGTCGGCGGTGTCCTGCTGGAACTCGCTGATGCGGAGGTAGGCGTAGCCCGGCTCCAGCATGCGCGTCGCCACGCTGGAGACATGGATGCGCTCGCGCACCAACGGAATCGCAACCGGCTTGCTGCTGTCGGCATGCAGGATCGACAACGTGATCTTCGAGCCGATTGGCCCACGCAGTTTCTTGACCGCGGCATCGACGGCGTCGGGCTGGACCGGTACGCCGTCGATCGCGGCGATGACATCGCCGGACTGGATGCCGGCGCGCTTGGCCGGTCCGCCGTCCAGCGGTGCGACGATCACGAGCTGGTGCCTGACTTGCGCGACCTCGATGCCGAGGCCTGTGTAGGCGCCCGAGGTGTCCTCGGTCAGGTCCCTGAGGTCGCGCTTGTCGAGGAATTCGCTGTGCGGGTCCAGTCCGGCCAGCATTCCGCGGATCGCCGACTGCATCAGTTGATCGTTGCCGACCGGTGCGACGTAGGCCTGCTTGATCATCTCGAAAGCGCGCGTGAAGGCCTGGATTTCCTCGAGGCTCGGAACGTCGTTGACGTGGGTCGTGCTCGACGCGGGTGCGGGCGCCGGATTGGCCGGGGAGCTCGAAGCCGCCGCAGGCTGGGCGGGGGGCGCCGCGAGTGCGACGCCGGCGTATGCGAGCAACAGGCAGGCCAGGAAACCGTGGGAAAGTCGGGTCATGTGCAATACCGGAGGGATCCGCATCAATGGAGACCGCGGGCAGGGCGGGTGGGTTCATTGTAGGCGCATTGCAGCCCATCAGCGTTTCGAGGCGAACCAGCCCTGCGGATCGACCGGTTTGCCGTCCTTGCGCAATCCGAACCATGCCCCGCCCTGCGCAGGATCGTGGCCAACTGTCGCGATCGGTTCGCCCGGCTTCACCCAGTCGCCGGCCGAAACCCGCGCCGACTCGTTGCCGCCGTAGAGACTCATCCAGCCGTCGCCCTGGTCGACAATCACCAGAATTCCGTAGCCGCGCATGAAATCGGCCCACGCCACGCGTCCGTACGCGACCGCGTGGACCTCGGCGCCCGGCTCGGCCGCGATCAAAATGCCGCGCGCCAGCGAACCCGTGCCTTCGCGTGGCGTGCCCGCCACCGGCCATGCCAGCTTGCCACGCAACTTCGCGAACGGGGTGTTCTTGCCCAGTTGCGCGGGGATGTCGGCGAATACGTTCTGGAGTTGCTTGAGAAGGCGGTCCAGCGCCTCGGCGTCGTGGCGCAGCGCCGCCAGCTTGTCCTTCTGTTGTGCCAGTTGCGCGTCGGCTTCCGCCAGCAGTTTTTGTTGCGCGGCGCGGCCTTCCTCCAGCCGGGTCGCCTGCGCCGAACGTTGCTCGCGCTGCTGCTCCAGCGCTTCGGTTTCGACCCCGATGGACGCCTTGACCTTGTCGAGTTGCGTCGCCTCGCCCAGCAGCGCGCGGATCCGCGCGACCCGATCCTGCTGGAAGTAGCGCGAGTAGGCCAACGCGCGGTCGATCCTGGCGATGTCGTCATTGCCCAGGAGCAACGAAAGATCGGTACCGTGATTGAGCGTGTAGATCGCGCGCAGCAGCCCGGCCAGTGCGACACGCTGGCCGGACAGCTTTGCGTCGAGCCGGGTGCGCTGTTGTTGCAGGTCCGTCAGCGCCGCGGACTGGGCGGCGATCGCGGCGTCGGTTTCGCGCACCGCGTTCGCGGCATCGTTGATCTGCGAAGCCTGCGCGGCCAGCTTCGCGTTGATCGCATCGCGCTTCGCGGCGGTCGCGTGCTGGTCCGAGGCGATCTTCGCGATTTCGGCGCGCACCGCCGCGAGTTGTGCGCGGGTGGCCGCTTCGCGGGAATCGTGCGAAGCGGATGCGGTGGCCGCGGGCGGCTGGGCTGCGTGGATGTCGACGGCGGGAATTGCCAACGCACACAGCGCGGTCGTCAGCAGGTGTCGTCGCAAACGGGAGCTTGAGGGATGCATGCGCGGCGATTATCGCCGGGTCCCGCGATGGCTGCCGGATGAGTTACGCTGCAGGCATGTGCGTGGTCGCGTTTGCATGGAAGGCCCACCCGCGTTGGCGGTTGCTGCTGGTTGGCAACCGCGACGAGTTGCACGCCCGTCCGTCCGCGCCCCTGGCGCGCTGGTCGGGTGCGCCGGACATCATCGCCGGGCGTGATCTGGAAGCAGGCGGCACCTGGATGGGCGTGCACGAACCGGACCGCGCCTGCGTGGTGACCAACGTGCGTGATCCGCAGGCGGCGCATGACGGCCTGTCGCGCGGCCTGCTGGTGACGGATTTTTTGGGCGGTGCGGAGGGCGCTGCGCGACACGCTGACGATCTGGCGGCGAATGCAGCGCGCTATCGCCCTTTCAATCTCCTGTTGTTCGATCTCGAAGATGCCCGTTTCGTGTCCAACGCACCGGCCGTGCGCGAACGCGCGATCCCGGCGGGGCTCCACGGTTTGTCGAACGGTGATTTGGACGCGCCGTGGCCGAAGGTGCGGCGCGCAACCTCGACGTTGCGTGACTGGCTCGATGCGGGCGTGGATGAATTCGGCGCGCTGCTCGATGCCTTCACCGACGAGACCGTCGCGCCGGACGGCGCGCTGCCCGACACCGGCGTCGGCATCGACCTGGAGCGCCAACTGTCCCCGATGTTCGTGCGGGGCGTGCGTTACGGAACGCGCGCGACCACGTTGATCGCACTCGATCACGCTGGCGGCGGTTGCATCGTCGAGCGCCGCTTCGGCCCCGCCGGCGTGCCGGCGGGACAGACCGCACTGCGCTTTCCCGACCAGGCGTAATCTTGCGACGGCGAGTAATTCTCAATTCGTCATTCCGGGGCTGCCCGCGCTGTTGCGGGCAGAACCCGACTGCGGAGGCAGGATGCCGGAGCGAACATCGGCAATGCCGATGGCCCGAAGGGCGAGCCGCAGAACGCGGCGAGTCTATCCAGCTGTGGCGCATTTCGAGGCAGCAGGAAACCCGATTCCGGGTTCCATCGTCGATGCAGCCGACGATGACCCCGGAATGACAAGACGGATGCTTGCAGCGCTCGTCAGGAACTTGCGCCTGCCGGTGTCGATGCGGAGGCGCTCGCCGCAGGCACGCCGCCGCGCAAGGCCGGCGCCTTGCCCAGCAGCAGCGCACGGATGCTGCGCAGCCTGGACTTCAGCTCGCGCTCGTGGTCCGGCCCGATCCGGATCATCAGTTTCTGGCCGACCGACAGCGCTTCCCAGGTCGGATCGGCGAAAGCGTAATGCCCATTCTGCGTGGCCACGAGCTTCGGCGGCCGCTGGACGTTCGGGGCCGCCAGCATGTTGTCGATCGCGGCCAGCAGTCTGTCGTTGAAATAGCCGCTCGGGTATCCGAGTTCGCGGTAGGCCTGCTGGAACAAGGGGTACCAGCGCACGTACCACGTCACCAGCGTGCGGGGATCGACCGCCTCGACGATCTTCATGTAGGGATCGTAGCGCGCGTAGTTGCCGGCGCCGATCGTCGGCTGGTCGCCGGAGGTGTCCACCGCGAACGTACCCGAAGGCGTCTTCAGCGGCAGGATTCTCGAGCCGATGGTACGGCGCGGCAACGCATCGACCGTGGCGACGATGTGCGGGACCAATGCCCGCGTGGCCAGGAGACTGGCCAGATCGCCGGCGCCGGGTATTTCCGCGAGCGCCTGGGCGACGGCGTTGTCGCTGGCATCGAGCGCCGGCAACGGCGTGGTGGACGCCGGAGCGGGGCTCGTCTGCGCCTGGCTGATGGGGTGTTCGATTTGTGGTGGCGCGGTGCTGGCCGCGGCCGGTTCGGCCGGGGCGGGACCGTGGCGCGAGAAATCCACGCCCGGCACGTGCGAGAAATACCACCACGCCGCCAGCGCGACCACCACGACCACGACGATCGCGCCGATGATCTTGCCCTTTGCGGATTTGTGATGGGCCACGTTAACCCCGGCGACTTGAAGTGATCTGGGTTTGACGCGCGCAAACCCGAATGGTTCCGCTGGGTGCGTCAGGCGAAGGGGTTCACTCCGATCAGGGGTGCGTGCAACAGGAAGGCGAAGATCGCCCACGCCACCACGCCGAGCACCACCGCGACGGCATCGCCCGCCAGCGTGCCTGCAGGATACACCGTGCCGGTGGTGCGATCACGCCGGCGCGAAACCGCGAAATCGGCGATGGCCCACGCGAGGAACGCGCCGAACAACACCACGTCATGCAGGAATCCGACCGCCAGCAGATGACCGGCCGCCCAAAGCTTCACGCCCGCCAGCATCGGGTGGCCGATCTTCGCCTTCAGATGATTGCGTGGCACGTAGGCCGCCGCGACCAGCACGAACGCCACCAGCGTGAACAGCGCATTCAAGTGCTTGAGCCAGACCGGCGGCACGTACAGCAGCATCGGTGCCTGTCGTGCCATGCCGAAGCCGACGATGATCAGTGCCAAGCCGATGGCCGACGCCAGCGAATACAAGCCTTTCCACGGCATCAGGCCGATGCGCGCGATCATGCGCCCGCGCCAGCCGGGCGCCAGCATGTGCACCGAATGCATGCCGAGAAAAATCACGAGGCCGAGGATCAGAAGGGTCATGGTGGGCTCGGTGAAGTCGGTCGAGCGGGCATGGTAACCAAATCAGGTCGACCGGGTGCGCAATGCAGGAGCAGGGCGGGAGCAGCAAGGCAGGTTGGGGCGAGCCGATTTTGCGAACCCCAACGTCCGCACCCCGATGTTGGGCTTCGCCCGGATGAGGCCCGGGCTCAACCCAACCTGCCTGCATTCGCGCGCGACGCGCTCAGCGATCGCCCAGGTAATCCCTCTTGCCGATCGGGGTGCCGGCCACGCGCAGGATGTCGTAGGCGGTGGCGCAGTGGAAGAACAGATTGGGCAGCGCGTAGTCGGTGAGGTAGGCGAGGCCGGTGAAGTGCATGTCGCCGCGGCGCGTCTTGTGCACCACGTCATGGTCCTCGCAGCCGTCGATCTGTTCGGGCTTGAAGGTGTTGAGATAGGCGATCGTGCGGTCTATGCGATCGTAGGCCTGCGCGAACGTGGTCTCGTTGTCGGGAAAGGACTGTGGCTCCACCCCGGCCATGCGTGCGGCGCTGCGCGCGGCCGTGTCGCAGGCGATCTGGATCTGCTTGATCAGCGGCAGCATGTCGAAGATCAATCGTTGCTGCAGCAGTGTGTCGGGATTGGCGTTCTTTTCCTTCGCGAACGCCTCGCCTTTTTTCAGCACGTCGGAAAGATTGGTCAGCGCGCGCGTGAACACGGGAACGGAAGCCTGATGCATCGAAATGGTCATTGGTTGAACTCCAAGCTGAAAGTAAGTAGATACATACGAAGCGGTTGTTGTGAAACGTCAGGGCAGGATGCCCGTTCTGGTGCTGCCGAAGCAATGAAATTGCAGCCGTACCGGCTTTTGTCACGCAGCGATCATGGACGATCGCACAAATCAGCGCGGACCGCGCAG
>DASTIS010000160.1:0-4028 GCA_035717365.1 Rhodanobacteraceae bacterium
GGCTCGCCTATACTTGAGTGTCCACCGGACATGAGCGGAAGGCCGTCATGAGCATCGATCAAATGGAAGCCGTCGCACAGGCAATGGTCGCACCCGGCAAGGGCATCATCGCGATCGACGAATCCTCGGGCACCATCAAGAAACGCTTCGATGCGGTCGGCGTGCCCGACAGCGAGGAACACCGCCGCGCCTACCGTGAAATGCTGCTGACCTCGCCCGGCCTCGCCCAGCACATCTCGGGTGCGATCCTGTACGACGAGACGATCCGCCAGTCCACGAAGGCCGATGTGCCGTTCACCCAGGTCATGAAGGATGCCGGCATCATCCCCGGCATCAAGGTCGACATGGGCGCCAAACCGCTGGCCGGCTTTCCGGGCGAGCTGGTCACCGAAGGCCTCGACGGGCTGCGCGGGCGGCTGGAGGAATACGTGAAATTCGGCGCGGAGTTCGCCAAATGGCGCGCGGTGATCACGATCGGCGAGGACATGCCGAGCTCGACCTGCATCGACGCCAACACCCACGCGCTGGCACGCTACGCGGCACTGTGCCAGGAAGCCGGCCTGGTGCCGATGGTCGAACCCGAAGTGCTGATGGACGGCGGCCACGACATTGAAACCTGCTACGAAGTGACCGAAGCCACGCTGCGCTCGCTGTTCTCCGCGTTGTACGAACACAACGTGATGCTGGAAGGCACGATCCTGAAAGCCAGCATGGTGCTCTCGGGCAAGGATTGTCCCGAGCAGGCCGACGTCGAGGAAGTGGCGGAATCCACGATCCTGTGCCTGAAATCCGCAGTGCCGGCCGTGTTGCCGGGCATCGTGTTCCTGTCCGGCGGCCAAAGCGACGAGGACGCCACGGCGCATCTGAACGCGATGAACCGCCTCGGACCGCACCCATGGCCGCTGTCGTTCTCCTACGGTCGCGCGATGCAGTCGGCCGCACTGGAGCTGTGGTCGAAGGACCTGGCCGGCAACGTCAACGCCGCGCAGAAGATCGTGGTCGACCGCGCCCGCGACAACGGCCTCGCCGCGTTGGGGCAGTGGAAGAAGGCGGCTTGATTTGTGCGATCGTCCATGATCGCTGCTCCACCGGGTCGGCCGAGCAGCGAAGCCGCTCCATGGCCATGAAGACCAGAACGGCCATCCTTGGCCTGACTTTTCACAACAGCCGCTGCGCATGCGACATCGGCTTGCGGCATCGACCCGCCCGCCTCTCGCGGGAAACCGGCGGAAACCGGGGTCAGAGTGCGCTTTCGGACCGTGGCGCGATGGGAAATGCGCGGCCCTCACGAAAGTGCACTCTGACCCCTGCTTCTGACCTCTGACCCCTGCCTCCAGACTCCAACCGCCGGCGCAAGCCGGCGGTTTTGTCTGGCACGTTGCATCGCGCAAGTATTCTCTCTATCTTGATAAAGAGATATATGAACGACGAGTGCCGATGATCCCGATTTCGCTGGAATTCTTTCCCCCCAAGACCGACGAACAGCGCACGCAGATGGAACGTGCGCTGCCGAAGCTGAAAGCGCTCGCTCCGGAATTCGTCAGCGTGACATTCGGCGCGGGCGGTTCGACCCTTACCCACACCCCGCGCACGGTGCGGCACCTGCGCGAGACCCACGCACTGGAAGTCGCGCCGCACGTTTCATGCATGGGCGGTTCGCGCGAAGAAATCGGCGCCCTGCTCGCCGACTACCGCAAGCTCGGCTGCCGGCGCATCGTCGCGCTGCGTGGCGACTTGCCCTCCGGCATGGCCTCGCCCGGCGATTTCCGCTACGCGTCGGACCTGGTCGCGTTCATCCGCCGCGAACACGACGGGTACTTCCACATCGAGGTGGCCTGTTATCCGGAGTGTCACCCCCAGTCGGACCACGCCCAGGCCGACATGAAACACTTCAAGGCCAAGGTCGAGGCCGGCGCCGATGGCGCGATCACGCAATACTTTTTCAACGCCGACGCGTACTTCCGGTTCGTCGACGACGCACGCCGCGCGGGCGTCACGATCCCGATCGTCCCCGGCATCATGCCGATCGCGAACTTCGCGCAACTGCGGCGGTTCTCGGAAATGTGCGGCGCGGAAATCCCGCGCTGGATCGGCAAGCGGATGACCGCGTTCAGCGACGATGCCGACGCCGTGCGCGAGTTCGGCGCCGACGTGGTGGCCGCCATGTGCCGGCGGCTGCTGGACGGCGGTGCACCAGGGCTGCACGTCTACACCCTCAACCGCGCGCGCGCCACGCGCGCCATGCTGGATCGGCTGGACGGCACGACCACGGTTTGAAGGCACCGCGCCGGACTAGACTGCGGACATGCCCACGTGGATCGCCCGAATCGTGTGTCTCGTCGCGCTCGCCGCCTGCGCAACGCTTGCGCATGCACAGACAGGAACGCACGTGTATCGCTGCGTCGGCGCGCACGGCGAGCCGGTGTTCTCCGGCCTGCCTTGCGGTACGCCGGCGCCACCGCCGGGCAGCCATGCGGCCCTCGGCGGTAGCGGATTCGGCGATGTCTGCGCAGGCTCGCCGCATGCGCTCCGCCAGGCGATCGGCAAGGCCTTCGAAACGAGCGATATCAATCGGCTCGCCGGGTTGATCCTGTGGCGTGGCATCGACCAGGCTTCCGCGCGCGCCACCTTGCGCGCGTTGGCCGCATGGTTGAAACAACCGCTGGCCGGCATCGCGATTGCGTACGCCGCGGGTCCGCCATTCGCGGATACCGGTCCATGGCCCGCCGCATCCGCCGATGCTCCGGCCAGTGGATCGAGCGTCGCGTCGCCGCCCAGCGGCTTCGAAATCTCCACCGGGGGCGGCGACGGAAGCACCCGCGATTTCGGGGTCACCCAATTCGGCGGCTGTTGGTGGCTGACCTTCTGAACGCCGTGACGCCGCACGATCCGGAATCACACTGCGTGCTAGCATCACGCCGACTCCGCCGCGCCGCCGTGCCGCACCCAGGACACCCATGCTGAAAATTCTTTGCACGCTCGCCCTGTCCGTGTTCGCAGTCAGCGCCTGCTCTTCCGACCGCCACGGTGCCATCGCCGACGCCCACGCGGCGCCGGCACCGGCATCCACCACGGTCACGCCGGCGGTGCGCCAGAAGATCGCGGCTACGGTGGCCACGATGGCGCCGCACGCCAACGTGCAGACCATCGTGCCCATGCCCATTGCCGGCCTGTACCAGGTGGTCGTGCAGGGCCAGGTGTTGTACATGACCGGCGACGGCCGCTACGTGATCCAGGGCGATGCATTCGACGTCGCCACCCGCACCCCGCTCAACCGCGTCACGCTCGAGCGCTTGCGGCGCGACGCCATCGCAAAACTGTCACCGGCGCAGATGATCCGCTTCGCGCCCGAGAATCCGAAGTACACGGTGACCGTATTCACCGACATCGACTGCCCGTACTGCCGCGCGTTCCACGCCAACATCGCGCAGATCAACAAGCTCGGCATCGCGGTCGACTATTTGTTCTGGCCGCGCTCCGGGCTCGGCACGCCCTCGGCGCAGAAGGCCGTGGACGTGTGGTGCGCCGCCGATCGCCGGGCCGCGCTCACCCGCGCGTTCCAGGGCCACACGCAGCGCTACGCGACCTGCCAGTCGCCGGTCGCGCACGACTTCAACCTCGGCATGGACCTCGGCGTCGACGGCACCCCGACCGTGATCGCCAGCAACGGCGCGGTACTGGGCGGCTATGTCGATCCGGACGAGTTGCTGCGGCGGCTCGAATCCGCGCATGCCACACCCGCGGTCCAGGAGACGCCCTGACCGAAGCGGCTGTCGTGGCAAGTGCGGCCGCGAAAGGCCGCCCCCCGTGGCAGTTGATCGCAACGCTTGACCCCGGGCGGGATCCGATCCCGGCAGCGGTCGGGGATGATCCCATTTACAATGTTGGGCTCACTCCGACCCGCGGTGTCCCATCGCCATGATCGTTCTCGACGGGTGCAGCGCCCTGTCGGATTTCCGGCTCGACCGACTCAACCGACGCATCGGCGCGCTCTCGCAAGGCACGCGCGTGCGCGGCGCGCGTTACGT
>DASTIS010000161.1:0-6455 GCA_035717365.1 Rhodanobacteraceae bacterium
GCGACCAGCTCGGTGATGTAGGTGTTGGCGATGGCGATGAAGTCCGTGCCGGGCGAGTAGAACGGGTCGAGGAACAAGCCTGCTTCGCCGGTCAGCGCCCAGCGGTCGGCGCTGAATACCCGGCGGCAGCCGCAGGAAACCTCACGCAGGAAGCGGAAGTCGAGGGGATCGCCGTGCCTTCCGTCGAGCCGCTCCGCCAACGCCGGTTGGTGCACGCGCAGCCATGCCAACGCGCGTTCAAAGTTGTCGAACGATTCGACCGAATGCCGCGCGGTGTCGGCAACGATGCCGACCGAGTGCGCGCCCGACGCCAGCGGGATCAGCCACACCCAGTAGCCGGGGCCGCACAGGTGATTGGTCGAACGCCAGCGTTCCTGCGGCTTGCAGCGTTCGCGCCAGGTGGAATTGCCGCACCAGTCGTCGAGCCCGAGCCTGGCACCGATCCGGAACCACGCCGCGCCGATGTGGTGGCCGTTGTCCTCGCCGAGCCCGAGCTGGCGGCGCAGAAGTCCCGCACGCCCGGAGGCATCGATCAACCAGCGCGCACGGTGTTCGCCGTCGCTGGCGTGTACGGTATGTGGCGCGCCGTTGCTGCCGGGGGCGATCGAACGCACGCCGGCGCCCCGTTCGATCGAAATGCCATGGTCGCGCGCGCGTGCGCCGAGGAAGTTCTCGAAGGTGCCGCGCTCGAGCTGCCAGGACGGCGTCGGGAAGACCCGGCTGATGCCGAGCTCGGCGGCCTGGTCGAGGCGCGTACAACCGTCGCTGAAGAAAAACCTGAAGCCGAACTTGCGCACCTGCGCGGAATCCAGGTGTTCGCGCAGGCCAAGCGTATTCGAAAGGTAATGCGCGCCAATCTCTACCGTGGATTCGCCGACCTTGAACGCGGCGGCAGGCGCGCGGCCGGGGCGTCGTTCCAGGATCCTGATCGACAGTTGTGGACAACGCCCGCGCAGTTGCAACGCCAGCGTCAGCCCGGCCAGCCCTCCACCGACAATCAGCACGTCGCTGGTTGTGGCGGGCGCCATGCGGTCAGCTTCGCGCGGGGGGCGCGCTGTCGACGCGCCGGAGCGATGGAGTCGTCGTTGCGTCGCGCCTGCGTTCGGGGTCGTGCACGATGGGGGGCGCGGCATGCGAAGCCCGGTAGCTGTGCACCACGTTGCGGTAGTGCACGACGCGTCCGATGGTGTAAAGGGCAATACGGGTGACATCGCGCACCGGGCGAAAATGGCTGGCACGCGCGTCCGCGTGGTAGCGGGTCGCGATCGGCACCGACACGACCTGCATGTCGAGTTCGCGTGCCGCCGCGATCAGGAGTGCCGTTTCGAACACGAAGTCCTGGGTCGTGACGTCGGCGAGCTCGACCGCCGCGCGCGGGTACCAGCGCTGGCCGCACTGCGCGTCGACGACCGGTTTGCCGCAGCCCCAACTGATGCCCCAACTCGCGAAATCGTTGGCGCACCGGCGGGCGGCCGGTTGCCGTTCGCGCCCCAGCATCCGCGCGCCGATCACCACCGCGTGCGGCCATGCCTGCGCGGCGTCCAGCATGCGGGGGATGTCGGCAGGATCGTGCTGGCCGTCACCATCCATCGTCAACACGCCGCCGGCTCCGCGTTGTAGCGCCTCGCGGAAGCCGGTGCGCAGGGCTTCGCCCTTGCCGCGGCGTTCGGGATGACGGAGCAGCGTGACCGGCAACCGCTCCGCGATCTCCGCCGTGCGGTCGGTGGAACCGTCGTCGACGACGATCACGTCCCGGCAATGCGCCAGCACGCCTGCGACGACCGCATCCAACGCGCGTTCCTCGTTGAGGCACGGGATGACGACGAAGGGGCGGGCGGTGGCATTGCTCAAGGCGTGATCTCCATGTCCATCGACATTCCGGCCGACACCGACAGGACCAGGCCGGTCTTGCCGCGGCCCGCCAGCGCGTCCAGCAGCGCCAGCGCGTGCGCGTTGGCTGGATTGTCGCGTGCCACAGCCCGTAATGCCAACGTGACGGCAGCGTGCTCGTCGCCTGCGCCAGGGCGCAATGAAATCCGCAATCGCGGCCCGCCAACCGGCGCGGGTGTCAACACCATGGCCATGCCGAACGCGAGGGCGGTACGGGTCATCTCCGCCAGCGGGCCGGTGGAGGCGACGTCGCATGAAGCAAACAATACGGGTGTGTCTTCGGCACATGCGTACGCCGAAGCTTCCAGCAGGCCCGCGGCGAAACTCCGGTGGTGGGCGGTCACGGCACTGGATGCCGCGGTGCAACCGGCGGCGATCGTCCAGTACCCGGCGGGCGCGTTCAGCACCGAGTTGTGGAACCGGGTGGGCGAAAGTTCGTGCGGCGCACGCGCAAGGGTTTCGCAGACGTAATCGGTGATCGCGAGCTCACCGTACGTGGAGGCGAAGATGCAGGGCAGGTTGGCCGGATCCGCATTGGCCATCGCGCAAGCCTGCCGCGCGACCTCCACCGCGAGACGCACGCCGTCGGGTGCGCGGCGACGTTCGGCCGCCGGCAACATGTCCGCGGCCGGTTTTGCCGGGGCGTTGTCGACGAGACCGCCGTTGCCACGCAATACCTCGCGCAACGACGACCAGTCGGGCGCGCCATCCATCCACGCGCCGACGCCTGCAACCCCGACTTGCAGCGCGTCGCTCATGCGCGATCCCCGCGTGCGAACACGAGACACGCGTTGTTGCCGCCGAAACCGAACGAATTGCTCAGCGCGACGTCAATGGGTCGCCGCTCCGGCTGCAACGCGAGCCATGGCAAGGCTTCAGGCGCGGGTTCGCCGCAGCCGAGATTGGGCGGCACCTGCCCGTGCTCGATGGCGAGCAGCGCGAACACGGCTTCCAACGCCCCGGCCGCACCCAGCGTATGTCCGGTGAATCCCTTGGTCGAACTGGCGCGGGTGCGTTGCGGAAAGCGGGGCAGCAGTTTCGCCTCCACTTCGTCGTTCTTCCCGGTTGCGGTGCCGTGCAGGTTCACGTAGTCGACCCGGTCCGCGTGGATGCCGGCGCGCGCCAGTGCGTCGTCCAGCGCCGCGTGCGCGCCGCGGCCCTCAGGATGCGGCGTGGACATGTGCCAGGCATCGCTCGATTCGCCATGGCCCAGCAAGCGTGGTGCCTGCGGCGACGCATCGACACGTTCCAGCAGCGCGAACGCCGCCGCCTCGCCGATCGAGATGCCGTCGCGGCGCTGGTCGAAGGGCCGGCAGGGTTGCCGCGACACCAGTTGCAGGGCATTGAAGCCAAACAGGACACTGTCGCACAGGCTGTCGACGCCGCCGACCAATGCCGCGTCGGCGAGCCCGAGCCGGATCAGGCGTTCCGCGGACGCGAACACCTTGGCCGACGAGGAACACGCGGTCGAGATCGTGAGCGCCGGCCCCGCAATGCCGGTGACGTCGGCAACGAATGCGGCGAGCGAATGCGGAGTATGGATTTCGGGCCGTCGCAGATCGGCGGGGAAGCGGCCGTTGTCGAGCCGCCGGTAGGCGTCCTCGGTGGACTCGATGCTCGCCGTGGAGGTACCCAGCACCAGCGCGACCCGCGTGGCGCCATGGTGCGCCACCACGCCGGCGACGGCGTCTGGCAATCCATCCTGCTGCATCCCGAGCCAGGCCAGGCGATTGTTGCGACAGTCCCAGCGCGCGAATTTCGGGGGCAGCGCGTCCTCCTCGATGCCCTCGACGCGGCCGATGAAACAATCCAGCGGCGCCGACGAGAATTCATTGGCGCGCAGCCCCCCGCGTTTGCCGGCGAGTGCCTCGACATGCGCCGCAGTACCACGCCCGAGCGCCGAGGTGGCAGTGCAGGCGGTGACGGCAAGCGGTTCGATGCGTTGGGCCAATGTCGTGGGTTGAATGCGTACGCGGCCGACCAGTATACGCAGGCATGACCCGCGCAACGATCACTCACATTGAGTGGCCACCTTCGTGCTGTCAAACTTCGCGCCGTGCATGATCAAGTCGAAATGGCCGATACCTGGTTGCGCGGTCTGCAGGATCGTATCTGCCAGGCTGTCGAAACGATTGATGGCGGCGCGCGTTTCGTCGAGGACGCGTGGGCGCGTACCGCGGGCGGCGGGGGGCGCACGCGGGTCCTCAAGAGCGGCGCGGTCTTCGAGCAGGCCGGGGTGAACTATTCACGCGTCACCGGCGATGCACTGCCGCCGTCCGCGACCGCGCATCGGCCGGAATTGATCGGACGCAACTGGACCGCGACCGGCGTATCCCTGGTGGTCCATCCGGAGAACCCGTACGTACCGACCGCGCACGCGAACGTGCGTTATTTCGAGGCCGACAAGCAGGGCGCAAACCCCGTGTGGTGGTTCGGAGGCGGTTTCGACCTGACGCCGTTCTATCCCTTCGACGAAGACTTCAGGCACTGGCACACCGTTGCCCGCGATCTGTGCAAGCCGTTCGGCGAAGACGTGTACCCTCGTTACAAGAAGTGGTGCGACGAATACTTTTATCTCAAGCACCGCGACGAAACCCGCGGCATCGGTGGACTGTTCTTCGATGACTTGAACGAGTGGGGTTTCGATCGTAGCTTCGCGTTCCTCCGGGCGGTCGGCGACGGCTTTCTCGACGCCTACCTGCCGATCGTCGAACGTCGCAAGGACACGAAATACGGCGAACGCGAACGCGAATTCCAGTTGTATCGGCGTGGCCGCTACGTGGAATTCAATCTCGTGTACGACCGTGGCACCCTGTTCGGCCTGCAATCCGGCGGACGCACCGAATCCATCCTGATGTCGCTGCCGCCGCGGGTGCGCTACGAGTACGGCTACGCACCCGAGCCAGGCAGCCCCGAAGCGCAGCTTGCGGAATACCTCAAGCCGCGCGATTGGGTGTTGTAGGAGCGCGCCCGGACAGGAGCATTCCGGGGCAGGCTCTGCGCGCGATCGATTTGCCGGCACGCCGATGCCCCGGCGGTCGCCTGCAGGCAGGCGCCTACGAAGAGCGTGTGGGTGTTGTGGCCCGTAGGTTGGGCTGAGCAACGCGAATCCCAACGCACATTGTCCACGGGCGTTGGGCTTCCCCGGATGGAGCCCGGGTCAGCCCAACCTATGGTTCTTCCGGCCTACGCCTTGCGCGAATTGGCCTTGTCGCGCCACGAGCGGCGCTTGTTGCCGGCGGCGTGCTCGCCCTTGCCGCGTGGCGCATGCGGGCGCCGTGCATGGGACGGTTTGCCGGGCTTGGCGTTGTTGCGGCCGGGCTTGCGCATCGGCATCGACGGGCCGTCCATCCGCAACGTCCACGACGGCGCGAAGTCGGGCACGATCTCGACCGCGAGGTCCTGCTTCAACAGTCGGCGGATGTCGCGCAGCAGGCCTTCTTCCTCGCGGCTCACCAGCGACAGCGCCAGGCCTTCCGCGCCCGCGCGGCCCGTACGGCCGATGCGGTGCACGTAATCCTGCGCGACCATCGGCAGGTCGTAATTCACCACCGCCGGCAATTGCGCGATGTCCAGTCCGCGCGCCGCGATGTCGGTCGCGACCAGCACCGTCGTCTTGCCGGCCTTGAAATCCGCCAGTGCGCGGGTGCGTTGGCCCTGGCTCTTGTTGCCGTGGATCGTCGCGACGCGAAAGCCGTGCTGGCCAAGGTATTTGCACAACTTGTCGGAGCCGTGCCTGGTGCGCGCGAACACCAGCGTCTGCCGACGGCTGTCGGCGGCGAGCAGGTGCAGCAACAGGTCGCGCTTCTTGTCGGCATCGACCGGATGCACGCGGTGGTGGACGCCTGTCGCGACTGCGTTCGGCAGTGCCATCTGCACTTCCCGCGGGTTGTGCATGAACTTCGCCGCCAGCGCCTTGATCTCCGGCACGAACGTGGCCGAGAACAGCAGCGTCTGGCGTTGCTGTTTCGGCAACGCGCCGAGGATTTTCTTGAGCGCCGGCGCAAAGCCCATGTCGAGCATGCGGTCGGCCTCGTCCAGCACGAGGGTGTCGATGCACGACAGATCGACGTTGCGGCGATCCATGTGGTCGATCAGCCGGCCCGGCGTCGCCACGATCACATCGAGGCTGCGGCGCAGGCTCATGACCTGACCGCCCATGCCGACGCCGCCGAAGATCGCCGCGCTGTAAACGCGCAGGTGTTTGCCGTAGCTGCGCAGACTGTCGTGAACCTGCGCGGCGAGTTCGCGGGTGGGGGTGAGGATCAGCGCGCGCGGCTTGCGCGGCTGCTTGTTGTTGTGGCTTTGCGCGACCTGGTCGACGCACAGTTTTTGCAGCAACGGCAATGCAAACGCGGCCGTCTTGCCGGTACCGGTCTGGGCGCCAGCCATCAGGTCGTGGCCGTCCAGCACATGCGGAATGGCCGCAGCCTGGATCGGGGTGGGGGTGGCGTAGCCTTGTTCGGCAAGGGCACGCAGCAACGCGGGCGCAAGCCCGAGCGATTCGAACGTCATCGGAAAAACTCCTGTGTAACCCGGAGCGTTCCCAATAACCGCGCTGCAGG
>DASTIS010000162.1:0-2695 GCA_035717365.1 Rhodanobacteraceae bacterium
CGCGCCAGTTGCGCGACGTGGCCGTTGCGGCTGTAGTACAACACGAGAATATCCATCGACGACACACCTTCTTGAATCGGACCTTCTTGAATCGGACTTTCGTGAACCGGACTTTCGTGAACCGGGCTTTCGTGAACCGGGGGTTTCCCGAACCGGGCCTTCCCTGGCCGGGCGCCACCATGATTTCCCGACGCAGTTGCACTAGTCTCGCAGCGTGAGCCCCCTGTCCGCCAGCGCATGGCACCAACGCCGCGATCGACTGCGGGCGTTCGGGCATTTCCTGTGGCGGCGTTTTCGCGACGACAACTGTTTCGAGACGGCTGGCGCATTGTCCTACACGACGCTGTTCGCGATCGTGCCGCTGTTGTCCGCGGTGCTGGCAATGCTGTCGTTGTTCCCTGCATTCGCGGCCCTGCGCAATACCTTGTCGAACTTCATCTTCCGCAATTTCGTGCCGGGCGCAGGCCAAACCGTGCAGGGGTACCTGCTGGAGTTCGCGGACAACGCCAGCAAGCTCACCTTGGTCGGCATCCTCGTGCTGTTTGTCAGCGCATTGCTGATGATGGCGAGCATCGAGGACCGGCTGAACCGGATCTGGCGTGTTCCGGTGCGTCGCAAGGGCGGCTCGCGGTTCCTGATGTACTGGGCGGCGCTGACCCTGGGACCGCTCCTGATCGTGCTGGCCTTCGCTGCAAGATCGTGGGTCTTTGCCCAGCCCTTCCTCAGGGGCGCAGACCAGGGCGGGGTGTTCGGCTTGAACCTGATCAAGCTGACCCCCTTCTTGAGCACCTGGGTCGGATTGGCGCTGATGTACGCGCTGGTTCCGAATCGCCGCGTCCGCTGGCGCGATGCGCTGGCCGGCGCGGTTGCTGCCGCGTTGTTGTTCGAGCTGGCCCGCACCTTGTTCACGCTGTACGTAAGCAGCATCGCCAACTACAACGAAGTCTACGGCGCGCTGGCGGCCATCCCGATCTTCCTGATCTGGATTTTCCTGTCGTGGGTGATCGTGCTGCTCGGCGCCACCCTGACCGCTGCGTTGACCGCGTTCGAATACCGTCCGGAAGATGAATTGTTGCCGGAAGGTTGCGAGTTCGTGGGGCTGCTGCGGGTATTGCAGCGTTTCGCAATCGCGCAGCGAAGCGGCGAGGGCTTGCTCGAAGCTACGCTGACCCAGGGCGAAACGTTCCTGACGCCCGACCTGTTGCAGCGCTATCTCGACGACCTGCGGCAAGCGGGATTGATCCAGCGCGACGAGTCGGGCGCATGGGTGCTGGTACGCGATCTCGACAGCGTGCACCTAGATGACCTGTTCCGGATCGGTGGCTACCGGCTTCCCGGCGACGCGCTGTCGCTGCAGGCCGCCGCGCGGGGCTTGACGCCCGAAGCCGTGGACATATTGCTGCGCGCCGAGGCAGCCGAGCGCGAGAACCTCGCGCATCCGCTGCGGTCCTTGTTCACCACGCGCCCGTCGGGCGCCGTCGAGGAAGAGCCATCATGAAATTCCGACCCATTCGCCTGTCGTGTTGTGCCGTCGCACTGTTGCTGGTCGCGACCGCTGCCGGGGCGGCTGCGCAGGAGCGTGCCGCCACCCACCCGAAGCTCGTGGTGACCACGCTGGACGGCAAGACATTCGACCTCGCCGCACATCGCGGCCAGTGGGTGATCGTCAATTTCTGGGCGACATGGTGTTCGCCGTGCATCGCCGAGATGCCGGCCATCTCGAAATACGTCGCGACGCACAAGCGCGTTGCCGCGATCGGTCTCGCCTGGGAGGACACCACGCAGGATGGGCTCGTGAAGTTCGCCAAGAAGCATCCGGTCGATTACCCGCTCGCGCAAATGGACACCTCCCGCCCGCCGGCGGGCTTCGTGGCACCCACGGCGCTGCCGACGACGTACCTGATCGCGCCGGACGGGGCGGTGGCGAAACATTTCCTCGGGCCGGTCGACGCGAAATTGCTGGATGCCGCGATCGCCGCGGCCGGCGCTCCGCGGCCCGCCGCCTCCACCTCTTCCGGGGAGCATTGACCTCGTGCCTTGCGCGCGTTTCATCGTGACCGGCAGGGTGCAGGGCGTGTTCTTCCGCGCGTCCACGCGCGAACAGGCGTTGCACCTCGGGCTTGCCGGCCACGCCAGAAATCTCGCCGACGGCAGAGTGGAAGTCGTGGCTTCGGGCAGCCTCGAGGCCCTTGCCAACCTGGACGGCTGGTTGCACCACGGGCCGCCGTCGGCGCGGGTCGCAAGCGTCTCGCGCGAGGCATTGCCGGATCAGGATCTACGCGGGTTCGTGACGGGATGATCGGACGCCGCAGGGTCGCTTGCAGCGAAAATCCTGCGTGTTGCGTCGCGGCGCATCATGCGCGCAAGCGCTCTCGTAGGAGCGCGCCTGCGCGCGATTCACCCGCAACGGAGGCTTTGCGCGTCGAGTCGCAAGCGATGGGTTTGCGGCATCAGTGCTCGCCCAATCGTGGAATCAACCCCACCAGATTGCAGGGTCGCGTGCGCGCATCCAGTTGCGCCTGCAAAAGCTTTTCCCACGCGGTCCGGCAAGCAGAAGTGGAGCCGGGCAGGGCGAACACGAAAGTCTGGTTGGACAACCCCGCGAACGCGCGCGACTGGACGCTCGATGTAGCGATTTCCCCGAAACTGATCGCACGGAACAATTCGCCGAAGCCCGGCATTGCCTTGTCCAGCA
>DASTIS010000163.1:0-6444 GCA_035717365.1 Rhodanobacteraceae bacterium
TCGATTTCGGATCGCAGTACACGCAACTGATTGCGCGGCGCATCCGCGAGATCGGCGTGTACTGCGAGATCTGGGCGTGGGACCACGACCCGGGCGAAATCGCGGATTTCGCGCCGAAAGGCGTGATCCTTTCCGGCGGTCCGGAATCCGTGGCGGAACGCGATTCGCCGCGTGCGCCCGAACAGGCCTTCGGACTCGGCGTGCCGATCCTCGGCATCTGCTACGGCATGCAGACCATGGCGCTGCAACAGGGTGGCGAGGTCGAAGGCGGCCATGCGCGAGAATTCGGGCACGCAACCATCGCCACGAAGAGCTGCGCGCTGTTCGAACGCACGCCCGACCGGCAGGACGTCTGGATGTCCCATGGCGACCGCGTCACGACACTGCCACCGGGCTTCGCGCTCGCGGCGTCCACCGAATCGGTGCCGATCGCGGCGATCGCCGACGAATCGCGCCACTGGTACGGCTTGCAGTTCCATCCGGAAGTCACGCACACCGAGCACGGCAGGGAAATCCTGCGTCGTTTCGTGGTGGACCTCTGCGGTTGCGCCACCCTGTGGACGCCTGCGCGGATCGTCGATGACGCCATCGCCAGCGCGCGCGAGACGGTTGGGTCCGGCAAGGTCCTGCTGGGACTGTCGGGCGGCGTGGATTCCTCGGTGGTGGCCGCGCTGCTGGAAAAGGCGATCGGCGATCAGCTTACCTGCGTGTTCGTCGACACCGGGCTGCTGCGTTCGGGCGAGAGCGACCAGGTGATGGACACCATGGCGCGTTACATGGGCGTGCGCGTGATCCGTGTGGACGCGGCAGAACAGTTCTTCGACGCGCTGAGCGGCGTGGCTGATCCCGAAGCCAAGCGCAAGGTCATCGGCAAACTGTTCATCGAGATCTTCGACGCGCAGGCGCAGAAACTCGAAGACGTGAAGTGGCTGGCGCAGGGCACGATCTACCCGGACGTGATCGAGTCGGCCGGCGGCAAGACCGGCAAGGCGCACGTCATCAAGAGCCACCACAACGTCGGCGGCCTGCCCGAGAAGATGAACCTGAACCTGCTCGAGCCGCTGCGCGAATTGTTCAAGGACGAGGTGCGGCGGATCGGAGTGGAACTCGGGCTGCCACGCGAGATGGTTTATCGGCACCCGTTCCCGGGTCCCGGCTTGGGCGTACGCATCCTGGGTGAGGTCAAACGCGAATACGCCGGACTCCTGAAGCAGGCCGATCGGATCTTCATCGAGGAATTGCGCGCCGCGGATCTGTACGACACGGTCAGCCAGGCGTTCGCGGTATTCCTGCCGGTAAAATCCGTGGGAGTGGTCGGCGACGGCCGCGCCTACGAATGGGTCGTTGCGCTACGCGCCGTGGAGACCATCGACTTCATGACCGCACGCTGGGCGCACCTGCCATACGAGTTTCTCGGCAAGGTTTCAAGTCGTATTATCAATGAATTGCAAGGTATTTCTCGCGTGGTCTACGACATAAGCGGCAAGCCGCCCGCCACGATCGAATGGG
Source organism: Rhodanobacteraceae bacterium (assembly GCA_035717365.1). Lineage (GTDB taxonomy): Bacteria > Pseudomonadota > Gammaproteobacteria > Xanthomonadales > Rhodanobacteraceae > 66-474. The sequence goes on from DASTIS010000163.1 coordinate 1,510, forward strand.
AATGACGGATCTGCGGAGTACATCGCGCAATAGTCGACGACGGTCGAATGATGGGGGTCGACTGGCCTCCCGCCCGGTTCAAGCAGCGCGGGACGGCTTGGAAGCCGCGCGCGGAAGGAATTTGTCCAGTCCCCAGACAAGGAATCCGAACAGAAGATGCGGCACCAATGATGCCGGAATGAGTTTGGGGCTGACGTGGAGGCCTGCGGGTCCCCATCCCACGACCGGGAAGAAGACGATGAGGATCGCCAACCAGAGGGCCCCCGCCAGCGCCAGTGCCGCCGCGAGATTGCGCCGCGGAAAATGGCGCACAAAGACAACCGACCAGAACGTCACGTAGGCAACGTGGAACAGCAGCCCCACCGGCAACGGAAGCGGCCGTCGAAGCAAGGTTTCCGCGAAAGCAAGCGAAGGCGGCTTGGGAAAAGGCGATGCCCCGGCCTTGGTCAATGCGAGCATCACCGCTGCAGTCACCACGGCAACGACGATCCCGATACCGACAGCTCCCAGCCACGAGCGGCCATTGGATCCAGTATCAATCATTTTCTTTCCTCCAGGCGTCGGGCACTGTTTGGTCAGCTATCGACCGGTGAACGCGGCGACTGCGATGGGCTCGGTCGCCGGCCAGAAATAGGCAAGGGCCAGCATCGCCGAGGTCGCGAGCATCACCAGCACGGTTGCGGTAGCGGGGCACTTTCTCGTGCGGGCCAGCTGTCAGGACGACCCACACCCAGCCAGCCGCCACGAGTGCAATCGCTGCGACGGTCACTCCTTGATGGATACTCGCCAACCAGGCCAACGCCCCACCGGTGACGGCCAACACGGCGGCGGGCAAAGCGAACGGCAGCACGCAACATGCCGCACAAGCGAGCGCGCCTGCTGCGGCGGCGCCCGCGGCGGATGTGGCCAAGGTCGTGCCGCGCTTGCCAGGCGTCGGTGGCACGGCGCCGGTCATCGTGCCGCCACCGCGCAAGCACAACGGTCGTCGTCCGCGCTCGAGCCCGCCAGAAAGGGATCGAACAGAGCGTCGAAAGCGTAGGCAGCTGATTCGGGCGCCGCTATCGTGAGCGTCAACTTGTTCTCGTCCTCGTTCAGTTCGAACCGTAGAAATGCGCAGCATTTCTGTTCGCGGCGAACCATGTCGTGGACGGCGACGATCGCACCAGGATCATAGGTGAGGGTCAACCGCGCACCTTCGCGTCGGACGCCTTGCAACGCGGATCGGTTGAGTTCGGCAATCCACGCAAGACGTTCCCGGTACGCGCCGGCATCGAGCGTGCAAGCAATTGGCTCCGTGTCTGATTCATGGCATTTCATGAGTTTCCTCCCTCCGGGTTGCTGGATGTGATGGACGCAGGATATGACTTCAAGTAACTTGAGGTTCAAGTCTTTCGAGGAGGGAGGCCGGCGTCATGAAAATCGGTGAGCTGGCGCGGCGTACCCGCACGAATGCACCCACCATTCGTTATTACGAAGAAATCGGGCTGCTGCCTGCTCCTTCCCGGCGCGACGGCGGCCAACGAACCTATGGCGACAGCGACAGCAGACGGTTGTCCTTCATCAGGCAATGTCGCGCATTCGGTTTCCCGATCGCGCAGGTTCGCTCGCTTGTCGCACTGACGGAGGACCATGATAGATCGTGCACCGAGGCGCGTTCCATCGCGCACATTCATCTGGGTGCGGTGCGTGAGAAGCTGGCGGAATTGAAAGGACTCGAGCGCAATCTGGCCGATTTCATCAAACGCTGCGATGCCGTCTGCCGGGGCGGCCCCGGACCGGACTGCGTGATCTTCAGGGACATGGCGAACCCCGTGTCGGACCGCAAACGCTCGACCGCCGGGAGGAAGAGCCGGTGATCAAGGTTGCGATCGTCTATGTCGCCGCCGCGTTCTTCGAGATCGCCGGATGTTTCAGTTTCTGGGCGTGGCTTCGCGATGGCAAATCGGGCTGGTGGCTCGCGCCGGGCACCGTTTCACTGATGTTCTTTGCATGGTTGCTGACCCGGATAGACACCACCGCTGCAGGGCGCGCGTACGCCGCCTACGGCGGTGTCTATATCGTCGCCTCGCTATCGTGGCTGTGGGTCGTCGAAGGTGTTCGACCGGACCGCTGGGATGTCCTCGGGGCAGCGATCTGTCTGGCGGGCGCGGCTGTCATCGTATTCGGTCCCCGCGCGGCCGTGTAGCTGCTTGCTCCGTCGTCACCGGAATCTGTGCCACCTCACGTCGCGCCGGATTGCCGCGTGGGCCGGCGCACGACCCGAACCCTCCCGCTGCTGCCACCGCCGCACAGAAACTGCCCGTTGCCGTCTGCTTCCAGTCCGGAGACTGCGGTTCCTTCGGGCATGTCGAGTTGCTCCAGAACCTGGCCGCTCGCGGGATCGATCCGGCGCAAGTCGCTCTCGTCGTCTTCCCACGTGCCGTGCCAGAGTTCGTCGTCCACCCACGTGACGCCGGTGACGAAGCGGTTGGACTCGATGGTGCGCAGGATCTTCCCGGTTTCCGGATCGATCTGGTGGATCTTCCGCGCGCGGTATTCGCCGACCCAGAGCGTTCCTTCGGCCCAGGCAAGGCCCGAATTGCCGCCGTTGCCGGGCGCCGGGATCGTCGAAAGCACGCGTCCGCTGTCGGGATCGATCTTCTGGATGCGATCCCCGGCGATCTGGAACAGGTGTTTCCCGTCGAAGGCCGTGCCGGCGTGCGCGGCGACATCGATCGAACGCAGCGTCTTGCCGCTGGCAGGGTCGATCGCGTTCAACTTGTCGCCGGACGCAAACCAGACGCGCTCGCCGTCGTACGTTACACCATGTACGCGGTCCGCATCTGAAAAGGGGCCGTACTCGCGAATGATTTCAGCCGTTGACCGTTTCATGCTGGCGCTCCCGCAGCTCTCGAATGGCGCCATCCTAATCTCCCGGAAGCGGAGCGGGGAGCAACAATGTTGTCGTGAATCCCGGCACCGGCGGCGTCAGCCAGCGTCGCGCGCGCCCACGACCGAAGGACTGCACCTGGCCCACACCCGCCAGCGCGTCGAGTGCACGTTGCACGTTGCGCTGGCTCGTTCCGAGTGCGAGTGCCAGCGCGGAGCTGGACCATGCTTCGCCGTCCGCGAGCAGGGCCAGCACCGCCGCATGTTTCTCGACGGGTCGTGCCAGCACCACGACTTTGCGCTCGGCTTTGGGGATCAGCACGAACCCCTGGGCGGTCGCGCGTATGCCGGCCAGCGGGCGGAGGGCCGCGCGCAGCCGGCCGATTTCGACCCGCAGCCGGGCACGGTGCGTTTCGTCCGCGAACTTCGTCCGGAACGCGGAGGTGATCAACGCACGCCGCGGCACGTCGTCCGGCCAGGTTTCGGCCAAGGCTTGCGCCAGTGCAAACAGCACCGGCCGCGATGCCAGCGGGATCATCATGTCCGCGTGGCGCACGGCATAACGGCAGGCGTCCACGACGAGGGTTTTCGACGCGAACAGCGACTCAACTTCGTCGAGCAGGACCAGCCGTGATTGGCCACGCACGACCAGGCGGGCAACCGGCGCATCGAGCGTGCGGGCCACGGATTCGACCTCGGCTGCCAACGCGGGAATGCCTGCCTGACGCGCGGCGGATCGGGCACGCGCAACGGCCACGCGTGCCGCCTTTGCGCGGATGCGCCGCATCGCGATCCCTGCCAGCACCAGCTCGCGGACGCACCGCAATGCGGGAGGGAAGGGCGCAGGATCCGGACCGGCCAGCGCGCGTTCGGCTTCGTCAAGACGGCCGATCAGCAGCAAGCGGCGGATCGCAAGATATCGCGCATGCGCGGCATTGATCCGGTCGTCGTGCGCTTCCAGCACGGCTTGGGCCGCTTCGAGTCTTTTTTCGGGCCAGCCCAGCTCACGCGAGGCGAGGGCGATCTCGGCCTCGGCAACCACGCAGCGGGCACGCGCCACGGTTTCCCTGGGTCCGAATGCACGCGCCGCGCGGCGCAGCAGTGCTTTCGCGCGCTCGAAATCACCGAGCTGAGCGAGCGCGATGCCGCGCAACGCCAGCGCCGGCGCGTCATCACGCAAGGCGACCCGCTTCAGCGCGCCCAGCGGATCGCCCACTGCCAGCGCACGCGCCGCGGCGTTGATCAGCGAGTCCATTTTGGGAACCTCATCTGAATCGCGCCACTTTTGTCACTCCCGGCTTGCGGGCAACTGGCTGCATTCTATCGATCACGCCGGTCGTGGCCGGTACCGAAAGTGTGAATCGAGGAGAAATGACATGAAGCAGTTCGTCGTATGGGGTTTCAGCCAGGTGCCAACTTTTGCCGAGGGGCTGGTGCGCGACCTTCGGGTTCGATGGGCTTTGCAAGAAGCAGGGTTCGACTATGAGAGCCGCTGGATCGATGCCGACGAACGGCATTCCGACGCCTATCGGCGCAAGCATCCCTTCGGATTGGTGCCGGTGCTCGAATCCGGCGACCAGGCCTGGATCGAATCGGGAGCCATCGTTTATTCGATCGCCGAACAGTCCGAGGCATTGATGGTGCCCGATCTTCGCGTCGAAACGCTCACCTGGATGTTCGCCGCCCTCAACACCGTCGAACCGCCGCTCTGGAACCTGCTCGTGATGGATCGCCTGCACCGCGACGAAGCATGGGTATCGCTGCGGCGCCCCGGCGCGGTCGGCGAAGCCAAGGCTCGCCTTGCCGCACTGTCCGACTGGCTGGATGACCGCGACTATTTGCTGGGTCGATTCACGGCGGCCGACATCCTGATGACGACCGTGCTGCGGTTCATCCGGCACACCGACCTGTTCGACGGATTCCCGTCACTCGATGCCTATGTCAAGCGTTGCGAGACGCGGCCGGCATTCAAGGCTGCCTTGCGTGACCAGATGGCCGGCTACGCGCACAACGCATCGATCGCAGCCTGAACCCGAAGAGGAGAACGTGTAATGACCAAACAGACAA
>DASTIS010000164.1:0-10352 GCA_035717365.1 Rhodanobacteraceae bacterium
CCTGCCGCGCGCCTGGCACCCGGCAGCGGACCAGCTCTCCGACGCGGAACTCAAACAATTGATGGACAGCGTCCAGCGCGTGATCGCGACCTGCGTGGACGCGATGCCCACGCACCAGCAGTTCATCGCGCGCTGTTGCGCGGCCGTCTGACGATTGCCGAACTCGCGCCGGCAGGCGCAAACATTCACCCGGCCGGCCTGGCACCCGGCACCAATGACGAGGGCATTGCATGTTCAAGCCGGCATCGGAGGGAGACGGCGCCACAGCCAGCCATCCCGACCAGCATAGGTACGCGCAGGTGGATGGAGCACGCACCGTGGCGACGCGGCCCTGGCGGATACCCGGCGCCGCGCTGCTCGCGTTGCGAAGATCCGGAGCGGGCGTCGCATTCGTGCTGCTGGTGCTGCTGTCCGGCGCGCCGGTCCATGCCCAGCGCGCGGCGCCGCAACAGCCGGCGGTGCAACCGGCGACGCTGTCGCTCGACGACATCGAGCACCGGACGTTCGAGTTCTTCTGGCAAACCGCGAATCCCGAGAACGGGCTGGTCCCCGACCACTGGCCGCCGCGCAAGGGAACGCCCTACTTCTCCAGCATCGCCGCCGTGGGTTTCGCGCTGACCGCCTACCCGATCGGGGTGGAGCGCGGCTGGATCACCCGCGAGCAGGCGCGCCAGCGCGTGTTGACCACGCTCAGGTTCTTCGCGAACGCACCGCAGGGCGCCAGCGAGGACGACGACACCGGCTACCACGGCTTCTTCTACCACTTCCTCGACATGAAGACGGGCCTGCGTTGGAGCCGCCGTACCGAGGTGTCCACCATCGACACCACACTGCTGATGGCGGGCGTGCTGTTCGACCAGACGTATTTCGACCAGGACAACGCCGAGGAACGCGAGATCCGGCAGATTGCGGAAAACCTCTACCGCAACATGGACTGGAACTGGGCGCAGGTACGCTCGCCGCTGGTCAGCATGGGCTGGACCCCCGGCGGCAAGTTCATCGACGCCGACTGGCAGGGTTACAACGAGGCGATGATCCTGTACGTCCTCGCGCTCGGCTCGCCCACACATGCGGTGCAACCGGCCGCATGGAAGGCATGGACATCCACCTACGGTCGCACTTGGGGCCGCTTCCATGGCAGCAAGCCGCACATCGGCTTCGCTCCGCTGTTCGGTCACCAGTACAGTGAATCCTGGATCGACTTCCGCGGCATCCAGGACGCCTTCATGCGCGCGCACGACATGGACTATTTCGAGAACAGCCGGCGCTCGGTGGTCGGTCAGCGCGCCTATGCGATCGCCAATCCGCGGCACTGCACGGGGTACGGTGCGGACGTCTGGGGCCTGACCGCCAGCAATGGGCCGGGAGGCGTGTCGTGGAATCGGCCCGACGGCACGCGCATGCAGTTCCATGGTTACCTCGCGCGCGGTGCCGATGTCGGGCACGTGGTCGACGATTGCACCATCGTGCCGACCGCGTCGATCGCCTCGATCGTGTTCGCGCCGGAGCTGGTATTACCGGCAATCCAGGCGATGTACCAGCGCTACGGGAAATGGCTGTATTCGAAATACGGATTCGTCGATGCATTCAACCCAACGTTCCGGTTTGATGTCACGCCACGTGCAGGGCACGTGGTACCGGGCGTGGGCTGGTTCGACAACGCATACCTCGGCATCGACCAGGGACCGATCCTGTTGATGATCGAAAACTACCGCAGCGGATTCGTGTGGCGCGTGATGCGCAGGAACCCGCACATCCGGCGCGGCCTGGAGCGCGCGGGATTCAAGGGTGGCTGGCTCGACAAAAAACCCGCTGGCGAAGCGACCCATGCCACACCGCCTGTCACGGCGAAGCCGGCTACCGCCGCGCTGCAGTAAATTTCCCCCGGGGAAGCCGGAGGCTTCATGTCAGTGAAGACCTCGAAGATCCATCGCGTGTCCCAGCGCACCCGCGTTCTCCTCCCCCTTGAAGGGGAGGGCTTGCTTCAGCGCATCCACGCGGGCCTTCAGGCCGTCCATGGTCGTTCAAAAGTTGTGGTTGCGCAGACAGGATCGGAAGGCTCTCATGAAGAAACAAGCTTGAAGTTTCTCCGGGTCATCTGCGCGATCGCATTGATTTCATCGTTGTTGCTGGCAAGCTGCACGCAGCCCGCTTCGCGCGGGACCACGCTCGAGTTCTGGGCCATCGGCCGCGAGGGCTTGGCGGTCGAGCAGCTGTTGCCCGCATTCGAACGGGCGCATCCCGGCATCCAGGTGCGCGTCCAGCAGATCCCCCTGAACGCGGCGCACGAAAAACTGTTGACGGCCTATGCCGGCGACTCGCTGCCGGACCTCGTCCAGATCGGCAACACCTGGATCGCGGAGTTCGTCGCCCTGCATGCGCTGGAACCGCTGGGGGCACGCGCTGCGCATTCCGGCGTGATCCGCGAAGACGATTACTTTGCAACCGCGTGGGCGACCAACCGTATCGACGGCGTGCTGTATGGAATTCCCTGGTACATCGACACGCGCCTGCTGTTCTACCGCGTGGACCTGTTGCGCGACGCGGGCTTCGACGCGCCGCCACGCGACTGGAGCGAGTGGCAGGCGCAAATGGACGCGATCCGCGCCAGCAGTGGCGGCAAGCGTTGGGGCGCATTGCTGCCGACCAACGAATACGACCAGTTGCTGGCGTTGGCTTTGCAGCAACACGTCCCGCTGCTGCGCGACGGCGGGCGTTACGGCAATTTCGAAAGCGCCGGCTTCAAGCGCGCGCTCGCCTTCTACGTGGGGCTGTTCAAGCGCGGCGACGTACCGCCTTTTACCAATGTCCAGGTCACCAATCCCTGGCAGGCGTTCGACAGCGGCGACTTCGTGTTCTACCTGTCCGGTCCCTGGAACATCGGGGAGTTCCGCAAGCGCCTGCCGGCATCGCGGCAGGCAGAATGGTCCACCGCACGACTGCCGGGCCCGAACGGTCCCGGCGACTCGGTGACCTACGGATCCAGCCTGGTAATCCCGCGCTCGTCGCACCACAAGGACGCCGCGTGGACGCTGATCGAATACCTGTCGCGACCCGAGGTGCAGGTGCGCTTCTACGAACTGCTCGGCGATCTGCCGGCGCGACGGTCGTCCTGGGAAAATCCCGTATTGAAAAACGATCCGAAGCTGCGCGCCTTCCGCGCGCAGCTCGATCACATGCGCCCGGCGCCGCAAGTGCCCGAATGGGAACAGATCGTCAACATGATGCAGGACGTCGCCGCACGCGCCGTCGCCGGACAACTGACCATCGACCAGGCGACCGCGCAAATGGACGCGCAGGCGGATACGATGCTCGCCAAGCGCCGCTGGGTGCTGGAGCGGCAACATGAGTGAACTCAATCCATATCGGGCGCATGTACGCACCCGGAGAGCCATCCCCCTCAATCCCCCTTCCAAAGGAAGGGGGTCGATGCGAAGCGTCGGGGGGGATGCCGGCCCGCACAAAATCGAGAGATCCATGACGGACATGCCATGACATGAATCGCGCATCCTCCGCATGGTGGTTCCTCACTCCGGCGCTGCTGGTGCTTGGCGTGTTCTTCCTGCTTCCGGTGCTGGCCGGGCTGGGCCTGAGCCTCACCGACTACGACCTGTACGCGCTGGCCGACATCGGCAACCTGCGTTTCGTCGGCCTCGCCAACTACTGGGAGCTGCTGCACCGGCCGCTGTTCTGGGCGGCGCTCGGCCACACGCTGTATTTCGTCGTCGTGGGCGTGCCGCTGTCGATCGCGGTTTCACTTGCCACGGCGTTGCTGTTGAATTCGTCGGCCGCGCGCTTCAAGCCGCTGTTCCGCACCGCCCTGTTCGCGCCAGTCGTCACGACCGTGGTCGCGGTGGCGGTGATCTGGCGTTACCTTTTCAACACCCGGTACGGCGTCGTCGACTTCGTGCTGGTGCACCTCGGCCTGCCCGCAATCGACTGGCTGGGCGACCCGCACTGGGCGATGCCGATGATCATCCTGTTCGCGGTGTGGAAGAACTTCGGCTACAACATGATCATCCTGCTGGCCGGCCTGCAGGCGATCCCCTCCAACCTGTACGAGGCCGCGCGCATCGACGGCGCCTCGGCGTGGCGGCAGTTTCGCCACATCACCCTGCCGGCGCTCTCGCCGATCCTGCTGATGGTCGGCATCCTCACCGTGTCGGGGTATTTCCAGTTGTTCGCCGAGCCCTACGTGATCACCCGGGGCGGGCCGCTGCAGAGCACGGTGAGCGTGCTGTACCTGATGTACAACGAGGGCTTCAAGTGGTGGAACATGGGGACGGCTTCGGCGGTGGCGTTCCTGCTGTTCCTGGTCATGTTTGCGGCAACCGCCTTGATGTGGCGTTTCGGTCAAACGCGCGAGGACACGCCGTGAATCCGCGCACGTCGAAGTGCCTGGTCAATGGCGCACTGGCCGCGTGTACGGTGCTGGCGCTGTTTCCGTTGTTCTGGATGCTCTCGGTGTCGTTCATGCAACCCGGCGAAGCCAACACCCTGCCGCCGCCGATGCTGCCGCTGCACCCGACGTTCGACAATTACCGCGAATTGTTCGCGCACGCAGGCATGGGCCGGTACTTCGCGAACAGCCTGATCATCTCGACGGCGATCACGTTGTCGTCGCTGGTATGCAACACCCTGGCGGGTTACGCCTTCGCGAAACTGCGTTTCGCGGGGCGCGAAAAGATGTTCGGCGTGCTGATCGGCGCGCTGGTGATTCCGGCGCAGGTCGCGATGCTGCCGCTGTTCCTGTTGCTGAAATATGCCGGGCTGGTCAATACCTACGCGGCGGTGATCCTGCCGGCGATGGCGAGCGTGTTCGGCATCTTCCTGGTGCGCCAGTACACCCGCAGCATTCCCGGCGAACTGCTGGAAGCCGCGCGCGTCGACGGCGCCGGCGAACTGCGCATTTTCGCGCAGGTGGTGTTGCCGCTGCTGAAGCCGATCATCGTGACGCTTGCGGTGTTCACGTTCCTCGTCGCCTGGAACGATTTCATGTGGCCGTTGATCGCCTTGACCGGCGAGCAGCACTACACGCTGCCCGTCGGGCTGGCGTCGCTGTCGCGCGAACACGTGCAGGACAGCGGACTGATGATGGCCGGGGCGGTCGTCACCGTAATCCCGGTGCTGGTCCTGTTCCTCGCCCTGCAGCGCTATTACCTGCGCGGCCTGCTGCTGGGCAGCATCAAGGGATAACGTAAAACCGGGGTCAGAGTGCACTTTCGCGGTAATTGTCGGTTGGCTTGGGAGTCCGTGCCCGAAAAGTGCACTCTGACCCCGGTTTTTTCACGCAGTCTGCAGCGCCGCGCCGTGCGTGGCGATCACCTCTGCATAGAACCGGGCGCTGTCCTTGGGGGTACGTTGCTGGGTGGCGTAGTCCACGTGCACGATGCCGAACCGCTTGGCGTAGCCGTGCGCCCATTCGAAGTTGTCGAGCAGCGACCACACGAAATACCCGCGCAGGTCCACGCCCTGCCGCATCGCCGAGCGTGCCGCAAGCAGGTGGGCGCGCAGGTACGCCACCCGCAGGGGATCCTCGACGCGACCGGCATCGGCGACCGGCGGATCGTAGAACGCCGCGCCGTTTTCGGTGATGTAGATCGGCGGACGATCGTAGCGGGTGGTGACCCAGTTCAGCACATCCGCCAGACCTTGCGGATACACCTCCCAGCCGGTTTCCGTGCGCGTCGCCTGTTTTTGCGGTATCCCGCTGGCACGCAGCGGCCACGCGCGGGGGTCATGTCGTGCGACGCTGCGGGTGTAGTAGTTCACGCCCACGAAGTCGATCGCCTGGCGGATCTGCGCGAGGTCCTCCTTCGGCCATTCCCGCCAGGCATCGCCGAACACGTCGCGCATTTCATCCGGATAGCGGCCGAGGAACACCGGATCGAGGAACTGGCGATTCATGTAGGCGTCGGCGCGCGCGCGCGCGGCGATGTCGTCAGGCTTCTGGGTGGCCGGGTATTTGGGTTCCAGGTTGACCACGATGCCGATGTTGTTGCGGCCTTCCGCGCGGTAGGCCTGCACCGCGGCGCCATGCGCCTTCAGCAGATGGTGCGCCGCAATCACCGGCTCGTAGCGGCTGCGGTGGCCGGGCGCGAGCACTCCGTGCAAATACCCGGCATCGGTGACGACCCATGGCTCGTTGAGGGTCGCCCACAGGCCGACGCGATCGTCCAGCTTGCGGAACACGGTTTGCGCGTAGTCGGCAAACCAGCCGACACTGTCGGGGTTCAGCCAGCCGCCGCGATCGTCCAGCGCGGCCGGCATGTCCCAGTGGTGCAGCGTAACCATCGGCTGGATGCCGTTTTCGAGCAGCGCATCCACCAGCCTGTCGTAAAACGCCAGGCCTTCCGGATTGACGTGGCCGCGACCCTCGGGAAGCACCCGGCTCCAGGCGATGCTGAAGCGATACGCGCGCATTCCCAGCGTGCGCATCAACGCGACATCCTCACGCCAGCGCCGGTAGTGGTCGCAGGCAATGTCGCCGGTATCCCCGTCGCGTACGTGCCCCGGGGTATGCACGAAACGATGCCAGGTGCTCGGACCTGCACCGTCGGCGAGCGGCGACCCCTCGACCTGATAGGCCGAGGTCGCGCAGCCCCACAGGAACCCGCCCGGAAAGGTGGGATCTGTTGCGGCCGAAGCGTCTGCCGGCATGGAATACCCCATGATGAAAACGATTGCACACGCATGATAACGTGCTGCGAAAGGCCGCGGGAGGATCGGCGGCCGGACACGGGTCCACGCATGGCCACGGTGCATCTCGACAACGTCAGCAAGGTGTACGGCAACGGCAAGGTCGCCGTGGCGGACGCCGGCTTCACCGTGGCGGACGGCGAGCTTCTGGTACTGGTTGGACCGTCCGGTTGCGGCAAGACCACCCTGTTGCGCGCGATCGCCGGGCTCGAAACCATCAGCTCCGGCACGATCTCGATCGACGGCCGCGTCGTCAACGATCTCGCGCCACGCGAACGCGACATTGCGATGGTGTTCCAGAGCTATGCGCTGTACCCGCACATGAGCGTCGCGGAGAACCTTGCCTTCGGTTTGAAGTTGCGTGGCCTGCCCCGCGCGGACATCACGCAACGCGTCGCCGGCGCGGCGCGGATGCTGGGCCTGGACGAGCTGCTCGGTTCGCGTCCGCGGCAACTGTCGGGCGGTCAACGCCAACGGGTCGCACTGGGCCGCGCGCTGGTCCGCGAGCCGAAGGTGTTCCTGCTGGACGAGCCGCTGTCCAACCTCGACGCGAAACTGCGCGTCGCGATGCGGGTGGAGATCGCGCGCCTGCACCATCGGCTTGCGGCAACGATGATCTATGTCACCCACGACCAGATCGAGGCGATGACGCTGGGCCAGCGCATCGTGGTGTTGAACGACGGCGCGATCCAGCAGATCGACACCCCGATGCGTCTGTACGAGCAACCCGCGAACCTGTTCGTCGCGGGATTCCTCGGCAGCCCCGCAATGAATTTCTTTCGCGGCACGCCGCGACACGACGCGGGCCCGCATCTCGCGATGGACGGCGCGGATCTGCCGCTCGGCAACCCGGCCACCGCGCCCGCGTGGCTGGATGCATGCCGCGATCGCGAGATCGTGCTGGGCTTGCGCCCCGAACACCTGCAGCTCGCGCGGACCCCGGGCCCGGCCGCCACGGCGCAATTCGATGCGGTGCTCGAAGTGATCGAGCCGGTCGGCAACGAGATGTTCCTCAATCTGCGCTTCGCTGATATCCCGCTTGTCGCGCGGATCGCGCCGCAGTCGCTGCCGGCGCCCGGCGAACGCGTGCGCCTGCAGTTCGATCCATCGCGATTGCACGCATTCGATGCCGACAGCGGCCGCCGCCTCGAATCTTGACGCGCCTGACCACGAAACGCGCGGGTCCCCTGTTCATGCGCATGACGCCCCCATGAACGCAATGAACCGTGCCTGAGGAACTAGCGAAACCTTAACGAACGTTGCCGATTGCCCCCAGTCTCACTGGCCAAGCGCATGCGAAGCACTGCATGCGTGAACGACCAACAAGTGGAGACAATCATGCGCAACACTGCAATCGTCCTCGCCATCGCCGCGGTTTTCGCGGCCGCACCCGTCTTCGCGCAGGACACCACCCTCGCCGGCGCGGACAGCGGCGCGTTCATCAATGGCAACATCGGACAAAGCAACATCAAGCACGGCATCAACAGTGGCGACGACACCGGCTACGCCGTCAACGGCGGCTATCGCTGGGAAGTCGCGCCGAATTTCGCAGTCGGCCCGGAGATCGGCTACAACGACCTCGGCAACGTCCGTGTCAAGAACGTGTTCAATTCGCAACCCGTCGTCGCACCGGGCAAGGCCTCGCTGCACGGCTGGACCGTGGGCGCCAATGCGCACTACAACTTCACGCCCAACTGGTACGTGTCCGGCCGCGGCGGCCTGTACGCCTGGAACGGTCACGGCATGAGCAACGACATCAACCCGGTCAGCACCAGCAGCAATTCGAACGGCTGGTACGGCGGCGTCGGGGTCGGCTACGACTTCTCGCGTCGCTTCGGAGTCGGCGTTGGCTATGACTACTACCACGCCAGCAAGGACAATCTGAACCTGACCACCGACATGGTGTCGGCGCAAGCCGAGTATCGCTTCTGACCGTGCTTCCAGGACGCGATCCCCTTCCCGACGAAGGGGATCGCGCAAAAACGAAAAGCCATCCCCCTCGGTCCCCCTTCCTTATGGAAGGGGGAAGCAAAGCGGCGAAGCGCCATGGCGGTCCACCCCCTTCGGCACGAAGGGGGCCGCGCACCGCCAGGTGCGCGGGGGGATGGCGTCAGGGCGATGAACTGCCGGTCGCCGCGTCGATCGCCTTCGCCTGTCTGGCGGCGGCCTGATCGACGACGTTCTGGACGTTTTTCGCGCGGTTGAGCGCGTGGCCGTAGGTGGCCATCGGCGTGCCGGCCAACGCGTTGGTCGTGGCCGAGGCCGGCGCAGCCGGGACCGCGACCATCTCGGCGGGCGCCGGATGCGACGAGCACGCCGCGAGCATTCCGGCGAGGCACAACAAGGCGAGCACACGGATCACGCTGCGCAGTCTCGCGCGAACGGCAGCCTCGCGCAAGCTGCGCTAAGCTCAGCGCGACGCTATACGGAGCCCGCGCGTGAATGCTTCTCCCGGCCGCTGGCGGCTCGACGGCCAGACCTGCCTCGTCACCGGCGCCAGCCGCGGTATCGGGCTCGCCTGCGCACGCGAACTGGCCGCGCTCGGTGCGCAACCGCTGCTGGTCGCGCGCGACGAGGACGCGCTGCAGCAAGCAGCCGAAGAATTGCGCGAGGACTTTCCGGACAGCGAACCGCGTCGGTTCGCGGCGGACGTCGGCGACGCCGAGGACCGGCTCGCGATCTTCGACTGGATCGCCGACCTTGACGTCCCGTTGTCGCTGCTGGTCAACAACGCCGGCGGCAACATCAAGCACGCGACGCTCGACCTCGAACCGGACGATCTCGAAGGGTTGCTGCGACTCAACAGCGTGGCGGCGTTCGACCTGTGCCGGCTCGCGTATCCACGGCTCGTCGAGCACGGCAACGCCGCGATCGTGAACGTTGGCTCGGTGTCCGGCATCAACCACGTGCGCACCGGCGTGGCGTATGGCATGAGCAAGGCGGCGCTGCACCAGATGACCCGCAACCTCGCCTGCGAGTGGGGCGACGACGGCATCCGCGTCAACGCGGTGGCGCCGTGGTACATCCGCACCCGGCGCACCGACGAAGCGCTGTCCGATCCGGACTACCTCGACGAAGTCCTGCAACGCACCCCGATGGCGCGCATCGGCGAACCCGAGGAAGTCGCCGCGACAGTCGCGTTCCTGTGCCTGCCCGCCGCAAGCTACGTCACCGGACAGGTGCTGGCGGTGGATGGCGGTTTCCTGCATTACGGATTCTGAGGCGATGCTCTATTACGACCGGATCGATACACCGATCGGCCCGCTGATGCTGGTCAGCGATGGCGCGGGGCTGGTCGAAATCGGCTTGCCGCACGATGGCGCCGCACCGCCACCGCCAACGGACGCCAAGACGAGCAAGTCCAGACTGCACGCGGTCGCACGTCAGCTCGACGAATATTTCGCGGGCGAGCGCCAGCAGTTCGACCTGCCACTGCGCCCGTCCGGCACGCCGTTCCAGCTCGAGGTCTGGGGCGCGTTGTTGGCGATTCCCTATGGCGAAACCGTGAGCTACGCGGACATCGCGCGGCGGATCCGGCGCCCTCGCGCGGTGCGCGCCGTCGGCGCGGCCAACGGCGCCAATCCCCTCTCGATCATCGTGCCTTGCCACCGCGTGATCGGCAGCCACGGCGACCTGGTCGGCTACGGCGGCGG